>NZ_JBHRSJ010000034.1:427297-591856 GCF_042643485.1 Azotobacter bryophylli | reverse complement strand
CTAGATCCTTGATCAACTCCCAGCCCGTATCCGGGAGTTCGTAGCGCCTTGCCATGTGGGCCTCCAGCCAATCATGGCGACGATTCTACCTGCACCGACTTTTCATACAGAACCTAGGAAAGGCGTTGACTTTGGGGGCGGCTGGCACACGACCCCGCGAGAGAAAGCGGAGACAGAGTAGAGAGGAAAAGGGGAGCAGGCGACAGCTTCTGCCTGACGGGAGGAACCAAGCGGGTAAAAATGGCGTCCCCTGCTGGAATCGAACCAGCATCTAGCCCTTAGGAGGGGCTTATTCTATCCGTTGAACTAAGGGGACAGCTTGCTGAGGCCAGGCATTGTACGCATTTTTGCCGGAGCGTAAATCCAGCCTTGCTGCATCAGCCATCGTCTGACGGGGCGGCATGTTAGCCGCCGGGAAAAAGTTTGTCATGTCGCTTGGAGAACGATGAACCATCCACCGACTCAAAGCCCCGATATGCACTGGAAAACCTGTCCTCTTCCACTTTTTGTGGCCGGAATAAGTGAACCACTGCAACGAACCGGAGTCATACCGATGACAGGCTTACCAGCTATTTGCCAGCATTCAACTACAACTCTTCGGTCAAATCTATGCGCCCTATGAAACAGGCTATCTATTCCAGCCGTACCGCTGACAAATTCGTCGTCCGCCTTCCAGACGGGATGCGCGAACGTATCGCCGAAGTAGCGCGAAATCACCATCGCAGCATGAACTCCGAGATCATCGCTCGCCTCGAGCAAAGTCTGCTTCAGGAAGGCGCACTGGACGAGGATCTCAACATGCGTCTGGACAGCCCGGAACTGTCCCTGCATGAGCGCGAATTGCTCCAGCGTTTCCGCCAACTGACCCGGCGCCAGCAAAACGCTCTGGTGGCCCTGATCGCCCACGATACAGAGCTCGCCGCGGAAGCCTGACCAATGGTTTCGCAACAGCCATCAGTCGAGCCTTTGCCTCCGGCGGTAACGGAAAAACAGGCTTATCCACATAAGCCTGTTTGACGGCAGAAGAGCCCTTCCTCGTCTCGCGGCGAGATACGGCGACTCCGCCAAGCCAAGCGGCAGCTGCCTCTTGGCTGACACGCATAGTACGGTTAACCGCAAATGGGTGTAGTTGGCCAGCTAGAGCAGGAACAACGAGGCCAACCCAAGAAAGATGAAAAAGCCGCCACTGTCGGTCATGGCGGTAATCATCACGCTGGCCCCCATGGCAGGGTCCCGGCCCAGCCTGGCCAGTGTCATCGGGATCAGGACCCCCATCAAAGCTGCCAGAAGCAGATTCAGGGTCATCGCGGCCGTCATCACCAGCCCCAGTGACCAACTGTCATAGAGCAGATAGGCGACCGCCCCTATCACGCCACCCCAGACCAAGCCGTTGATCAGCGCCACCCCCAACTCCTTGCGTAGCAGACGGGCAGTGTTGCCGGTACTGCTGATCTGATCGAGCGCCATGGCACGAACGATCATGGTGATAGTCTGATTGCCCGAATTGCCCCCGATCCCCGCGACGATAGGCATCAGGGCAGCAAGCGCCACCAGCTTCTCGATGGAGCCTTCGAACAGGCCGATCACCCGCGAGGCGAGGAAGGCAGTGACCAGGTTCACCGCCAGCCAGGACCAACGGTTGCCCACCGACTTCCAGACCGAGGCGAAGATATCTTCCTCTTCGCGCAAACCGGCCATGTTCAGCACTTCGCTTTCGCCTTCCTCGCGGATCAGGTCGACCATTTCGTCGATGGTCAAACGACCGATCAGCTTGCCGTTCTTGTCCACTACCGGAGCGGACACCAGGTCGTAACGCTCGAAGGCCTGGGCAGCATCGTAAGCATTCTCGTCGGGATGAAAACTGACCGGATCGACAGCCATGATCTCGCCGACCTGTATCTCAGGATCGCTGACGAGGAGCCGTTTGATCGGCAGCACGCCTTTCAGCATGCCGTCATAATCGACCACGAACAGTTTATCGGTATGACTCGGCAACTCCTTGAAACGCCGCAAGTAGCGCAATACCACTTCCAGACTGACGTCTTCGCGGATGGTGACCATCTCGAAGTCCATCAGTGCGCCGACCTGATCTTCATCGTAGGACAGTGCCGACCGAACCCGCTCTCGCTGCTGTGCGTCGAGGGACTCCATCAGCTCATGGACCACATCGCGCGGCAACTCCGGCGCCAGGTCGGCGAGCTCGTCGGCGTCCATCTCCTTGGCGGCGGCGATCAACTCATGATCGTCCATGTCCGCGATCAGCGTTTCGCGGACCGCATCGGATACTTCGAGGAGGATGTCGCCGTCCCGCTCGGCTCTGACCAACTGCCAGATGGTCAGGCGGTCTTCGAGGGGAAGGGCTTCGAGAATGCGGGCGATGTCGGCTGGGTGCAGCTCGTTGAGCTTACGCTGCAACTCGGCGAGGTTCTGTCGGTGTACGAGATCCTCGACCAATTGGTGATGAGGACCTTCCTGTCGATGGGTCAGCTCTTCGACCAGCCGCTGCCTGTGCAAAAGATCGACCACCTGGGTGAGGCGGTCTTGCAGGCTTTCTTGCGGCTTCTTGGCTTCGGCATCGGTCATAGCAAGCTCCACCCCCAGCAGCGGAGCACGCCAAGGGTATCAATCAGTCAATACGTGATTGTTCAAATCGGATGAAGTAACTACTGGGTAAGTCCATGGTGGTTTTCCACATACCCCCGCGGGGCAGACAGGCGTAATGATAACACTGCCGGAAAGCTTTGCACGCGCCCGAAAAGCGGCCAGAACAAATGCTTGCGTCGTAAACCTCGGCCCCATATCACCGCCCACGCTGGCATGAAGCGACTTGGAACACGCCAGCTCAATCGAGGTGAGACTAGACTTGAGTCCCTTTTTATCCGGTCCGGTCAAGGAGGACGCCATGCACCAATTGCCCCGAACAGCCATCGTCATGCTGCTGCTCGGCTCTGCTACTCCACTGCTTGCCTCTAACGTATTCCGCTGCCAAGCGCCGAATGGGCATGTCACCTATACCCTGCAGGGCTGCACGACGGACCAGCAGCAGGATATCCAGCAGGCTTTCAACCCCACGCCGAGCAGTGGAGCGCCCGTGACACTGGGGAGCAAGACCAGACATCGTGAAAGCCGATCGGAGGCACAGAACAGCCTAGAGAAAGTCACGGTCGTGGGCCAACGGGACGATGGCTGCGGGAACCGAATCGTCGGCCGCGAGCGTCGCGAGGCAGTAATCAAAA
Organism: Azotobacter bryophylli; assembly: GCF_042643485.1. Classification (NCBI taxonomy): domain Bacteria; kingdom Pseudomonadati; phylum Pseudomonadota; class Gammaproteobacteria; order Pseudomonadales; family Pseudomonadaceae; genus Azotobacter; species Azotobacter bryophylli. The sequence goes on along the minus strand of NZ_JBHRSJ010000034.1, from coordinate 588,620 downwards.
GGCACATTCGCCCCGGCATGACCCGTGCCGACGTGGAAAGCGCACTGGGCGCTCCGGACAGGGTCACCGGCAACAATGGCCGGAGTCGCTACCTGTACCGTGACGGCGGACGCACACGACAAATCAGCTTCGACGAGAACGGCTGCGTGACAGAGAAGCGCTGAATAAAAAAGGGCCTGCATTGCTGCAGGCCCTTCTCGATATGGCGCACTCAGGAGGATTCGAACCTCCGACCGCCCGGTTCGTAGCCGGGTACTCTATCCAGCTGAGCTATGAGTGCGTGTGGTGCTTGATAAACCAGATCACCTCTGGCTCGAACACCAGCCAAGGTGTTCAAATATGGCGCACTCAGGAGGATTCGAACCTCCGACCGCCCGGTTCGTAGCCGGGTACTCTATCCAGCTGAGCTATGAGTGCGCTTAGCGCCGCGCATTATAGAGATTCAAAATCTTTGTTCAAGCTTAATTTCGATTATCTTTCAACAACCTACGTCAAAGTCGAACAATATCCCTATTAGGCGTTAATGGCGGAGAGGGGGGGATTCGAACCCCCGACACCCTTTTGAGGTGTACTCCCTTAGCAGGGGAGCGCCTTCGGCCTCTCGGCCACCTCTCCGCAACACGGGGCGTATAATACCTACCTTTGCCCCGATTGCAAAGCCAAAAATTCAGAAAAATTAATGGCTTGGCTCTTGATCTTTTTCTTTCTGAATGCGCTGGTAAATCTCTTCGCGATGAACAGCAACCTCTTTCGGCGCATTGACCCCAATACGCACCTGGTTACCTTTCACACCCAACACAGTGACAGTGACATCATCACCCACCATCAGGGTCTCTCCGACCCGACGAGTCAGAATCAGCATTCCTTTCTCCTTTACGGGAAATCAACAGGACAACAGTCTGCAAAATAAAAAAGGCAATAATCCTGAGAATCAGCCATTCCCAGAAGACTATACACCCAAGTATTGACCAGAGCAGGCAAAAGGAAAGGTTTTGCCTCCCAGCCAAAACGACGAAAGGCGCAGAATTTCTGCGCCTTTCCACGATACGGGTTACTCAACTTGTCGGGCGGGAGCATCCAGTTCGAATGCGGTATGCAGAGCACGCACCGCCAGCTCCAGATATTTCTCCTCGATAACCACGGACACTTTGATTTCCGAGGTGGAGATCATCTGAATATTGATGCTTTCCTTCGCCAACGCTTCGAACATACGGCTGGCTACTCCAGCATGGGAACGCATGCCGACACCGACGATGGACACCTTGGCGATATCGGTATCGCCGATGACCTCCCGCGCCCCGATCTCGCGGGCGGTGTTCTGCAACACCTGCATGGCATTCAGGTAATCATTGCGATGCACGGTGAAGGTGAAATCGGTGGTGTTATCGTGCGAGATGTTCTGCACGATCATGTCCACCTCGATATTCGCTGCACTGATCGGACCGAGGATCTTGAACGCCACGCCGGGATTGTCCGGCACGCCACGAATGGTCAGCTTGGCTTCGTCGCGATTGAAGGCAATGCCGGAGATGATCGGCTGTTCCATGGATTCCTCTTCATCGATGGTAATGAGGGTGCCGGGACCCTCTTGGAAACTGTGCAACACGCGCAGCGGGACATTGTACTTACCGGCGAACTCCACCGAGCGGATCTGCAGCACCTTGGAGCCCAGGCTGGCCATTTCCAGCATTTCCTCGAAGGTGATCTTCTCCAGGCGCCGGGCCTTCGGCACGACGCGCGGATCGGTGGTGTAGACGCCATCGACATCGGTATAGATCTGGCACTCGTCGGCTTTCAGCGCCGCGGCCAGGGCCACGCCAGTGGTATCGGAGCCACCGCGACCGAGGGTGGTGATGTTGCCGTGCTCGTCCACACCCTGGAATCCGGCCACCACCACCACGCGCCCGGCCTTGAGGTCGGCACGCAGCTTCTGGTCGTCGATCTGCAGGATGCGCGCCTTGGTGTGGGCGCTGTCGGTCAGAATGCGCACCTGATTGCCGGTATAGGATACCGCCGGCACGCCGCGCTTGATCAGCGCCATGGCCAAGAGAGCGATGGTCACCTGCTCGCCGGTGGACACCATAACATCGAGCTCGCGCGGTACCGGCTGATCGCTGATTTGCTTGGCTAGGGCGATCAGGCGATTGGTTTCGCCGCTCATGGCCGAGACCACGACCACGATATCGTCGCCATTCTCACGGAATTTCTTGACCTTCTCGGCCACCATCTCGATACGCTCGACAGAGCCGACGGAGGTGCCTCCGAATTTCTGTACGATCAACGCCATTTAAAAAGCCACCTAGCCCGTAAAAGGGCGCCATTAAACATTCAACGCAGACCACTGCCAAGATTCGGCAGGCCTGCCGACAAGCGCTTGTCGCCCCTTACAGCCGCTCTTCGACGAACGGCATGAGCAGAGCGAGCGCCTGGTCCAGCGCCCCGACATCGGTACCGCCACCCTGAGCCATGTCCGGGCGGCCGCCACCCTTGCCGCCGACCGCCGCAGCGGCCTGCTTCATCAGATCGCCGGCCTTGAGCTTGCCGGTCAGATCCTGGGTCACCCCGGCGACCAGCACGACCTTGCCGTCCGACTCGCCGCCCAGCAGGATCGCGGCGCTACCCAGCTTGTTCTTCAGCTGGTCGACCAGTGCCAGCAGCCCTTTGCCGTCGACGCCGTCGAGCCGGGCAGCGAGGACCTTGGCACCCTTCACTTCCAGTGCGGAACCGGCCAGGTCGTCGCCGGCGCTGCTCGCCGCCTTGGCCTTGAGCTGCTCCAGCTCCTTCTCCAGCTGGCGGTTGCGCTCGAGCAGACCGGTCAGCTTGTCTAGCAGGTTGTCGCGGCTGCCCTTGACCAGCGCGGCGACATCCTTGAGCTGCTCCTCGGCGCCGTTCAGGTAGACCAGCGCGTGGGCACCGGTGACCGCCTCGATGCGGCGCACGCCGGCAGCCACCCCGCCCTCGCTGACGATCTTGAATAGGCCGATGTCGCCGGTACGGGTCACGTGGGTGCCACCGCAGAGCTCGACGGAAAAGCCGCCGCCCATGGTCAGCACGCGCACGGTATCGCCGTACTTCTCGCCGAACAGTGCCATGGCGCCCTTGCGCTTGGCGCTGTCGATGTCGGTGACCTCGGTTTCCACCGGGCTGTTCCTGCGGATCTCGGCGTTGACCAGCTCTTCCAGGGCCTTGATCTGCTCGGGCTTTATCGCCTCGAAGTGGCTGAAGTCGAAGCGCAGGCGCTGGCTGTCCACCAGCGAGCCTTTCTGGGCCACGTGCTCGCCGAGGATCCGGCGCAGCGCGGCGTGCAGCAGATGGGTGGCCGAGTGGTTGAGTGCGGTGGCCTGACGCACGGAAGGATCGACCACGGCCTCGACCGCATTGCCGACACTCAGGCTGCCGGCACTGAGGATGCCATGATGGAGGGAGGCACCACCGACCTTGGTGGTGTCACGCACCTCGAAGCGCAGGCCGTCGGCGGCCAGATAGCCGCAGTCGCCCGCCTGACCGCCGGACTCGGCATAGAAAGGCGTCTGGTCGAGGACCACCACGCCCTCCTCGCCCGCGCTCAGGCGCTCGACGCTCATGCCCTCCCTGAACAGGGCCAGGACCCGACCGGTACCGGTGGTGGTGTCGTAGCCGGTGAAGCGGGTCTCCCCTTCCACCTTGATCAGGCTGTTGTAGTCCATGTCGAAGGCGCTAGCGGAGCGGGCACGCTCACGCTGGGCCTGCATCTCGCGCTCGAAGCCTTCCTCGTCGACGGTCAACTCGCGCTCGCGGGCGATGTCGGCGGTCAGGTCGACCGGGAAGCCATAGGTGTCGTACAGCTTGAACACCACGTCGCCGGGGATGACCTTGCCCTTCAGTTCGGCCAGGTCCTGCTCGAGGATCTTCAGGCCCTGCTCCAGGGTCTTGGCGAACTGCTCCTCCTCGGTCTTCAGCACGCGCTCGATATGCGCCTGCTGCTGCTTGAGCTCCGGATAGGCATCACCCATCTCGGCCACCAGGGCGGCGACGATCTTGTGGAAGAAGGCGCCCTTGGCGCCCAGCTTGTTACCGTGACGGCAGGCACGACGGATGATCCGGCGCAGCACGTAGCCGCGGCCTTCGTTGGACGGCAGTACCCCGTCGGCGACGAGGAAGCCGCAGGAGCGGATGTGGTCGGCCACCACCTTGAGCGACGGCGCGTCGTCGTTGGCACAGCCGATGGCTTCGGCGGAGGCTTTCAGCAGGTTCTGGAACAGGTCGATCTCGTAGTTGGAATTGACGTGCTGCAGCACCGCGCTGATGCGCTCGAGGCCCATGCCGGTGTCCACGCTCGGGGCCGGCAGCGGATGGAGCACGCCGTCCGCGGTGCGGTTGAACTGCATGAACACGTTGTTCCAGATCTCAATGTAGCGATCGCCGTCCTCTTCCGGCGATCCGGGCGGGCCGCCCCAGATGTGCTCGCCGTGGTCGAAGAAGATCTCGGTGCAGGGACCGCAGGGACCGGTGTCGCCCATCGCCCAGAAGTTGTCGGAAGCGTAGGGAGCGCCCTTGTTGTCGCCGATGCGCACCATGCGCTCGGCGGGCATGCCAACTTCCTTGGTCCATATGTCGTAGGCCTCGTCGTCGGTCGCGTAGACGGTGACCCAGAGCTTCTCCTTGGGCAGGTTCAGCCACTTCTCGGAGGTCAGGAATTCCCAGGCGTAGGTGATGGCGTCGCGCTTGAAATAGTCGCCGAAGCTGAAGTTGCCCAGCATCTCGAAGAAAGTATGGTGGCGCGCGGTGTAGCCGACGTTCTCCAGATCATTGTGCTTGCCGCCGGCGCGTACGCACTTCTGGCTGGTGGTGGCGCGGGTGTAGGGGCGCTTTTCCAGGCCGAGGAAACAGTCCTTGAACTGGTTCATGCCGGCGTTGGTGAACAGCAGGGTGGGGTCGTTCGCCGGGATCAGCGAACTGGAGGCCACGCGGGTGTGCCCCTTCTCTTCGAAGAAGCGGAGGAAGGCTTCACGGATTTCTGCGCTTTTCATAGACATTCCCAAGGAACTGCGGCCACGGCGGGTTTTGGCAAAGGGACGCATTATATCGGCCTTGTGCCCGCGCGGTAGAGCTTTCGTACAGATTCGGCCTCTCGGCCGCCCGACAGGCAGGGAAGACGATCGGAGCGACCGCCGCGGCACTCGGGCTCACGGCGGTCTTCGTGCGGTCGGAAAAACGAACGGTCAGTGATTGCACTCGGGGCCGTGAACGTGCCCCTCGTCATCCTCCCCGGCCGGTTCCATCTCCAGTTGCAGACTGACCAGATTGGTGGCCATCGGGCGCAGCAGCAGGTTGGCGTATTCGGTGTCGCCCTCCTCCACGTCCACGCCGATCAGCAACTGGCCGTTGCCGGCCTGCTGGATCCACACCTCGCGCCCCTGCCAGACCACGGCGAAGCGGGTGCAGGAGGTTTCCAGCTGGGTACCATCGGTGTCTTCGAGAATGAGTTGCAGGGCATCGGTCATGAGGTCAGCTCCAAGGGATAAGCCATAAGCGGCGGAAAAAGAGGCGGATCGTCCGCGATCAGCCAGGTCAATCGAGTTGAAAAGGATAGACGGAGCCCAGTCCGAGGATCTGCGTCAGCTCGTCCAGCGCCGTACGGGACTCGATCAGCAGCTGCGGATCGGCCAGGTCGGCCTCGGCCAGGCGGTCCCGGTAGTGCCTGCCGACCCAAGCGTCGAGCCTGGTGTACAGCGCTTCGCTAAACAGTACGCCCGGATTGACCGCCTGCAGCTCGGTCTCGGTGAGCACCACGCGCAGACGCAGACAGGCGGGACCGCCGCCGTTCTGCATGCTCTGCTTGAGGTCGAAGACCGTGACCTCGCGGATCGGTCCGCCCGAGGCGGTCAGCTCCGTCAGGTACTGCCAGACCCGCGGGTTGCCGCGGCACTCCTCCGGCACCGCCAGCAGCATCGAGCCATCCGCCCGGCTGAGCAGCTGGCTGTTGAACAGGTAGGTCTGGACCGCGTCCTCGATATCCAGCGCCTCGCGCGATACCTCGATCGCCTGCAACCGGCCACCACGGTGGGCGAGCTTGTCGCCCAGCTCGGCGAGCACCCGCTCCCGCTCGAGGAAGGCATCCTCGTGGTACAGCAGCACCTCGCCGTTGCCCACGGCGATCACGTCGTTGTGGAACACGCCCCGATCGATCACCGCCGGATTCTGCTGGGCGAAGACCACGCCGCCGGCGTCCAGGCCGTGCAGGCGCGCCACCGCCTGGCTGGCTTCCAGAGTCTGCCGCGCCGGATAGCGGCCGGGCGCCGGGTAACGGCCGTCGAAGGCGCTGCGGCCGAAGACGAAGAGCTCCACGCCGGGATCACCATAGCCACGGCACAGGCGCGTATGGTTAGCCGCTCCCTCGTCGCCGAACTGGCTCACCTCCGGCAGCGCCGGGTGGTGGGTGAAATGGCGCGGGTCGGCGAACATCGCCGCCAGCAGACGGCTGGTGGTGGCGTGCTCGATGGAGCGATGGAACTTGCAGTTGAGGTTGGCCGCGGTGAAGTGCACGCGCCCGTCGGCGGTATCGGCACTCGGGCTGACGGTGCAGGCGTTCGCCGTCCACATGCTCGAGGCGGAGCTGCAGGCCGCCAGCAGCGGCAGGCAGTCACGGGCCGCCCGACGGATGACCTCGGCATCGCTGCCGGCGAAGCCCAGACGGCGCAGGGTGGCCACGTCGGGGCGCTCGTGCGGCGCCATCACGCCCTGACGGAAGCCCAGGTCGTGCAGCGCCTTCATCTTCGCCAGCCCCTGGCGGGCCGCTTCCCTGGGGTTGGAAAGCTGCTGGCCGCTGCTCTGCGAGGCCAGATTGCCGTAGGACAGCCCGCCATAGTTGTGGCTCGGCCCGACCAAGCCGTCGAAGTTGACCTCCCAGGCGGTCACGGGCACAGCTCCGCAGCCGACTCGGCGGCAACCGGCACGGCGCGCACCTGATCGCCCGGGACCAGGCGCAGGCGCCGGGCGGTGGCCTGATCGACCACCAGGGTGCCGGCCGCCATCCGCGCCGGCGCCGCGGCGATCCGGCAATCCCGGCACTCGCGGTTATGGATCAGGAAGGGCTCGGCCTCGTCTCCGGGCGTGCCGACCGCCAGCACCAGGGTGCGGCTCTCGCGCACGGCACGGACCTTGGCCGTCTCGCACTCGACCACCGGGCCGGCGTCGAAGATGTCGACATAGCCCTGATGGCTGAAGCCCTCGGCAGCCAGCATCGCCAGTGCCGGCTCGCTCTGCGGATGCACCCGGCCGATGGCCTTGCGCGCCTCTTCCGAAAGGAAGCAGGCATAGAGCGGAAAGCGCGGCATCAGCTGGGCGATGAAGGCCTTGCTGCCGATGCCGGTGAGGTAGTCCGCCTGGCGGAACTCCATCTTGAAGAAGTGCCGGCCCAGGCTCTCCCAGAAGGGCGAACGGGCCGCCTCGTCGGACATGCCGCGCAGCTCGGAGATCAGCTTGGCGGCGAACAGCTCGCGGAACTCGGCGATGAACAGCAGGCGCGCCTTCGACAGCAGGCGGCCGTTCAGGCCGCTGCGGTACTCCGGCAGCAGGAACAGCGAGCACAGCTCGGTGTTGCCGGTCAGGTCGTTGACCAGGAACAGCGTCGGGTTTTCCCGGTACAGGTTGAGCTCCCGCGAGGCGCTGACCGTCAGGCCGACCCGGTAGTTGTACCAGGGCTCGCGCAGGCCGACCGCGCCGGTGATCGCGGAGGTACCGACGACCCTGCCCTCGTCGTCCTCGAGCACGAACAGGTAGTCGGCGTCGCCCTTCTCGGCCTCGCCGCGAAAGGCCGCCTCGGCCCAGGCGACGCGCTGCGCCAGGCGCGCCTCGTTGGGCGGCAGGGAAGTCAGTCCGGTGCCCGAGCTGGTGCTGTGGGCCAGTTCGATCAGGACCGGCAGATCGGCACTGCGTACGGGTCGAACGATCATCTTTCCTCCGGAAAACCGTGCGGGATCGGCCGGCGGCGGGCGGGCAGCCGGCCAGCCGCGCTAATCAAGCGCCACCAGGCGCACGCTGCCGCCGCTGGCGACGCCCAGGGCTTCGGCCACCTCGCTGCGGAGCAGCAACGGCTGGCCGGGCGTCCAGTCCAGCTCGACCACCGTGGCGCGGAAGTCCAGCAGCCCGCCGTTACTCAGCAGATAGGCGCGGCCGCCCTGCCCCGCGGCCACGACCTCGACCGGCGCCAGCGCGCTGTGGGCGATGGAGCGGATGCCGCCGGTGCGGGCATGCAGGATCGGGCCGCCGTCGAAGATGTCGATGTAGTGCTCGGTCTCGAAGCCCTCTCGGGTCATGATGTCGAAGCTGAGCTGCGCCCGCGGGTGGACCTGGCCCATGGCCTCCTGCGCCGCGTCCGGCAGGAGCGGCACGTAGATCGGATAGTGCGGCATCATCTCGGCCAGATAGGTGCGGCTGCGCAGGCTGGACAGCCGCTCGGCGGCGGCATAGCTCATGTCGAAGAAGTGGTGTCCCACCGCGTCCCAGAAGGGCGAGTCGCCGCTCTCGTCGCTGAGACCGACGATCTCCACCACCACCCCGTCGGCGAAACGCTCCGGATGGCTGGCCATGAACAGCAGGCGCCCGCGGGAGATCAGCTCGGCCCAGGGCGAGCCCACCAGTTCGGGCTCGACGTGGAAGCTGGTGAGCAGGCTGTTGCCGGTGAGGTCATGGCACATCGACAACACATGGATCTTGTTGTGGATCTTCAGCTCGCGCGAGGCGTGCACGAAGGTCTCGTTGCGGAAACTGTAGAACGGCTCGGAGTAGCCGGCCGAGGCGACGATGCCGGAGCAGCCGACCAGACGGCCGGTGCTACGGTCCTCGAGGACGAAGAAATAGCTTTCCTCGCCGCTGAAGCTCACCTCCGCGGCCAGGGAAGCCTGGGAGGCGGCGATCTTGTCGCCCAGGCGTCCGCTGTCGTCGGGCAGCGAGGTGACCCCCACCGGGCTTTCCGCGGCCAAGCGCTGAACGTCGGCCAGGTCGGCCATTTGCGCGGGGCGCATCACCAGCATGGCGTTCACTCCTGTTGCCGGAAGCGTCGGGCGACGCTCAAAGAATCGGGCCCGCAGGCCCGATCACAGCATGAAGTCGACGGGGCGGCAGCGACCTGCCGCCGGCCATCAGCCGCGGACCAGCCGGGCGACGGCACGCTCCAGGCGCAGCAGGCCTTCGTCGATGTCGGCATCCTCGATCACCAGGCTGGGGGCCAGGCGGACCACGTCCGGACCGGCCTGGAGCACCATCAGGTCCGCCTGCTCGGCGGCGACCAGCACGTCCTTGGCCTTGCCCTTACAGGGCTCGCTGAGCACGCAGCCGATCAGCATGCCCATGCCGCGGATCTGGCTGAAGATGCCGTACTGCTCGCCGATCTGCTGCAGACGGGCCTTGAAGCGCTCGTGCTTGGCCTTGATGCCCTGCAGCACCTCCGGCGTGTTGACCACGTCGATCACCGCCTCGGCCACGGCGCAGGCCAGCGGGTTGCCGCCGAAGGTGGTGCCGTGCACGCCGACCGAGAAATGCTGGGCCAGCTCGGTGCGGGTGAGGATGGCGCCGATCGGGAAGCCGCCGCCCAGGCCCTTGGCGGTGGACAGGATGTCCGGGACCACGCCGTAGTGCATGTAGGCGAACAGCTCGCCGGTACGGCCGACGCCGGTCTGCACCTCGTCGAAGATCAGCAGCGCATTGTGCCGGTCGCACAGCCGGCGCGCGCCTTCCAGGTAGGCCTGCTCGGCCGGCAGGATGCCGCTCTCGCCCTGGATCGGCTCCAGCACCACGGCGCAGGTCTTGTCGGAGATCGCGGCTTCCAGGGCTTCCAGATCGTTGTAGGGCACATGGGCGATGCCCTCGATCTTCGGCCCGAAGCCGTCGGAGTACTTGGGCTGGCCGGCGACGCTGACGGTGAACAGGGTGCGCCCGTGGAAGCTGTTCAGCGCGGCGATGATCTCGTACTTCTGCGGCCCGAAGCGGTCGTGGGCGACCCGGCGGGCCAGCTTGAAGGCGGCCTCGTTGGCCTCGGCGCCCGAGTTGCAGAAGAACGCCCGGTCGGCGAAGGTGGCCTGTTCCAGCTTCTTCGCCAGACGCAGGGTCGGCTCGTTGGTGAACACGTTGGACACGTGCCAGAGCTTGTGCGCCTGCTCGGTCAGCGCCGCGATCAGGCGCGGATGGCAGTGGCCGAGGGAGTTGACCGCGATGCCGCCGGTGAGGTCGATCAGCTCTCGACCGGTTTGATCCCAGACTCGCGAACCCTCGCCGCGCACCGGAATGAAGGCGGCAGGGGCGTAGTTGGGGACCATCACCTGATCGAATTCGGCGCGTTGCACCTGAGCATGCTCAACGGACATCGGGAAAAACTCCTGCCATGTAAAGGCCAGCAATGAGGGGATAGGGGAAACGCCATCGCGACCTGCCTCGCCGCGTGCGACGAGCCCGCAGCTGCGGACCGCGATTCGCCGGCGCGGGGACCGCACCGGAATAGCGCAGTTTAAACACTGTGTGCCGCAGTGGAAGCAGGACGGCGGAAAATTCTTGCACCGGCCGGACCTCAGCGCTCGACCGGCGCCGAAACCTCGCCGGAGGCGGCGCTGCGGCGCTGGTTGCGGTCTTCCCGCGGGGTGGCGCCGAAGAAGTTGCGGTAGGCGCTGGAGAAATGCGGACCGGAAGAGAAGCCGCAGGACAGGCCGATCTGGATGATCGACTTGCCGGTCTGCAGCAGCAGTTGGCGGGCCCGCTTCAGCCGCAGCTCCAGGTAGTACTGACTCGGCACCCGCTGCAGGTACTGCTTGAAGATGCGCTCCAGCTGGCGGCGGGAGACGCAGACGTGCTGGGCAATCTCGTCGGTGGTCAACGGCTCCTCGATGTTGGCCTCCATCAGCAGCACCGCCTGGGTGAGCTTCGGGTGGCTGGAGCCGAGACGGTTCTGCAACGGGATGCGCTGGCGCTCGCCGCCCTCGCGGATACGCTCGACCACCAGCTCCTCGCTGACCGCGCAGGCCAGCTCGGCGCCGTGGTCCTGGGCCAGCACCGCCAGCAGCAGGTCGAGCACGGCCATCCCGCCGCAGGCGGTGAGACGGTCGCGGTCCCAGTCGAACAGATGGCCGGTCGTGGCCACCCGGGGGAAGCGCTCGGCGAAATCCTCCTGCCAGCGCCAGTGCACCGCCGCCCGGTAGCCGTCGAGCAGACCGAGCTGGGCCAACGGGTAGACCCCGGCGGACAGGCCGCCGAGCATGCAGCCCTCGCGCGCCGCGTGCTTCAACTCGGCGACCAGTGCCGGCGGAACGCCGACGGCGGGCTCGTCGGCCAGCAGGAACAGTTTCTCGCAGCCCGCCAGCCGACCGGCCCAGGACTCCTCGGGCAGCCGCTCGGCGTCCTCCTCGATGCGCAGGACCCGCAGGTCGTAGGACGCCTCCGGCTGCAGCTGCCCGGCGAGGTACAGCGCCTCTTCGGCCAGGGCGAGAGTCAGGGGACGGGTATCGGGCCAGAGAATGAAACCGATGCGGCGATCAGTCATGGTGACGCATCGGATGGTGGGCGGGAGCCGTTGGCGTTGCGGAAGTCATGGCCTGTGTCAGTTCGGATGCCGGGGACTAACGGATCTGTCGGTCAGCGGGGCACCCGGCGAGCCCCGGATGCGCAGGCCGGCCAGTATGACCGGATGACGCGCAGAAGAGCAGCATTCTAGGCCAGGCTCCGTCGTTTTGCCTCTCCGTAGTGCGAACCGGCGCGAAAAACGCCCCGTCCCGGTACCGCCGGGACGAGGCGCGATGGATGCGACTCGGCTGCCCGTCAGGACGCGCGGGCGACCGGCATGCGGCGCAGCGACGCTGCTCAGTTCTGCCGCTGGCCGGCGCGCTCCAGCAGGCGCCTGGCGCGCGCCAGCACCGGCGCATCCACCATCTGCCCGTCGACCACGAACACCCCCTCGCCGGAGGCGCCGGCGACCGTGACCCGGCTCGCCCAGGCCAGCTCCTCGACCGTGGGCATGAAGGCCTGATGGACGATGTCCACCTGACTCGGATGGATGCACAACAGGCCGCCGAAGCCCATGTCGCAGGCCGTCCGCGCCCGACGCAGCAGCCCTGGGCGGTCCTCGATGGACGGGAAGACGGTCTCCAGCGGCGGAGCCAGCCGGGCCGTCCGCGAGTGCAGCAGGAGCGCATAGCGCACCTGGTCGAGAATCCGCTCGGCCGCCTCGCTGCCGCAGGCCACGCCGAAATCCAGCCCCAGGTCCAGACCGCCGTAGGTCAGCCGCTCGACTCCGCCGGCGCGGGCGATCGCCGGCAGCTCCAGCACGCCACGGGCGCTCTCGACCGCCGCCCACACCGGCTTGCCGGACGCCGCCACCGGGCTGACCTGCACCGCGCTCTCGACCTTCGGCAGCACTATCCCGCGAATGCCGGCCTGGCGACCGCAGAGTTCCAGATCCGCCGCCTGCTGGGGATGGGTGGGCGCGTTGATGCGCACCAGCAGCCGGGCCTCGGGATTGTCCGTCAGGAAGGCGTCCAGATTGTCGCGCGCCTCGGCCTTGAGGCTTTCCTCGACGGCATCCTCGAGATCGACGATGACCACCTCGGCGCCACTGGCGAGGGCTTTCGGAATACGCTCCGGACGGGTGGCCGGAACGAACAGCGCGGTACGGATGGCGGATGACTGCATGGCTTCGCTTCTCGAGTTCGGCCGGACGACGGCGGCCCGGGCAGGCGGGAAAGAAATGTACGGACCTTCATACCACAGCCGCGAGGCGCGCAGAACAGACAGCCGGGCGAGCCGGCGGCGGCGTCGGAAGGATCGTCGAAACGGAGGGAGGGCAGAAAAAAAGAGGGCGGCCCGCAAGCCGCCCGCCCATCATTCCCAGCGGAATGAAAAACCTGGCTGGAATCGTCGATCCAGCGAGGACCTTATAGTCCCGGAGTCCGGCTCCGGACCACTACACCAAGGTCTAGACACCGTCCGGCCGATTCGGCGAGTCCATCCCGGGCGCGGGGAGCACGACTGTGCTACCCGGCGGCCGGATCAGCTTCCCGACTCCCGCCCCAGGCCGAACTGGCGCAGCTTGTTGGCGATGGTGGTATGGGAAACCCCCAGGCGCCGGGCCAGCAGCCGGCTGCTCGGATACTCGTCGAAGAGGCGCTGCAGCACGGCCTTCTCGAAGCGGCCGAGGATCTCGTCCAGACCGCCCTCCAGGGAAAATTCCCCCAGCGGCGGCGGCGTGCCATAGTCCGGCAGGCGGATGTGCTCGGGCTTCACCGGGTCGCCGTCGCACAGGGAAACCGCCTGGTACAGCACGTTCTCCAGTTGCCGCACGTTGCCCGGCCAGTGGTAGTGGGCGAGCCGTTCCAGGGCCGGGGGCGACAGCGTCGGCTGCGGACAGCCGATCTGCCGGCTGGCCTGATCGAGGAAGTGTCCGGCCAGCGCCTCCAGACCATCCAGGCATTCGCGCAGCGGCGGCACCTGCAGGCTGAGGACGTTGAGGCGGTGATAGAGGTCCTCGCGGAACTCGCCCCTGGCGCAGAGCAGGGAAAGATCGCGCTGGGTGGCGCAGATCACCCGCACGTCGAGACGCACCTCCTCGTCGCTACCGACCTGCCGGAAGGAGCCGTCCTGCAGGAAACGCAGCAGCTTGGCCTGCAGCCGCGGGCCCATCTCGTCCACCGCATCGAGGAACAGGGTGCCGCCGGCGGTCAGCTCCAGCAGGCCGAGCTTGCCCTCCGGACGCGCGCCCTCGAAGGCGCCCGGACCGTAGCCGAACAGCTCAGTTTCGGCCATGGATTCCGGCAGGCCGGCGCAGTTCAGCGCCATGAACGGCGCCGGGCCGCGCGGGCTGGCCAGGTGACAGGCGCGGGCCAGCAGCTCCTTGCCGGTGCCGGTCTCGCCCTGGATCAGCAGCGGCGCATCCAGCGGCGCCATGCGCCGCGCCTCGTCCACCACCGCGGCGAGCTTGCGCGAACTCTGGAAGATACCGTCGAACCCCCGCAGCTCCTGCCGGCGCACCTGATAGATGCGCTCGCCCAGGCGATCCGCCCGGTGCAGGCTGAGCACCGCGCCGGCCAGGGTCTCGCCATCGCCCCGCGGCGGCAGTTGCAGCGGGGCGATGTCGGCGAGGAAAACTTCGTCGCGGATCTTCACCCGCACGCCGTTGAGGCGGGCCTGGTTGGCCCGGATCAGCGCCGGCAGGTCGAGTTCCTCCTCCAGATAGCGGGCCAGGGAAATGCCGGGCACCTCGTCGACGCGCACGCCGAGCAGCTGGGCGGCGGCGCGGTTGGCGGCGACGATGGCACCGGCCATGTCGATGGACAGCACCGGGAATTCCAGCGCCCCCAGCAGCGCGTGCAGCTCCAGGTGCTGGCGTTCGCTCGGCATCAGGCCGACCCGGCGCACGCTGAACACCCCGCGGATGCGTTCGAGCCGCGGCGTCAGCGCCTGCAGCTGCAGGTGGATCAGGTTCGGACAGGACAGGTAGATGGCATTGCCCTCGCCGCCGACTTCGCCGCGGTCGACGTTGACCCCGTACTCGACCAGCAGGTCGAGGATGTCGCGCAGGATGCCGACCCGGTTCTGACAGTGGATCTTGATGCGCATGACGGAACCCCGCAGGCTTGCCGACTCCCGTCAGGAATATGGGACAGCCCGCCGCACCGGACAAGCCGCTCTCCGACGGGCGTCAGCCTTTTCTTACAGCTCCGCCCCGGCAGGGGCGGCAACGAGCCGACCGGCCGCCTCGCCGCGCCGCCGGGCCGGGCTAAATCTCTGGACAGGACATCGTGCGCGCACGGCGCGGGAGGCCGACATGAAGGCCACCACCTACGTAGCCCGGCAGCCGGACGAGCGGGGCCTGATCCGTTACACGGCCACCGAGCACGCTACCTGGCGGACCCTGATCGAGCGCCAGTTGCGGCTGCTGCCGGGGCGGGCCTACCAGGAGTACCTGGACGGCCTCGAGCGGCTCGACCTGCCGCGGGAGCGCATTCCCCAGCTCGACGAGATCAACCGCGTCCTGGCGGCCGCCACCGGCTGGCGGGTGGCGCGGGTGCCGGCGCTGATCCCCTTCCAGACCTTCTTCGAGCTGCTGGCTAGCCGGCAGTTTCCCGTGGCCACCTTCATCCGCCGGCCGGAGGAGCTGGACTACCTGCAGGAGCCGGACATCTTCCACGAGCTGTTCGGCCACTGCCCGCTGCTGACCAACCCCTGGTTCGCTGCCTTCACCCACGCCTACGGCCGGCTGGGCCTGGCGGCGAGCAAGGAAGAGCGGGCCTGCCTCGCCCGCCTCTACTGGATGACCGTGGAGTTCGGCGTGGTCGACACCCCGGCCGGCCGGCGCATCTACGGCGGCGGCATCCTCTCCTCGCCGAAGGAAAGCGTCTATTGTCTATCCGAGGCGCCGGAGCACCTGCCCTTCGACCCCGTCGAGGCGATGCGCACGCCCTACCGCATCGATATCCTGCAGCCGGTCTATTTCGTCCTGCCGGATCTGCGCCGGCTGTTCGAACTGGCCGGCGAGGACCTCATGGCGCAGGTCCGCGAGGCCATGCGGTTGGGGCTGCATGCGCCGAAGTTCCCGCCCCGGGCCGCCTGAAGCCGCGCCCATCCCCACCCGATACACGACCGGAGCCGAGCATGACCGACCTCTCCCAAGCCCACTGCGAAGCCTGCCGCACCGATGCGCCCAGGGTCTCGGAGACGGAGCTGAGCGAACTGATAAAGCAGATACCCGACTGGAACATCGAGATCCGCAACGGCGTGATGCAGCTGGAGAAGATCTTCCCGTTCAAGAACTTCGCCCAGGCGCTGGCCTTCACCAACGCCGTCGCCGCGGCAGCCGAGGCCGAGGGCCATCACCCGGCGCTGCTCACCGAATGGGGCAGGGTCACCGTGACCTGGTGGAGCCACAAGCTCAAGGGACTGCACCGCAACGACTTCATCATGGCCGCGCGCACCGACGCCATCGCTTCCGCCGCCCCGACCGCAGCGCAATGACCGGTCGACGGCCGGTCCGGCTCAGAACTCGACCTTGCCCCGCCCGGCCTTGACCGCGCCGCGCTTGGCCTTGTGCTCCAGGCGGCGCTGCTTCGAGCCGTAGGTCGGCTTGGTCGGGTGGCGCTTCTTCTCCACCTTCGCCGCACTGCGGATCAGCTCGACCAGCCGCTGCAGCGCATCCTCGCGGTTCTGCTCCTGGGTGCGGTACTGCTGCGCCTTGATGACGATCACCCCGTCGCCGCTGATGCGCTGGTCGCGCAGCATGAGCAACCGCTCCTTGTAGAACGCCGGCAGCGAGGAGGCGCGGATATCGAAACGCAGGTGCACCGCGCTGGACACCTTGTTGACGTTCTGCCCGCCCGCGCCCTGGGCGCGGATCGCTGACAGTTCGACCTCGCTATCGGGCAGATGGACGGAGTTGGAGATTTCCAGCATGGGCGGGCTCGACAGAAGGACCGGCGGGCAGGATAGCGGCTCGCGGTGCGGTTGGATCACCGAGTTATCAACAATATCGCCGCCCGATCGTTCGAGTGCCCCCGACATCGCGGCGCAAGACGCCAGCCATCGACTCAGGCTACGGCGCAATGCCGCCGCTACCCCGTCGCCTATACTGGGCTTTCGCAATCGTCCGCGAGTCCCGCTTCGAGCCTATTCCGATCACTCCCGGGGAGGATAGCCCGATGATCTGGTTGGACAACACGCGCATCGTCGCGATATTTGCCGTGATACTGCTGCACGTGGCGGCGAACGTCGTGCTCGAGGCGGAAGTCGGCTCCGCCTACTGGTGGTTCGGCAACCTGTACGACTCGCTGGTCCGCTGGTGCGTTCCGGTCTTCATCATGGTCAGCGGCGCACTCCTGCTCGATCCGCAGAAGCAGGAAGATCTGAAGACCTTCTATACCAAACGCCTCTCCCGGATCCTGATACCGCTGCTCTTCTGGTCCGTTTTCTTCCTGCTCTGGCAAGCCGCGGCGGGCCTTTCGAACGGCAACGCCCCGACGTCGTTGCAACTGCTCAAGCTGCTGCTGGCCGGCACCCCCTATTACCACATGTGGTTTTTGTACATGATCACCGGCCTGTACCTGTTCACGCCCTTCTTCCGCAAGATCATCCAGGCCTCGACCCGAGAGGAGCTGGTCGTGCTCGTCGCTCTGGCCTTCGTCCTCGCGGCCGCCAGCTACGCCTACCAGTGCCTGCGCCCCGGCGGACCGGCGTTGTTCGTCGACTGGTTTCTCTGGTACATCCCCTTCTTCTTTCTCGGCCACCTGATCCACACGGACCGGCGCACGCCCTCCAGGGCCTGGTTGTCGCTGGTGTTCTTCCTCTCGGCCGCGCTCACGGCGAGCGGCTGCTATCTGCTCGCCAGATATGCCGACCTCGGCAAGGGGTTGTACTTCTACGGTTATCTGAGCGTCACCGTCATTCCCATGTCCATCAGCGTGATGTATCTGCTGAAATACTGGGAAAGACCGATCCTGAATACCCGCTTCACCCGAACGACCGCTTCTCTCACCTTCGGCATCTATCTGATCCATCCGGCGATCTGGGACGTTCTGCACCATTACTGGCCGCAGCGGGCGGAATCGCATTCGGCAATCCTGATTCCCCTGGCGGCGATAACGATCTTTTCCCTGTCATTGCCCACGGCCTGGCTCATCCAGGCAATTCCGCCGCTCAAAAGGACCATTTGATTGCCACTGCCCCTTATTCGGGCCAGCCACTATTGGCTGGTCCGAATAGTGGCCGGCCCGTCGACAAGAATGAAATGAATGGCTCGAACTAAACGACGAAAACGTGGCGCCCCATCGATGACGAAGTTGCGCTCCGGAAACGATGAACATGCCGTTCAGGAAAAGTCCGGCAACCACTAATCAGAAAGCGCCGGAGCAAGACGAACAAGTATTGTGCGACCGGAAACTCGAACTAGTCTGACCCTCGAACAGTCTCCCGCAAGTTAGCCCGGCGGCAGTGAAACAGAGGATCGAAGTTGCTGCCGACCATGACTTAGCAAAGTGACGCCACATGGCGGGAGTTCGTGCCAGTGCGTATCGGCAGTTCCGCAACTGGTCGCACCGATCGGTAACGGTAATGGCGGTAGCCTGTCTTTCCCCGCAGCGCCCCGCTTCCGCCCCGTTCCGCATGCCTCGCCGGATTTTCCGGAAAAACTCCGCCGCCGGCATACCGGCACGGCGCTACGTCCCGTTGCCAGCGAGCGAGACCACTCCCACTCAGGAAGGAGGCAGCGAGCGCAGGGGTAGCCAGGCCGCCGTGCGATCCCTCCCCCGCTCGCCGTACACGATGAAGCGACTCATCCGGTCCCTGTTCGCCGCAGGACTCGTCCTGACGAGCCAGCCGCCTCGAGCCGAAGATGCGGTCGGAAAGCTGGTCATCCGGCTGCCCGCCTACGGCGCCAACATCGACCAGACCTCCGTGTCCGGCCTCTCGTCCGGCGCCTTCATGGCCTCGCAGCTCTACGTGGCGCTCTCCGACATCATGGTGGGCGCCGGCATCGTCGCCGGGGGGCCCTATCTGTGCGCGAAGTCGTGGATGGACAAGACCCTGCTGGAGAACGCCACGACGACCTGCATGCATCCCCTGACGCCCGACGACGCACCCAATACCCCGGAGCTGATCCGCTACGCCAGGCAGTTGGCCGAGGACGGATTCATCCCCCGGCTGGAGAATCTCGCGGACGACCGCCTCTATCTGTTCAGCGGGACCCGCGACCCGGTCGTCACCACCGCGGTGGTGGATCAGACCGCCGCGTTCTTCGAGGAGGTGGGCGTACCCGCAACGTCCATCCGCTACGACAGGAGCGTCGCGGCCGGCCACGCGCTGATCACCGACGACCGGGCGGACACGGCGTGCGCGCTGACCGAGCCGCCGTTCATCAACGACTGCGGCTTCGAACAGTCCCGCGAGATCCTCCGGCAGATCTACCCGGACCTGAAGCCGCCGGCCGATCGCCTGAGCGGCGACGTCGTCGCCTTCGATCAGCGGGAGTTCATCGACTCGGCCAACACCAGCATGAGCGACACGGGTTACGTCTACGTGCCGCAGGCCTGCCAGGACGGAGTGAGCTGCCCGGTCCACGTGGTGTTCCACGGTTGCCTGCAGGGCGCGGAAGTCATCGGCGACCGCTACTACGCCCATACCGGCTACAACGAAATGGCCGAGGCCAACAACCTCATCATGCTCTATCCCCAGGTGCGGCCCTCCCGCGAAACGCCGCCGAATCCCCAAGGCTGCTGGGATTTCTGGGGCTATTCCTCGCCGGATAGCGCAACTCCCGACTACTTCACCCGCAACGCCCCGCAATTGCGCGCCATCTACCGGATGCTCAACCGTCTGGCCCAGGACAGACCCTGACCGCCCGCCTACCCACAGGAGGCCCCCATGGATAACGTCACCAGCCCGAATGCCGGAATCGATACCAAGCTGTCCGAAGCGCTCAAGCACTGGAGCGACTATGCCAGCGAAAGCCCGCAGAGCCTGCAGGCCCTGTTCGGGTCATTCAACCCGCTCAAGGACAACGTCCAGATCGTGCAGCACATGCTGCAGGCCCTGTACCTCGGCTGGACGCCGGCCAGCCTGGGCCGGATGAACCCCACGGCCCTGACCGACGCCTGCCGGGAACTGGCCGAACTCCAGAAGGCCGCCCAGGACAAGGGCACCGACTGCTGCCAGCGCTTCCTGAACACGACCCTGAGCGTCGGCCAGCAGATCGCCGAGTCCGTGCAAGGCGCCGCTTCCCCGCAGGACTTCCTGGGCTCCTACCTGGACGCCAGCCTCGGCATCCTCAGGCAGTACGAGTACAACGCCAGAGCCCAGGCCACCGCCTTCGGCCAGATCCAGTCGGCCTACAGGGCCTGGCTGCAGAAGACGCTGGAAAACCTGTACGCACAGCCGATGGCGGAGACGGGCGCGACTTCCTCGCTGCCCGCGCCTACCTCGACTCAGGACAAGAGCGGCAGCGCCTGAACCTCGGCCGGCTCAGCCCTGCTGCGACAGGATCGCTTCGAGCAGGCCCGGGAAACGTGCGTCCATCTCCTCGCGGCGCAGCGAGTTGATGTGGGTGGTCCCTGCGCTGCGGGTGCAGACCAGGCCCGCATCGCGCAGGACCCGGAAATGGTGGGAGACGCTCGACTTCGGGCGGCCGCCGTCGAGTTCGCTGCAGCTGGCCTCGCCCAGGGCGGCGAGGCGGCGGACGATCTCCAGGCGCACCGGATCGCTCAAGGCGTAGAGAACGCGCTCGAGGACGAATTCGCCGGCGGTGGGGTGCTTGAAGGGTCGCATGGGCGGAATCATACACGATGGGGGTGTTCATCATCCATTTGTTCGAATATTATCGAACAATAGAATTTGACCATCCCGTATGAGGAGTTCCCATGTCCGCGCTGTTCCAACCGTACAAGCTGAAGGATGTCACCCTGCGCAATCGCATCGCCGTTCCGCCCATGTGCGTGTACATGGCCAACGACGGCCTGATCAACGACTGGCACAAGGTACATTACTCCAGCATCGCCCGCGGCGGCGCGGGGCTGGTGATCGTCGAGGCCACCGCGGTCTCGCCGGAAGGCCGCATTTCCCCCAACTGCCCGGGGATCTGGAACGACCAGTTGGCCCAGGCCTTCGTGCCGGTGGTCCAGGCCATCAAGGCCGAGGGCGCCGTGCCCGGCCTCCAGATCGCCCACGCCGGGCGCAAGGCCAGCGCCAACCGTCCCTGGGAAGGCGACGACCACATCGCCGAGAGCGATCCGCGCGGCTGGCAGACCATCGCCCCCTCGGCCATCCCCTTCGGCCATCACCTGCCGAAGGCGCCCAAGGCCATGACCCTGGAAGACATCGCCCGGGTGCGGGACGATTTCGTCGCCGCGGCGTGTCGGGCGCGCGATGCCGGCTTCGAGTGGCTGGAGCTGCACTTCGCCCACGGCTACCTGGCCCAGAGTTTCTTCTCCGAGCATTCCAACCGGCGCACCGATGCCTACGGCGGCAGCTTCGACAACCGCTGCCGTTTCCTGCTGGAGACCCTGGCGGCGGTCCGCGAGGTATGGCCGGAGCACCTGCCGCTGACCGCCCGCTTCGGAGTGATCGAGTTCGACGGCCGGGACGAGCAGACCTTCGCCGAATCCATCGAACTGGCCCGGCGCTTCAAGCAGACCGGCCTGGACCTGCTCAGCGTCAGCATCGGCTTCACCATCGCGGACACCGACATTCCCTGGGCGCCCGGCTTCATGGGGCCGATCGCCGAGCGGGTCCGCCGCGAGGCGGAGATCCCGGTGGCGTCGGCCTGGGGCTTCGGCACGCCGGCGGTCGCCGAGCGGGCCGTCAAGGAAGGCCAGCTGGACCTGGCCATGATCGGCCGCGCCCACCTGGCCGACCCGCACTGGCCCTATGTCGCGGCCTGCGAGCTGGGCATCGAGCGCCCGTCCTGGACGCTGCCCGCGCCCTACGCCCACTGGCTGGAACGCTACTGAACCGCACGCCCACGAAAAAGGCGGCCTTTCGGCCGCCTTTTTCGTTTCCCCGCTCCCGCTCAGCGCCCCGCCCCCTGCAGCGCGCCGAGCGCCTGCGGCTTGGCGAAGAGATAGGTCGTCACACAGCACCACAGCAGTCCGCCCACCGCCAGCAGGCCGCCTACGGTGCCCACTTCGGCGAGCGCCCAGTGGCTGCTCACCACGCTGCCGAGCAGGGCGCCGCCGCCGATGCCGATGTTGTAGATGCCCGAATGGAGGGACATCGCCACGTCGGTGGCGTCCGGGGCCAGGGTCAGGACCTTGGATTGCAGCACCAGCCCGAAGCACATGATGGCCATTCCCCAGAGCACGCTCAGCACAGCGATGTACCCGGGCTGCCGGACGAAGGGCAACAGCAGCAGCAGGGACAGAGCCAGCGCGGCGATGGTGACGATCAGCAGGCCCCGCGGATAGCGGTTGTTGAGCAGGCTGAAGAGGATCGAGCCGAAGATGCCGGCGCCGCCGAACAGCAGCAGCAGGAAGGTGGTCATCTCGCCGCTCAGCTGGCCCACGACCTGGGCGAAGGGCTCGATGTAGCTGTAGGCGGTGAACTGCGCGGTGATGACCACCGCGGTCAGGACATAGAGCGACACCAGCGCCGGACGCCGGAACAGCACCGGCAGGCTCCTCAGCGAGCCCGAGTTCTGGCTGGGCAGCAGCGGCAGCGTCCGCCACAGCCACAGTACGGTGAGGGTGGACACCACCGCAATCGACATGAAGGTGGTGCGCCAGCCCAGCGCCTCGCCGACCACCCGCCCGAGGGGGATGCCCAGGACCATGGCCAGCGAGGTACCGGTCGCCAGCAGGCCGAGGGCCTGGGACTGCTTGCCGGGCGGCGCCACGCGCACCGCCAGGGAAGCGGTGATCGACCAGAACACCGCATGCGCGAGGGCGATGCCGATCCGGCTCAGCAGCAGGACGGCGAAGCTCGAGGCCACGGCCGACAGGGCGTGGCTGACGATGAACAGGGCGAACACGCCCAGCAGCAGCTTGCGCCGCTCGATGTTGCGGGTCAGCAGCATCATCGGCAGGGAGGTGAGGGAAACCACCCAGGCGTAGATCGTCAGCATCAGGCCGACCTGGGCGGTGGTCAGGCCGAAACTGTCGCCGATGGCGCTCAGTAGGCCGACGGGAACGAACTCGGTGGTGTTGAAGATGAAGGCCGCCAGGGCCAGCGCGATCACGCTCAGCCAGCTTCCGGCGCGAGCATTCGGGGAGGTGTTCATGTAATGGGGTGCAACGCTCGGCGAGCATTCCGGCGGCAGGGGCCGTTCGCCGGACACGTCGAGAACGCACCCGGCACCTGCACGGAAGGCTTGGGACACGAACCCACACCCAAAAAGCCGGCGCACCGACGCCTCCCGTGCTCGAAGCCGGGTGCGGCGCAGTGGACGGATTATTGTGAGTATGGGGGGGAGACGGCCAGAGGACGGATTCTACGTTGCGCTTACCCGTGCCTCAACACGCCCGTGCCGGGAATCGCCGTTTCGATCCGTCGACTGCAATTATCGGCGCATATTCGTGTCACGCGGCCGACGTCAAATAACGGGCACTTTGCCAATACCGCGGTTATTCATCGGCAAGGGCACTTGCATATAAACGCCGACCGGAAGAGTTCGAGGCTGCAATACGACCCCGGCATGAAAAGTTCGCACGCCTTATGTCGCCGATAGTTGCCGGAATTCCAATAACCGTCTTGCGGGAAATCGCGACCATTGATCGGCGATTGCCCGGGAGAAATGGAAGATCCGCACTTGCAAACTATCCTAGCTTCAATCCCGATCCGGCATTGTCTTTCAAGGGGACTGCATTTCCCTAATAAGGACATCGTCGTCGCAACATGACGGCTGCGCCGTTTTTCGGGTGGCCGCCCCGTGAAAACCGCGGGCCGGCGGGGCTCCGGCGCCAGGCCATGGCCGAGGCATGGCGGTAGCGTGGCCGCCCGGCACCGGGGCACGGAATAGGGTCTGGATATATTCGAAGCCCGACGACTCGAAGTTAGCGAACACCCATTCGACGGCACTCGCTGGTTCAAGCCAAGTGCGCTCGAGTGATTTCAGCACCGACGGAAATCAGTCACCTCCGCATTAAGTCACCTCTGCACTAAAGAGGAACTAGAGGAACTTCGAATGGCCTTCTTTCCGGTCTTCCTGTCGGTGGTATTCATCGTTCGCAATCAGGCGGAACATCTCCAGGAAATACTCGCCCATGCCGCCGAAGGCATTGCCTCATTGGTCATCGATTACGAACTCATCGTCGTCGACAACGCCTCGGACCAGGACAGCATCCCGGTACTGCGCGAACTCGCCGGGGAGGACGGCCTGCCCAACCTGCAGGTCTACGCCCTGACCAAGGAAGTGGATTCCGACACCGCCGCCTGGGTGGGCCTGGAGAACGCGCTGGGGGACTTCGTCGCGGTCATCGACCCGCTGATCGACGACATCGACTTCCTCCCGCAGATGCTCGACCAAGTGGTCAACGGTGCCGACGTGGTGTTCGCCCGCAACCGCCAGAAGCCCGCCCAGAGCCTCGCCTACCGCGGCGCCTGCGCCGTGTTCAACGGGCTGTACAAGCGTTTCAACGGCATCCACCTGGCCCGGGAGGCGCCCCAGTACCGCATCCTGAGCAAGCGGGTGGTCAACTTCATCCTCCAGCATCCGCAGCCGGCACTGACCTACCGCAGCCTGCCGGCGACCGCCGGCTTCGCCCGGGTCAACCTCGACTACAGCGCGCCGCCCCGGCTGTCGCGGCGCAAGCGCCTGGGCGCGAGCGTCGACCGCGGCATGCGCCTGCTGGTCTCGACCCCCCGTGGGCCGCTGCGGCTGGTCACCACGCTGTCGCTGTTCGGCGCGGTGGCCAATCTGCTGTATTCCCTGTACGTGGTGGCCGTCGCCGTGCTGAAGAGCGACGTCGCCCCCGGCTGGGTCAGCCTGTCGCTGCAGCAGTCGGGCATGTTCTTCCTGATCTCGCTGGTGCTGCTGGTGCTGGGCGAATACATCCTGCAGATGGCCCGGCTGTCCAACGAGGGGCCGCTCTATCACATCGGCCAGGAGTTCACCAGCGCGCGCCTGACCCGGCGCGAGCGGCTGAACGTCGAGGAGGCCGCGCCGCTCGCGGCGCAGCCCGGCCTGAACGAACGGCGCCATGTCCGCCGCTGACGAGCGCCAGGACGCCGTGGTCATCGGCGGCGGCTTCTACGGCGCGGCCATCGCCCTCTACCTGGCCCGCCGCCGCGGCTTCCGCCGCACCCTGCTGGTGGAGCGGGAAGCGGCGCTGCTGAGCCGCGCCTCGTACAACAACCAGGCACGGGTGCACAACGGCTACCACTACCCACGCTGCCTCACCACCGCCTACCGCAGCCGGATCAACCTGCCCCGCTTCGTGCAGGACTGGCCGCAGGCGGTGAAGCGCGACTTCACCGCGCTCTACGCCGTCGCCCGACGCAACTCCAGGGTCACGGCCCGGCAGTTCGAGCGCTTCTGCCGGGAGATCGGCGCGCCGATCGAGCCGGCCGGACCGGAGCTGCGCGGGCTGTTCGAGCCGCAGCTGATCGAGGCGGTGTTCCGCGTCGAGGAATACGCCTTCGACAGCACCGCGCTGGCCGCCTGGGCCGGACGCGAGCTGGAGGCGAGCGCGGTGCAGGTCCGGCTCGGCACCCGCGCCACGGCGGTGTCCCGGGGACCGCGGAACGTCTTGCGGGTGGCCCTGCGGCCCGAGCGGGGCGACGAGGAGCGGGTGGACTGCCGCTACGTGTTCAACTGCACCTACAGCGGCCTCAACCAGTTGCTGACCGACGGCCCGGACCACCACGCCGGGCTCAAGCAGGAGATCGCGGAAATGGCGCTGATCGAGGCCCCGCCCGCGCTCGCCGGCCTGGGCATCACCGTCATGGACGGGCCCTTCTTCTCGCTGATGCCGTTCCCCGCCCGGAACCTGCACAGCCTCTCCCACGTGCGCTACACGCCGCACCTGCACTGGGAGGACGCGGCCGGCATCGACCCCTACCGCAAGCTCGAGGGCTACCCGCGGACCTCGCGCTTCGACCGCATGCTCAGGGACGTGGGGCGCTATCTCCCCGCCGTGCTCGACGCCACATACGTCGAGTCGCTGTTCGAGGTGAAGACGGTGCTGCAGAAGAACGAGGGAGACGACGGCCGACCCATCCTGTTCGAGCGGCACCCCGGTCTGCCGGGCTGCTTCTCGATCCTGGGCGGGAAGATCGACAACATCTACGACGTACTGGAAAGGCTCGAAGATGCGCTATAACAAGCTCGCAGCCACCGCGTATTTCCTGTTGCTCACCACGGTCCTGTTCCTGTCCGGCTACCAGAACCGCTTCGGCATCGCGCCCGACGACTTCTACCGACAGTTCCAGCAGGACTCCGAAGCCCTGGTGCTGGGCCGGATAGTCGCCAGCGAGTACGGCCGGCGCCTCCCCGAACACGCCAACCTGGGCTACGCCTCGGTCCGGTTCTTCGCCTACCGGCCCGAATACATCCTGCAGTCCTATGCGCTACTCGGCCGCAGGGCGCTGGCCGACATCAAGGTCGCCGCCGACCGGGTCGAGACCGAGAACCGCGCCGGCGCGGCGCAGCCGGCCTCGAGCATCACCGTGGAATACAACCCGACGCTGGAGGACTACATCGGCCGGAAGATCCTGCTCGACCCGACGCCGCGGGTCATCACCTCCGTCACCCGCTCCGGCCCCTTCGCCAGCCTGCACGTCTCCGGCCCGGTGCTGGGCCAGCTCGACCCGGCCAGGCCGATCACCCTCTCCGGCGCGCGGGTCGAGGCCGACGCCATCGCTCTCACGCCCTACCTCTCCCAGTTCGGCCTGCAGGGAATGGTGTTCTCCGAACTCTACCGGGACCTCGGCGGCAACCTGCACCGGCTCTACGGGCTGAACAGCCTGGCCTTCGCCCTGACCATCGTCGCCCTCGCCTTCCTCTACGGGCGGATCTTCCCGAAGACCTTCACCGCGCTGTTCTTCCTGACCATCGCCCTGTCGCCGTGGATCACCTCGTTCGCCCGCAACCTCTACTGGGTCCCCTTCTCCTGGTTCCTGCCGGCGGTGCTGGCCGCCGCCTGGTTCCTCGCCGGCAGCCGGCGGCAGCGCGCGCTCTACGGCGTGCTGCTGTACCTGGCCTTCCTGGCCAAATGCCTGGCCGGCTACGAGTACATCTCCTCGATCATCCTCCTGGCCGCCGCGCCCTTCCTCTACGCCTTCTTCCAGCCGGGCGCCGGGCAGTCGCGGGCCCGGGCGGCCCGGGGCTTTTGCGCCGTCTGCCTGATCGGCGTCGCCGGCTTCGCCAGCGCCCTGCTGATCCACGCCGGGCTGCGCGGCGACACGCTGCTCGCCGGCCTACGCTCGATCTACGAGCTGGACGTGAAGCGGCGGACCTACGGCGATCCCTACGCCTTCGGCAGCGAGCTGTTCGCCGCGCTCTCGGCCTCGCCGCTGTCCGTGCTCAAGACCTACATCCTGTCCTGGCACACCGAGCTGGTCCCCTTCGTGCCGGGACTGGCGTTCGCCGCCCTGCTGCTCGGCGCCGCGCTGACGCTGCTCTACAAGTGGAGCCTGTCGGCGAAGGACGCCGCCGCCGAGATCGGCCTGTTCGTCGCCTTCCTCCTGCCGCCGATCTCCTGGTTCGTCCTGGCCAAGGGGCACTCCGGCATACACACCCACATCAACTACGTGCTGTGGTACTTCGGCTTCGTCGCCACCCTCGCCTACCTCTGTCTCGACGGTCTGAGGACGGCCGCCCGTTCGATCCATTCCCGAATCCCGAGAGCCAAGACGGATAAAGCATGAACAACCATCATTCGGCACTGATCGGCTGCACCGGCTTCGTCGGCAGCACGCTGCAGAAGCAGACCCGCTTCGCCTCGCTGTACCGCTCGACCAACATCGGCCAGATCGACGGCAAGACCTTCGACACCGTGGTCTGCGCCGGGGCGCCGGCGCAGAAGTGGCTGGCCAACCGCGAGCCGGAGGCGGACCGGGCGAACATCGAAGGGCTGATCGGCCACCTGCGGACCGTCGAGTGCCGAACCTTCATCCTGATCAGTACCGTCGACGTGTTCCGCAGCCCGGTCGAGGTCTACGAGGACAGCCCGGTGGAGGAGTCCGGACTGCCCCCCTACGGCCTGCACCGGCGCTTGCTGGAGCGCTTCGTCCAGAGCCGGTTCCCCGACCACCTGATCGTCCGCCTGCCCGGACTGGTCGGCGCCGGCCTGCGCAAGAACGTCCTCTTCGACCTGCTCAACGAGCACAACCTGGAGGCCATCGAGAGCCGCAGCGTCTACCAGTTCTATCCCATGGTCCGTCTTTGGGCCGACATCCAGACCGCGCTTCACGCCGGCCTGCGCCTGGTGCACCTCACCGCGGAGCCGCTCAGCGTGGCCAGGGTCTGCCGGCACGGCTTCGGCCGGCGCTTCGACCAGACCCTGCGCGGCGCCCCGGCGCGCTACGACATGCGCACCCGCCACGGGGAGGTCTTCGCCAGCGGCGGCCACTACCTGTACAACAGCCGCCAGATCATCCAGGCCATCCGCGCCTACGTGCGCACCGAGCCGGTGGCGCGCAGGGCGGCGGGAGCACGGGCATGAGACTGGGCATCTCGAACATCGCCTGGGACGTAGCGGAGGACGAGACCATCGCCGCCCTGCTGCAGCGCCTGGGCATCGACGCCATCGACGTGGCGCCGAGCAAGTACTTCGCCGATCCGGCCGGCGCCAGCGACGAGGAGATCCGCCGCGTGCGCGACTGGTGGAACGAGCGCGGCATCGAGATCACCGGCATGCAGGCGCTGCTGTTCGGCACCAGCGGCCTCAACCTGTTCGGCCCGCCCGAATCCCAGCAGGCGATGCTCCGCCACCTGGCGGCGGTCTGCCGGATCGGCGCCGGCCTGGGGGCGACGCGCCTGGTGTTCGGCTCGCCGAATAACCGCGACCGCTCCGGGCTGACCGGCCATCAGGCGCTGGCCGTCGCCGTGCCCTTCTTCAAGCGCCTCGGCGACCTGGCCGGGGCCGCCGGCGTGCGTGTCTGCCTGGAACCCAACCCGGCCCGCTACGGCGCCAACTTCATGATGACCACGGCGGAAACCGCGATGGTGGTCGAACTGATCGGCCATCCGGCGATCCGCCTGCAGCTGGATACCGGCGCCCTGACCGTCAACGGCGAAGACCCGATCCTCGAATTGAAGAACCACGGCCACCTGATCGGCCACATCCACGCCAGCGAGCCGGACCTGCTGCCCCTGGGCGAGGGCGGCACCCGCCACGAGCAGATCTACCAGGCGCTGATCCGCCACCTACCGCGCCAGCTGGTCTGCGTCGAGATGCTGGCGACCGCCGCCGAACCGCATCCGGTTTCCGTCGAACGCGCGCTGGAATGCGCCATCCGCTGCTACCGGCCGGCCGGCCGCAGCGACGCCCCGGGAGTCGCCCCGTGAAGTGGCTGATCCTCCTGCTCGGCATCCTCGCCAACGCCTCGGCCAGCGTGCTGGTCAAGCTGGCGATGATGCCGCCGCGCAAGTTCCCCTCGCCCGGCGATCCCCTGGCGGCGCTGTCCAACTGGCCGTTCTGGCTCGGTCTGACGCTCTATGGCGGCGCCTTCCTGCTGTATGCCGCGTCCCTCGCGCGCCTGCCGCTGAACGTGGCGCACCCGGTGCTCACCTCCGGCGCGGTGGCCGCCGTCGCGCTGTTCTCGGCGCTGCTGTTCCGCGAGCATTTCCACTGGACCACCGGCACCGGCATCCTGCTGGTCCTCGCCGGCGTGGCCCTGATCACCGCCCGCGCGGCCTGAGGCGGAGCCGTGGACCTGCGCCTCGACAGCCGTCCTACCGGCCACGGCGAGTGGCAGGTCCCGGCCTTCGTCACCCGCTTCTGGCGCGGCCGGCAGCACCCCTGGTGCGTGGCGATCCCGGTGATCGACGAGGGCGTGCGGATCAGGAACCTGCTCGCCCGCATGGCCGCCCTCGGCATCGCCGGCGGCGCCGACATCCTCATCGTCGACGGCGGCAGTCGCGACGGCTCGCTGGAGCCGGAGGCGCTGCAGCGGCTGGGCGTGCGCGGCCTCTTGGTCAAGACCGGGCCGGGCCGGCTGAGCGCACAGCTGCGCTGCGCCTACGCCTTCGCCCTCGGCCGGGGCTACCAAGGCATCGTCACCATCGACGGCAACGACAAGGACGACCCCGGGTCCATCCCACGCTTCATCGCCGCCCTGGGCGAGGGCTTCGACTTCGTCCAGGCCTCGCGCTTCATCCCCGGCGGCGAGGCGGTGAACACCCCGAGATCGCGCGACCTTGCCATCCGCTTCATCCACGCGCCGCTGCTCGCCCGCTCCTCCGGCTTCCCCTGGACCGACACCACCCAGGGCTTTCGCGCCTACAGCCGGCGCCTGCTGCTCGACCCGCGGGTCGCCCCCTTCCGCCACGTCTTCCGCGGCTACGAACTGCTCGCCTACCTCTCCTACCGAGCCCCGCGGCTCGGCTACCGCTGCGTGGAGCTGCCCAGCGCCCGCCGCTACCCCAAGGGCGAGGTGCCGAGCAAGATCAGCAGCGTCCGCGGCAACCTGGCGCTGCTAGGGGTGCTCATCCGCGCCTGCCTGGGCGGCTACGACCCGCGCTGAGGCGGGCATTCCGGGCACCGCTCCGTCCGCCGCCGATTTCCCTCCAGCCGCTCCCGTCGACTACCTTAATCCCTCGTTCCTCTTCGCCCGACGGGGGCCTTCCGATGGACTCACTCACCCACGCCGTGCTCGGCGCCAGCATGCAGGGCGCGCTGCTCGGCCGCTGGCAGGGGCGCAAGGCGCTGCTGTACGGCGCGCTGCTGGCCAACCTGCCGGATCTCGACGTGCTCCTCGACTACGGCGACCCGGTGGCCAACATGACCCACCACCGCGGCTTCAGCCATTCCCTGTTCGTCCTCTCCGGCTTCTCCCTGCTGCTCGCCTGGCTGCTGCGGCGCTGGCGGCCCGATCCGCGCTACGGCGGCAAGCGGCTGCTGCTGTGCATCTGGCTGGTGCTGCTCGGCCACGTCCTGCTGGACGGCCTGACCAGCTACGGCACCCAGCTGCTCTGGCCGCTGGCCACGCCGCCGGTGGCCTGGTCCAGCGTGTTCATCATCGACCCGCTCTACACCCTGCCCCTGCTGATCGCCGTGCTGGTCGCCGCCCTCTGGGGCGTGGACGACCGCAGCCGGCGCTGGCAGTGCTGGGCGCTGGGCCTGTCTAGCCTCTACCTGGGCTTCACCCTGGCCGGCAAACAGATGGCCGAGCAGCGGGTCGAGCAGGCGCTGGCCGGCGAAGGCGTCCGCGCCGAAGCCCTGTTCAGCACGCCGGCGCCGTTCAACAGCCTGCTCTGGCGGGTGGTGGCGCTGGACGGCGAGGACTACCACGAGGCCATGGTCGGCTGGTTCGATCGCGAACCTCCCGAGCCGGTCCGCCTGCCCCGCGGCAGCCGCTGGCGCGAGGTCCTCGCCGGCTCGCCGCAGCACGCCCGGCTGGACTGGTTCAGCCGCGGGGTGCTGCGCTACGACCGGGTCGGCGAAGGCATCGTGGCGACCGACCTGCGCATGGGCATCCCCGGCTACCACCCGTTCCGCTTCGTCCTCGCCGAACGCCACGACGGGCGCTGGCAGACGTTGCCGGTGACCCGCCGGCTGCCCATGGAGCGCGGCGGCACCGAGCAGTTCCGCGCGCTCTGGCGGCGCATCTGGAACGACCGGCCGGAACTGCCGCTGCGACAATGGGCCGACCGCCTGCAGCACGGCGGCTCCCCGGCCACCGAGTTCGTCCAGGGCCGCTGAGCGGCCCTAGGCCGGCCGGCCAGCGACCTTGCCCGGCGCGACCCGCCGCAGGCGGTAGCAGCCCCAGAGGAACAGCAGCCACACCGGAATGGCGTAGACCGACGAGCGCACGCCGTCGAGCTGCAGCATGGTCAGCAGGAGGAAGCCGACGAAGGCCAGGCACAGGTAGTTGCCGAAGGGGTACCAGAGGGCCCGGAAGCTAGGCTGCACGCCCCGCGCCGTCATGGCCTTGCGGAATTTCAGGTGGGTCAGGCCGATCATCGCCCAGTTGATCACCAGGGCCGCGACCACCAGGGACATCAGCAGCTCCAGCGCGCCCTGCGGCAGCAGGTAGTTGACCAGCACGCAGAGCAGGGTCACCAGCGCCGACAGGCCGATGGCCAGCACCGGCACGCCGCGGCGGTTCACCTTCAGCAGCGCCCGCGGCGCATCGCCCTGCTCGGCCAGGCCGTAGAGCATGCGGCTGTTGCAGTAGACGCCGCTGTTGTAGACCGACAGCGCCGCGGTAAGCACCACGAAGTTGAGGACGTGCGCGGCGGCGTCGCTGCCGATCAGCGAGAAGATCCGCACGAAGGGACTGCCGCTGTAGGGGTCGCCGGCGGCGTTCAGGGTCTCCAGCAGGCCGTCCCAGGGATACAGCGCCAGCAGCACGGTGAGCGCGCCGACGTAGAAGATCAGGATGCGGTAGACCACCTGGTTGATCGCCCGGGGGATCACCCGGCGCGGCTCGCTCGCCTCGGCCGCGGTGATGCCCACCAGCTCCAGGCCGCCGAAGGAGAACATGATCAGGGCCATGGCCAGCGCCAGGCCGCGGATGCCGTTGGGGAAGAAACCGCCGTGGCGCCACAGGTTGGCGAAGCCGGCCTGCTCGCCGCCCTGCCCGCCCAGCAGCAGGTACAGGCCGAGCGCGATCATGCCGAGAATGGCCGCCACCTTGATGATGGCGAACCAGAATTCGGCCTCGCCGAAGGCCTTCACGTTGCTCAGGTTGATGGCGTTGATCAGCGCGAAGAAGGCCGCCGCCGTGGCCCAGGCGGGAATCTGCGGCCACCAGAACTGCACGTACTTGCCCACCGCGGTCAGCTCGGCCATGCCCACCAGCACGTAGAGCGCCCAGTAGTTCCAGCCGGCGAGAAAGCCGGCGTAGCGGCCCCAGTAGGCGTGGGCGAAGTGGCTGAAGGAGCCGGCCACCGGCTCCTCGACGATCATCTCGCCGAGCTGGCGCATGATCAGGAAGGCGATGAAGCCGCCGATGGCGTAGCCGAGGATCATCGACGGGCCGGCCATCTTCAGCACCCCGGCCGAGCCGAGGAACAGGCCGGTGCCGATGGCGCCGCCGAGGGCGATCAGCTGGATGTGGCGGTTCTTCAGGCCGCGCTCGAGCGGGCCGGCGTGCAGGGGAGCGTGGGACATCGCGGGACTCGGAGCGATTGGAGACGCCCCAGTCTACACGCCGAGCGCGGCGCGCCCCTATGCCGGCCCCGGCGCACCTACGCCTCGATCACGCCGCGGCGGATCTGGTCCTCCTCGATGGATTCGAACAGGGCGCGGAAGTTGCCCTCGCCGAAACCCTGGTTGCCCTTGCGCTGGATGATCTCGAAGAAGATCGGCCCGATCAGGGCGCGGGTGAAGATCTGCAGCAGGATGCCCTCCCGCCCCGGAGCCCCGTCGATCAGGATGTTCAGCTCGCGCAGCTGCTCCAGCGATTCGCCGTGGCCGGGCACGCGGGCGTCGACCTTCTCGTAGTAGGTGTCCGGGGTGGCCATGAAAGCCACGCCGTTGGCGCGCAGCCGGCTCACCGTGGCGTAGATGTCGTCGCTGGCCAGGGCGATGTGCTGGATGCCCTCGCCGCGGTAGTCGCGGATGAACTCGGCGATCTGCGAGCGCTCGTCGGCCGGCTCGTTGATCGGGATGCGGATCTTGCCGCAGGGCGCGGTCATGGCCCGGGACAGGAGGCCCGTGTGCCGGCCCTCGATGTCGAAGTAGCGGATCTCGCGGAAGCCGGCGATGCGCTCGTAGAAGGAGGCCCAGACGTCCATCTGGCCGCGCTCGACGTTGTGGGTCAGGTGGTCGATGGCCATCAGGCCGACGGCATGGTCGGCGGCCGTGCGTCCGGGGATGAAGTCGAAGTCCACGTCGTAGATGCTGCGCTCGCCGTAGCGGTCCACCAGGTACAGCAGCGAGCCGCCGATGCCTTCGAGGCAGGGGATGTTCAACTCGCCGAAGTTGGCGTGGCTGCCCAGAAGCTTCGCCCCCCGGGCCTCGGCATAGGCGGCGGCCTGGGCCGCGTTCCTCACCCGGAAGGCCATGGCGCAGGCGCTCGGCCCGTGCCTTTCGGCGAAGTCCCGGGCCGGCCCGCTGGGGCTGCCGTTGAGGACGAAATTGATGCCGTTCTGCTGGAACAGGAAGACGTTCTTCGAACGGTGCCGGGCGGTCTCGGTGAAGCCCATGGCCATGAACAGCTCGCGCAACTGGCCGATGCCATGCTCGCTCGGCGCGGTGAATTCGACGAACTCGAAGCCGTCGGTGCCGATGGGGTTGTCGGGTGCGATGCCTTCCATCTCGCCGCCTCCTCTGGTTGCCTGCGCATACCGAAAGCACAGGCGGGAAATGCCGCATCGGCAAGCGCACCGTGCCGGCCGCGGGCGCCGCCCGGTCCCGGGCGGGCGTCAGCTTTTCCTTACGGCGTCGGCAGGCCCGGCCATGGCGCTTCGCTGCCGGGGCGGGTGTAAGGATTTGCTGACGGCATCCGCCGGCCCGTCGCGGCGAACGGAGCGCAACTATACTGATAGCGTTCCGGCCTGCGGTGTGGCAACGACGGGCGTTTCCCGTGAATACCAGGGACCCTCGCCGGCTACGGAGCGCGCAGG
This sequence comes from Azotobacter bryophylli, assembly GCF_042643485.1. Classification (NCBI taxonomy): domain Bacteria; kingdom Pseudomonadati; phylum Pseudomonadota; class Gammaproteobacteria; order Pseudomonadales; family Pseudomonadaceae; genus Azotobacter; species Azotobacter bryophylli. Next base: position 554,452 of record NZ_JBHRSJ010000034.1, on the reverse strand, counting down.
CCGCCTCGCAGCGTTCGGAGGTCCGCCATGAAAATGCAACCCTTCAGCCAGTATTCCCAGAACATCGGCAACACCGTGCACGACGCCTGGATCAGCGCCAAGGTGAGGTCCGCCCTGGCCATGGACAAGGCGACCCGCGGCCAGCAGATCGGCGTCAAGACCCATGCCGGCGTGGTGACCCTAAGCGGTCGGGTCGCCAGCCACCGGCAATGCCGACAGGCCGTCGCCCTGGCCCGCTCGATCCACGGCGTGAGCGAGGTGAATGCCGACGAGCTGGAAATCCACGTGTTCGCCCCCGGCAGCTTCCCGGAGGCGCCCAACGCGGAGGAGACCCAGGACATGCAGTCCTCGCGGCAGGACGACAGCCGGCGATAGCCGGACGGCGTGCCCGCTCAGGCGTCTCCGGAGCGGGCTTCGAGGTAGCGGGCCAGGCCGATGCCGCCGGCGCGCATCAGCGCATCGTGGTTCCAGCGGAACACCGGCCGGGCCAGGGGCGCAAGCAGATTCATCCACCAGCGGGTGGTATGCACCCGCCAGTCGAAGCGCACCTGAGTGAGCTGCGCCGCCCGAGCGAAACGCCAGCGGCCGATGCCCTCCAGCTCGCCCTCGACCCGCCCCTCGAGCAGGCACAGGGGCTCGACCCGGGTCACCCGGGTGTCGAAGGTCAGCCGGTAGGGCAGCCGGCTCTTCCAGGTGTAGCGGTGCCGCGCGCCCAGGCCGATCAGGTCGCCGCGCTCGAGCATGACCACCCGCTCCACCCCGGCCCACCAGTCCGGCCAGCGCTCCGCGTGGACGATCGCCTCCCAGACCGCCTCCAGCGGCGCATCCAGTTGCCACAGGGTGGTCAGCGCATAGCTGTTGCAACGACCGCCGGCTGTGCCCACGGCCGCTATTCCCGGACTTCCAGGACCCCGGCCATGCCCCGGTCGCGATGGCTCCCGAGGAACGGCAGGCGACTCGAGCAATGGAACGGGTAGTCGCCTTCGGCCAACCGGAAACGCAGCATCCGGGCCTCCCGGCCGAGCCGCAGGTCGGCCAGGGCCTGACCGCCCGGCGCCCGCAGCACGAAGCGGTGGGAAACCAGGCCCGGCTCGGCTGTGAGCGTCAGCTCCAGCGACTGGCCGGCCTGGACGACGATGCGCTCGGGGCGGAAGAAATAGTTGCCGGCGACGATGCTGACCCGCTGCACGCCGTCGGCGCTGGCGCGGGCATGGTAGGCCTCGGCCGGCGGGCGGACGGCACTCGCCTCGCAGACGAGCAAGGCGGTGGCAAGGCTGCAGCCCCGGGCGAAGCGGGTTGCTTTCATGGCCGTCCCCGAATTCCTCCATTGCTGCATATGAGCGACGGAGAAAACTTTGGTTCAGGCCGGCGAAACGAGCGTATCCGCCCCGATCGCGGCGATTTCGCCGTCATCCGGCACGGCCCGGCCGAGCGCGCCTCAGTGCTGCAGATGTCCGTAGAGCCTGGCGTACAGACCGCCCTCGGCGATCAGTTGGTGGTGCTCGCCCTCCTCGGCGATGCGCCCGCCGTCGAACACCAGCACCCGGTCGGCCTGTTTCACCGCGGACAGGCGGTGGGCGATGATCAGGGTGGTGCGGCCGTGGAGGAAGCGGCCCAGGGCCTGGTGCAGGGCGTATTCGGTGACCGCGTCGAGAGCCGAGGTGGCCTCGTCGAGAATCACCACCCTGGGTTCGGCGAGCACCATGCGGGCGATCGCCAGGCGCTGGCGCTGGCCGCCGGAGAGGCGCACGCCGGAACGCCCGACCACGCTGTCCAGGCCCTGCGGCAGGGCGCGGATGGCCGGCGCCAGCTGGGCGATCTCCAGCGCCTGCCAGCAGGCTTCGTCGCTGCGCTCGCGGCCCATGGTCAGGTTGGCGCGCACCGTGTCGTTGAACAGCGCCGGGTGCTGCAGAACCACCGCCACCTGTTCGCGCACCCGCTCCAGGCCGATCTCCTGCAGGGTCGCGCCGCCGAAGCGGATGCTGCCGGCATCCGGGGCGTAGAGCCCGAGCAGGAGCTGCACCAGGGTGCTCTTGCCGCCGCCCGAGGCGCCGACGATGGCGACCTTCTCGCCCGGGGCGATGGACAGGTCCAGCCCGTCCAGCACCGGCTCGTCGCGGTAGGCGAAGCGCAGGCCCCTGACCTCGATGCCCACCGTGGCGCTGCCCTTGAACGGATCGACGACGGCCGGGTACTGCGGCTCGTCGGCGCGCGCCAGCAGTTCGTTGAGCCGGCTCAGCGCGGCGCCGGCGGCGTAGAAGGCGTACTGCAGGCCGAGCAGCTGCTCCACCGGGGTGATCATGAACCAGAGGTAGCTGAACACCGCCAGCATCTGGCCGATGGACAGGTCGGAGAACAGCACGGTGAGCATGGCCGCGGCGCGGAACACGTCGATGCCGAACTGGAACAGCAGGCCGCTGGCGCGGTTGGAGGCGTCGGTCTTCCACTGCGAGGCCACGGCGTAGTCGCGCACCTCCCGGGCGCGCTGGCCGAGGCGGCCGAGGAAGAAGCCCTGGCGGTTGCCGGCGCGGATCTCCTGGATGGCGTCGAGGGTCTCGGTCAGGGCCTGGGTGAAGCGCGCGGTGCTGTCGTTCTCCAGCTTCTTCAGGTGCTTGATGCGCTTGCCCAGCAGCACCGTGGCGTAGATCACCAGCGGGTTGAACAGCAGGATCAGCAGGGCCAGCTGCCAGTGCATCCACAGCAGGATGGCCGAGGTGCCGGCCAGGGTCAGCAGCGCGACCAGGAAGCGGCTCAGGGTCTCGCCGATGAACTTGTCCAGGGTATCCAGATCGGTGACCAGGTGGGCGGTCACGCTGCCGCTGCCGAGGCTTTCGTACTCGGCGAGGGAGATGCGCTTGAGCCGCTCGATCAGGCGGATGCGCAGACGGTAGACCACGTCCTTCGACAGTCCGGCGAACAGCCGCGCCTGCAGCACGTTGAACAGCAGCGAGGCGCTGCGCAGCAGCAGCGTCGCCAGCAGCACCAGGCCGATATAGCCGACCGAGGTCTGCCAGGCGGCCGGCAGGAGGCGGTCCATCACCTTGAGCGCCGCGTCCCCCTGGCCGAGCAGCACCTCGTCCACCAGCAGCGGCAGCAGCAGCGGGATCGGCACGCTGGTGAGGCTGGCCAGCAGCGCCAGGCCGTTGGCCAGCAGCAGGGGCTTGCGGTGCCCCAGGGCCAGGCGGCGGATCTCCGCCCAGCTCAGGCGGTCCGCGCTGTGCGGCTGGGCGGCTTCAGGCATGGACGGCATGCTCCAGCCAGCGGCCGAGCAGCGGCGCCAGACGCTCCAGCGGCTGATAGCCGTTGGTCAGCAGCGACAGCATGCCGTTGCGCTCGGCCAGCAGGGTCGGGAAGCCGGCGATGCCCAGGCGCTCGGCCCAGGCGAAATCGGCCTGGGTGGCGGCGCGCTGCGCGTCGCTGTCGAAGGCCTCGGCGAACGTCTGCTTCGGCAGTCCCACGGCCTCGGCCAGCTCCAGGAGCACGCGCACCTGGCCGACGTCGCGCCCCTCCAGGTAGAAGGCCTCGTGGATCCGCCGCGCCAGCGGCCAGACTAGCGTCGGATCGAGGGAGCGCGCCGTCACCAGGGCCCGGCAGGCCGGCTCGGTGTCGTAGACCAGGCCCTCGGGCAGCCCCTCGGCGAAATTGAAGGCCTGCCCGGTGCCGGCCTGCACCGCCCGCCAGTGGCCGAAGATCGTCTCCCGGGCCGGCCCGGCGAGCGCCGCGCTTTCCCGGCGCAGGCCGCCGGCCACCAGCGCCAGCGGCACGCCCGCCTCCGCCGCCTGCCGGGCCAGCGCCTCAAGCACCGGAGCGAAGCCCCAGCACCAGGAGCACATGGGGTCCATCACATAGAGCAGGCGTGCGGTCATGGGAACTCCGTCTTGCGTGCGACGGCGATGCGCCGGGACGCACCGCGGATTCGGGTAGGAACGAGGGCCGTAGCGGCGGCGCGGCAGGCGGCCGCCACGGAGCAATCGTGGCGCAAGATGATGCGCTTGTCGAAGGCAAAAGCGTCGCCGCGCCCGGGGCGCCCGGTCGCACCCGCCGGGACGACGGGCGCCTGTCTCGGGAGCGCCAGCGCGGCGCAACGGCGGCTCGCGGAAAGCCGCCGGGTCGGCACGGACTCAGTGGTCGTGCTTGCTGCCGCCGGCGCAGAGCGGAGAGGCCGGGGCGGCGCCCTGCACCGCCCACTCTTCCGGGGTGTAGGTGTGCAGGGCCAGGGCGTGGACCTGCTGCATCAGCTCGCCGAGGACGGCGTAGACCTTCTGATGCCGCTTCACGGAGTTGAGGCCGGAGAACTGCGGGCTGACGATCACCGCCTTGTAGTGGCTCTCCTGCCCGCGGCTGTGCATGTGGCTTTCGTCCAGCACCTCGAGGTGCAGGGGCTCAAGAGCGGCCAGGGCGGCCAGGATGCGCTCGCGCTTGGCGGTCATTTGGCTTTCGCTCCCAGTTCCTTCTGCATGTCTTCGAGCAGCTTGTTGACCTCAGGCACGGCGCGCTCCAGCGAGCGCTGGGTCAGCTGGGCCGATTGCATGGTCAGGGCCGGCATCTTCTCCATCACCTTGCGCCCCAGCGGCGAACGGTAGAAGTCGATCAGCTCGGAGATTTCCTTCTCGTTGAAGGTGTCGGTGTAGAGCTTGACCATCCCGGGCTTGATCTGGTCCCAGCCGACCGCGCGGTCCAGCGCCGCATTGGCGCGGGCCTGGTAGCTCTCCAGCACCGACCGCTTGCTCGCCGGCGCCTTGGACTCTTCGAAACGCTGGGCGAACATGTCCTGGACCTGCATGTAGATGGGCGTGGTCAGCTTGTTGGCCTGGATCAGGTCGAGGAACTTCTCGGTCTTCTCGGCGTGGCTGGCGGCATCGGCCAGCACCTGGCCACTGGCGCAGAACAGCAGGGTGGCGGCACAAATCACTCGGAAACGGGACATCGGATCATCCTTACGGGTAGGGACAGGGCAACCCCTGGGCCGGCCATTCTGCGCCCAAGCCGGGCGGGCCTCAAGGGATGGGCGGCGGTACGCGGAGCGTCGGGGCTTCGGCGTCTACACTTCTGAAGACCCCATCTCCTCCCAGAGGTTTGCTGCATGAGCCGTATCGAAACCGACAGCCTGGGCCCGATCGAGGTCCCCGAGGAAGCCTACTGGGGCGCTCAGACCCAGCGCTCGCTGATCAATTTCTCCATCGGCCAGGAGCGCATGCCGCTGGCGGTGCTGCACGCCCTGGCGCTGATCAAGAAGGCCGCGGCGCGGGTCAACGACCGCATCGGCGCGCTGCCGCCGGACATCGCCCGGCTGATCGAACAGGCCGCCGACGAGGTGCTCGCCGGCCAGCACGACGAACAGTTCCCGCTGCGGGTCTGGCAGACCGGTAGCGGCACCCAGAGCAACATGAACGTCAACGAGGTGATCGCCGGCCGCGCCAACGAACTGGCCGGCGGCGCGCGCGGCGGCAAGAGCCCGGTGCATCCCAACGACCATGTCAACCGCTCGCAGAGTTCCAACGACAGCTTTCCCACCGCCATGCACATCGCCGCGGTGCGCGCCGTGCACAACGACCTGCTGCCGGCCGTGTCCGAGCTGTGCGGGATGCTGACCGAACAGGCGGCGCGGCATACCCGCCTGGTCAAGACCGGTCGCACGCACATGATGGACGCCACGCCGATCACCTTCGGCCAGGAGCTGTCGGCCTTCGTCGCCCAGCTTGACTTCGCCGAGCGGGCCATCCGCGCCGCCCTGCCGGCAGTCTGCGAACTGGCCCAGGGCGGCACCGCGGTGGGCACCGGGCTGAACGCCCCGCACGGCTTCGCCGAGGCCATGGCCGCGGAGCTGGCGGCCCTCTCCGGGCTGCCCTTCGTCTCGGCGCCGAACAAGTTCGCCGCCCTGGCCGGCCACGAGCCGCTGGTGAACCTCTCCGGCGCCCTGAAGACCCTGGCGGTGGCACTGATGAAACTGGCCAACGACCTGCGCCTGCTCGGCTCCGGGCCGCGTGCGGGGATCGCCGAGGTACGCCTGCCGGCCAACGAGCCGGGCAGCTCGATCATGCCCGGCAAGGTCAATCCGACCCAGTGCGAAGCGCTGTCGATGATCGCCTGCCAGGTGCTCGGCAACGACGTCACCCTCGGCCTGGCGGCCAGCCAGGGGCACCTGCAGCTGAACGTCTACAAGCCGGTGATCATCCACAGCCTGCTGCAGTCGGTGCGCCTGCTCGCCGACGGCTGCCGCAACTTCGCCGAACACTGCGTCGCCGGCCTGGAACCGGATGCCGCGCGCATGGCCGAGCTCCTGGAGCGCGGCCTGATGCTGGTCACCGCACTGAACCCGCACATCGGCTACGACAAGGCCGCGGAGATCGCCAAGAAGGCCTATGCCGAAGGCACCACCCTGCGCGAGGCGGCGCTGGCGCTGGACTACGTCAGCGCCGAGGACTTCGACGCCTGGGTAAGACCGCAGAGCATGCTGGAAGCCGGCGGGCCGGAGTGATCGGGCGGGACCATCCGGAAAAGCCCGGATGGCCACTGGCGTGCCTCTGCGACCTTGGTCACAGCCCGCGAAACGCCCGGGAGCGGAGCGATAAACTTGCAGAGGAATAAACAGTCATACTGCGCGATGACAATGCAGGGAATCAGCTCATGTCCGAAAAACGCTCGTCCGATCAGGCCCCCATCACCCACTTTCGCAGCGACCGCATCAGCCTGATCAACGGCCGCTACTACTTCGACACCCGCGAGGGGGTGCTCAAAGGCCCCTATGCCAGCCGGCAGGAGGCCCAGCAGGAGGTCGAGGCCTACATCCAGCGGCGCCAGAAGCTGGCCCGGACGTCCCACCGGGGACCGGCGAAGACCCCGTAGCCCCCGCCTCCCGCCGGGCGTATTCCCACGCAGCACGGCCCGCTACTCGCAGTTTTAGCACAGCGGTTCCAATTTTCACTTGCATTTGCCATTATTGGGCCACTGTGCCCTACGGGGCTTCCTTTTTCGGCGCAGCCGTAGACGAGGCATATCATGCAAGGGAAACGTGCGACTGACCTGGCCCCGATCACCCACTTCCGCAGCGATCGCATCAGCCTGATCAACGGCCGCTACTACTTCGACACCCGCGAAGGCCAGCTCCACGGCCCCTTCGCCACCCGGGAAGAAGCGCTCAGGGCCATCGACAGATACATCCAGGCCTGCCAGCTGCGGGAAGCCATGGCCGTCAGACAGACCCAGCAGAAACGCGGCAAGGCCGACGGCATCACCGGTTGAGCGCCGCCTCCAGCGTATCGTTGATGGTGCGCAGAATCTTCACCCGGGCGAAGCGCTTGTCGTTGGCCTCCACCAAGGTCCAGGGCGCTATCGCCGTGCTGGTGCGATCGACCATGTCCCCCACCGCATCGCAGTAATCGTCCCACTTGCTGCGGTTGCGCCAGTCGTCCTCGGTGATTTTGTAGTGCTTGAACGGCGTCTCCTCGCGTTCCTTGAAGCGCTGCAGCTGGGTCTCCTGATCGATCGCCAGCCAGAACTTGACCAGCACGACCCCGGCGTTGCTCAGTTCCTCCTCGAAATCGTTGATCTCGCCATAGGCGCGTAGCCAGTCGGCCTGAGCGCAGAGATTCTCGACCCGCTCGACCAGGACCCGACCGTACCAGGAACGGTCGAAGATGGTGAACTTGCCACGCGCCGGAATGTGCCGCCAGAAGCGCCAGAGATAGGGCTGAGCACGCTCCTCCTCGGTCGGCGAAGCGATGGGAACGATACGGTACTGGCGCGGATCCAGAGCCGCGGCGATGCGCTGGATCGACCCGCCCTTGCCCGCCGCGTCGTTGCCTTCGAACACCGCCACCAGCGCGAACTTGCGCATGCGCTTGTCGCGCATCAGCCTGGACAGACGCGCCTGCTCGGCGATCAGCTGCTCCTGATACTCTTCCTTGGTCAGTGCCTGGCTCATGTCCAGCGCATCCAGCAGGGTACGGTTATCCAGGCTGGATACCAGGGGGGCCGCATGCGGGCTCGGCTTCGCCGGCCCCTTGTTCTTAAGGGCCGCCTGCAGGCCCTGGAGGAGGATGCGCCCGACGCTCAGGCTGCGGTAATGCTCGTCCGAGCCGTCGATCACGTACCAGGGCGCGAAGTCCCGGCTGCAGCGCCGCAGCACGCGCTCGCCGTAGCGCACGAACTGGTCGTAGGTCTTCGACTGCTGCCAGTCCAGCGGACTCAGCCGCCAGCTGTGCAGGGGATCGTTCTCGAGCGTCTTGAGACGCTCCTTCATGTGCTTCTTCGACAGATGGAACCAGAACTTGAAGACCAGCGTGCCCTCCTCGCTGAGCATCCGCTCCAGGCGCACGGCACCGTTGATCGCCTGGTCGAGCCGGGGGTCCTCGATCACCTTGTGCACCCGGGCCTGCAGCATCTGGTCGTACCAGTTGCCGAAGTAGATGCCGATCTTGCCCTTCGGCGGCATCTGCCGCCAGTAGCGCCAGGCCGGCGGGTGAGCCAGTTCCTCGTCGGTCTGCTCGTCGAAGGTGCTGACCTGCACATGCCGCGGATCCATCCACTCGTTGAGCAGCTTGACCGTCTCGCTCTTGCCCGCCCCCTCGATGCCCGAGATCAGGATCAGCACCGGAAAGCGCGCCTGCTCCAGCAGGTCCAACTGGGCGCTCAGCAGTGCCTCGCGCAGAGCCGGAACTTGGCTATCGTAGGTGGCCTTGTCGATGGTATGGCCGATTTCCGCGGACTCGAACATGGACTGCTCCTCGGGGAAAGAAGCTTTCAGGGTAACGGATCGATGGCGGTTTGTCGGCAGTTCTGCCACGGCCCGCGCGCCCCGTTTCGGCGCCGGCGCAAGCGGCCCGACGAGCCGGATTGGCCCAGCGGCCGCCCTGGCCACTAGAATGCCCGCCTCGACTCACCCAGGGGGCTCCATGTCCGATTTCCAGCACGCCCAGCTCGATTGGGACGCACAGGGCCAGCCGCTGTCGCGCGGCTTCGGCGACGTGTACTTCTCCCGCGCCTCGGGGCTGGAGGAAACCCGCTACGTGTTCCTCGGCCACAACGCGCTGCCGCAGCGCTTCGCCGCGCTGCCCGCCGGCGGCCGGCTGACCGTCGGCGAGACCGGCTTCGGCACCGGCCTGAACTTCCTCTGCGCCTGGCAGCTGTTCGAGCGCACGGCGCCGGCCGACGCCCGCCTGCACTTCGTCAGCGTCGAGAAGTTCCCCCTGACCCGCACCGACCTGCACAAGGCCCTCGCCCTCTGGCCGGAGCTGGCCGGCTACGCCGAGCAACTGCTGGCGCAGTACCTGGCCGTGCATCCGAGCTTCCAGCGCTTGGTCTTCGCCGAGGGCCGCGTGGTCCTGACCCTGCTGGTCGGCGACGTGCTGGAGCGGCTGCCGGAACTCGACGCGCGCATCGACGCCTGGTTCCTCGACGGCTTCTCCCCGGCGAAGAACCCAGAGATGTGGACGCCGCAGCTGTTCGCCCAGCTCGCCCGGCTCTCGGCCGCCGAGGCGACCCTGGCCACCTTCACCAGCGCCGGCTTCGTCCGCCGCGGGCTGATCGAGGCCGGTTTCGCCATGCAGCGGGTCAAGGGCTTCGGCCAGAAGCGGGAAATGCTCGCCGGGCGCTTCGGCGGCCAGCCGCAGGCGGCCGAGAAACCCTGGTTCGCCCGCCCGCCGCGCCCTGAAGGCCCGCGCCGGGCGCTGGTGATCGGCGCCGGTCTGGCCGGCTGCGCCAGCGCCGCCAACCTGGCCCGGCGCGGCTGGCAGGTGACCCTGCTGGAGCGCCGCGACGGGGTCGCCCAAGAAACCTCCGGCAACCCCCAGGGCGTGCTCTATCTCAAGCTGTCCGCCCACGGCACGCCGCTCACGCGCCTTGTCCTCGCCGGTTTCGGCCACACCCTGCGCCTGCTGCAGCGGCTCGAGCGGGGCCATGACTGGGACGCCTGCGGCGTGCTGCAACTGGCCTTCGACGACAAGGAAGCCGGCCGCCAGGCGCAGCTGGCGACGGCCTTCCCGGAAGATCTGCTGCGCCCGGTCTCCCGCGAGGAGGCGCAAGCCATCGCCGGAGTCGCCCTGGATTGCGGCGGCCTGTACTTCCCCGAGGGCGGCTGGGCGCATCCGCCGGCGCTCTGCCGGCATCTGGCCGCCCATCCCAACATCCGCCAGCAGTTCCATCAGGAAGCGCTGGAGCTGCGCCGCGAGGACGGCCAGTGGTGCGCCTATTCCGGCGAGACGCTGCTGGCCCGGGCACCGGTCGCGGTGCTGGCCAACGCCGCCGAGATCGCCCGCTTCGTCGAACTGCCGCTCAAGCGCATCCGCGGGCAGATCAGCCGCCTGCCGGCGACCGCCGCCAGCCGCGCCCTGAAGACCGTGCTCTGCGCCGAGGGCTACGTCGCCCCGTCGCGCGACGACGAGCACACCCTGGGCGCCAGCTTCCGCTTCGACGGCACCGACCTCGAACCCAGCGCCGAAGAACACGGGGAGAACCTGCAACTGCTGCGGGATATCTCCACCGACCTCGCCGACCGGCTGCAGATCGACCGCCTGCAGCCGGCGGACCTGCAGGGCCGCGCCGGCTTCCGCTGCACCAGCCCGGACTACCTGCCCATCGTCGGCCCGCTGGCCGATTCCGGTGCCTTCGCCGAAGCCTATGCGGTGCTCGGCAAGGACGCCCGGCAGGTTCCGGAACGACCCTGCCCCTGGCTCGACGGGCTCTACGTCAATGGCGGCCACGGCTCGCGCGGCCTGCTCAGTGCGCCGCTGGCCGGGGAGCTGCTGGCGGCCTGGCTGGACGACGAGCCGCTGCCGGTGCCGCGGGCGGTGGCCGAGGCCTGCCACCCGAACCGGTTCGCCCTGCGTCGGTTGATCCGCGGGCAATGAGGTCGATGGCGCGGGTTTTCGAAAGCCGATAACCGGCCCTGGAGGGTTTGTCCTGCGAGGGGAGCCCCTATTCCACCCCGCACAACTCCGCCGCCCGCAGCAGCGCGGCGGTCAGCAGATGCCGCTCCCACTCCGGCAGCGCGGCGAAGCGCGTGCGGAACTCCGGCGGCAGCAGCGACGGCGCCGCGTGCAGCAGCTCGCGCCCGGCCTCGCTGAGCAGCAGCCACTGCCGCCGGCGGTCCTGGTCGTCGCGCTGGCGCTGCAGCAGGCCGCGTTCCTCCAGCCGGTCGAGCAGGCCGGACAGGGTCGCCGCGGTGAGGCTGACCCGCCCGCTCAGGGCACTGGCGGTCAGGCGCTTCTCGCCGGCCAGCACTTCGAGGATCAGCAGCTGCATCGGCGTCAGGCCGCCGTGCCGGGCCATCCGCTTGGCGTGCACCTCTCCGGCCTGCTGCAGGCGCCGCATGGCCTGGAACAGGGACTGTTCGAATACCGCAATATCACTTTCACATGAAACATTATTGTCGAGCATTTCCGCGATTTTACCGGCCAAAGAATTTTGACATCTAAGCATCCCTCTGCTTTGGTGTAAAAACTGATCGATGGACGGACGACCAGTGCGAACCTTTGCGTCCAGTGCTGGCCTACTCAGTGACCACGCCCGGAAACACATTCCCCAACGGCAGAACCGGTAAGGATTTATGTGCGGCATTTGCGGTGAACTTCGCTTCGACAGGCGCCCGGCCGATCTCGCAGCGGTCGAGCGCATCACCCACCACCTCGCCTCCCGCGGCCCGGACGACTGGGGCGTGCACGGCCAAGGGCCGATCGCCCTCGGCCACCGGCGGCTGAAGATCATGGATCTGGCCGCAGCCTCCGGCCAGCCGATGGTCGACAGCGAACTCGGCCTCGCCCTGGCGTTCAACGGCGCCATCTACAACTACCCGGAGCTGCGCGACGAGCTGGAAAGCCTCGGCTACCGCTTCTTCTCCGACGGCGACACCGAGGTGCTGCTCAAGGGCTATCACGCCTGGGGCGAGGCGCTGCTGCCGCGGCTCAACGGCATGTTCGCCTTCGCCGTCTGGGAGCGCGATGCCCAGCGCCTGTTCCTCGCCCGCGACCGCCTCGGCGTCAAGCCGCTGTACCTGTCGCGCAGCGGCCAGCGCCTGCGTTTCGCCTCGACCCTGCCGGCGCTGCTGGCCGGCGGCGACATCGGCGGCGCCCTGGACCCGGTGGCGCTCAACCATTACCTGAACTTCCACGCCGTGGTGCCGGCGCCGCGCACCCTGCTGGCCGAGGTGGAGAAGCTGCCGCCGGCGACCTGGCTGCGCGTCGACGCCGCCGGCCGGCGCGAGCAGCGCACCTGGTGGCGGCTGGATTACGGCCCGCGGGAGGACGAGCGCGGCTTCGGCCTGCCGGAGTGGCGCGACGTGCTGCTCGACAGCCTGCGCCAGGCGGTGGAGATCCGTCAGCGGGCGGCGGTGGAGGTCGGCGTGCTGCTCTCCGGCGGGGTGGATTCCAGCCTGCTGGTCGGCCTCCTGCGCGAGGCCGGGGTGGAGGATCTGCTGACCTTCTCCATCGGCTTCGAGGACGCTGGCGGCGAGCGCGGCGACGAGTTCCAGTACTCCGACCTGATCGCCCGCCACTACGCCACCCGCCACCACCAGCTGCGCATCGCCGAGCGGGAGATCATCGAGCAGTTGCCGGCGGCCTTCCGCGCCATGAGCGAGCCGATGGTCAGCCACGACTGCATCGCCTTCTACCTGCTCGCCCGGGAGGTGGCCCGGCACTGCAAGGTGGTGCAGAGCGGCCAGGGCGCCGACGAGCTGTTCGCCGGCTACCACTGGTATCCGCCCCTGGTCGGCGCCGCCGATCCCTACGCGGCCTATCGCGAGGCCTTCTTCGACAGCGAGCACGACCAGTACCTGGCCACGGTGCGGGAGAAGTGGCGCGGCGCCGACCATGCCGGGCAGTTCGTCCGCGAGCATTTCGCCCAGCCCGGCGCGCTTGATCCGGTGGACAAGGCGCTGCGCCTGGACAGCACCGTGATGCTGGTCGAAGACCCGGTCAAGCGGGTCGACAACATGACCATGGCCTGGGGCCTGGAGGCGCGCACGCCGTTTCTCGACTACCGCACCGTCGAGCTCTCGGCGCGCATCCCGCCGGGCTTCAAGCTGCCCGGCGGCGGCAAGCACGTGCTCAAGGAGGCCGCCCGCCGGGTCATCCCGGCGGAAGTCATCGACCGACCCAAGGGCTATTTCCCGGTGCCCGGCCTCAAGCACCTGCGGGGTGCGACCCTGGACTGGGTGCGCGAGCTGCTGCTCGACCCCAGCCAGGACCGCGGCCTGTTCGAGCCGGCCGAGGTCGAGCGGCTGCTCGGCGCCCCGCAGGACCATCTGACCCCGCTGCGCGGCTCCCGGCTCTGGCAGCTGGCCGCGCTCAACCTCTGGCTCAGCGAACAGGGCCTATGACCAGGAGCCCGTCCATGCCCAAGTCACAAGCCTACGGCCAGCGCCTGCTGCGCGGCCAGACACCCTCCTACCAGCGGCTGCAGGCGCGTCTGGCCGAGGACCACCAGGGCGACCACCAGGCCCCGGCGGCCCTGCACTGCGGCTGGGGCCGCCTGCTGATCGGCCACACCTATCCCGATGCCGCCGGCCTGGCCGCTGACCTGCTGCGCGAGCGACCCGGCGAGCGCGACATCGCCCTCTACGTGGCCGCGCCGCAGCAGGTGCTGGCCCAGGCGCCGCAGCAGCTGTTCCTCGATCCGTCCGACACCCTGCGCCTGTGGTTCTCCGACTACCGTCCGGCGCACCGCACCTTCCGCGGCTTCGGCATCCGCCGGGTGCAGAGCGAGTCCGACTGGACGGCGCTCAACCGCCTCTACCGCACCCGCGGCATGCTCCCGGTCGACCCGGCGCGGCTGACGCCACGCGAGGAAGGCGGGCCGGTCTACTGGCTGGCCGAGGATCTCGACGGCAAGGCGGTGATCGGCGGGGCCATGGGCCTCAACCACGTCGAGGCCTACCGCGACCCGGAGCGCGGCAGCAGCCTCTGGTGCCTGGCGGTCGATCCGCAGTGCGCGCGCCCCGGCGTCGGCGAGGCGCTGGTGCGCCATCTGGTCGAGCACTTCATGTCCCGCGGGCTGGCCTACCTGGACCTGTCGGTGCTGCACGACAACCGCCAGGCCAAGAGCCTCTACGCCAAGCTGGGCTTTCGCGAGCTGCCGACCTTCACCGTTAAGCGCAAGAACAGCATCAACCAGCCGCTGTTCGTCGGCCCCGGCCCCACGGACGAGCTCAATCCCTATGCGCGGATCATCGTCGCCGAAGCCAACCGCCGCGGCATCGAAGTGCAGGTGGACGACGCGGCCGCCGGCCTCTTCACCCTGATCCACGGCGGCCGGCGAATCCGCTGCCGGGAATCGCTCTCCGACCTGACCAGCGCGGTGAGCATGACCCTCTGCCAGGACAAGCAGCTCACCCACCGCTGCCTCGCCCGCGCCGGGCTGAACCTGCCGGCGCAGCGCCTGGCCGGCTGCCGCGCGGAGAACGCCGCCTTCCTCGCCGAGCAGCGGCGCCTGGTGGTCAAGCCGCTGAACGGCGAGCAGGGCCACGGGGTGGCGGTCGACCTGCAGACCGTCGAGGAACTGGAGCGGGCGATCCGCGCGGCCCGCCGCTTCGACGAGCGGGTGCTGCTGGAAAGCTTCCACGAGGGGCAGGACCTGCGCATCCTGGTGATCGGCTTCGAGGTGGTCGCTGCCGCCATCCGCCACCCGGCCGAGGTGATCGGCGACGGCCGCCACAGCATCCGCCAACTGATCGAGGCGCAGAGCCGCCGCCGCCAGGCCGCTACCGGCGGCGAGAGCCGCATTCCGCTGGACGACGAGACCCTGCGCACCCTGCAGCGCAGCGGCCATGGCTACGACAGCGTGCTGTCCGCGGGCGAACGCCTGGCCGTGCGGCGCACCGCCAACCTGCACACCGGCGGCTGCCTCGAGGACGTCACCGCCCGGCTGCACCCGGCGCTGGGCGAGGCCGCGGTGCACGCCGCCCGCGCCCTGGACATCCCGCTGGTCGGCCTCGACCTGCTGGTGTCCGCGCCCGACCGTCCCGAGTACGTGCTGATCGAGGCCAACGAGCGCGCCGGGCTGGCCAACCACGAGCCGCAGCCGACCGCCGAGCGCTTCGTCGACCTGCTGTTCCCGCTCAGCCGGGTCGGCGCCGACCGCCCCGGCTGAACGGCCGGCCGCCCGGTCCACGGTCGGCCGGAGCCTTGCGCCGCACAGGCCCCGGCCAGCGAAGGAATCCGCCTCCACCTCTGCTTCCCGCGCAGGCCATGCGCCCTGGAGTCGCCCATGCCCGGCAAGCTGCCCGATCTCGATCTCGACTACCTGCAGCGCGTGCTGCTGGAGATGCTCGCCATTCCCAGCCCGACCGGCTTCACCGACACCATCGTGCGCTACGTCGCCGAGCGCCTGGAGGAGATCGGCATCCCCTTCGAGCTGACCCGCCGCGGCACCATCCGCGGCACCCTCAAGGGTCGTCGCTACAGCCCGGACCGGGCGGTGTCGGCACATCTGGACACCATCGGCGCCATCGTCCGCGAAGTGCACGCCAACGGCCGCATCGCCCTGGCCCCGGTGGGCTGCTGGTCGAGCCGCTTCGCCGAGGGCAGCCGGGTCAGCGTCTTCACCGATCACGGCGTGCTGCGCGGCAGCGTGCTGCCGCTGATGGCCTCGGGACATGCCTTCAACACCCAGGTCGACCAGTTGCCGATCAGTTGGGACCACATCGAACTGCGCCTCGACGCCATGACCGCCAGCCGCGACGAGACCCTCGCCCTGGGCGTGGAAGTCGGCGACTTCATCGCCTTCGATCCGCTGCCGGAGTTCACCGACAGCGGCCACATCAGCGCCCGCCACCTGGACGACAAGGCCGGCGTCGCCGCCCTGCTCGCCGCGCTCAAGGCGGTGGTCGACAGCGGCCGGGAGCCGCCCATCGACTGCCATCCGCTGTTCACCATCACCGAGGAAACCGGCTCCGGGGCGGCCGCCGCGCTGCACTGGGACGTCAGCGAGTTCGTCGGCATCGACATCGCCCCGGTCGCCCCCGGCCAGCAGTCCTGCGAACAGACGGCCACGGTCGCCCTACAGGACTCCGGCGGGCCCTACGACTACCACCTGTCCCGCCATCTGCTGAAGCAGGCGGAGAAGCACGGCATCCCGGTGCGCCGCGACCTGTTCCGCTACTACCATAGCGACGCCCAATCGGCGGTGGCCGCCGGGCACGACATCCGCACCGCTCTGCTGGCCTTCGGCTGCGACGCCACCCATGGCTACGAACGCACCCACATCGACGGCCTCGCCGCCCTCGCTCGCCTGATCTGCGCCTATCTGCTCAGCCCGCCGGTGTTCGCCAGCGACGCCAAGCCGGAAAAGGCCTCCCTGGAACGCTTCAGCCATCAGCTGGAGCATGATGCGCAGATGGAGAGCGAAACCCGCGTGCCGACCGTCGACAGCCTGGTCGGCACGCGCGAGCCGGAATGAAGCCGCTGGCCGCCCCTCTCGTCGGGGGCAGTGTCCTACCGATGGGACACTCCTGTCGCACCGTGCCGAGTTGG
Source organism: Azotobacter bryophylli (assembly GCF_042643485.1). Lineage (NCBI taxonomy): Bacteria > Pseudomonadati > Pseudomonadota > Gammaproteobacteria > Pseudomonadales > Pseudomonadaceae > Azotobacter > Azotobacter bryophylli. Next base: position 537,986 of record NZ_JBHRSJ010000034.1, on the reverse strand, counting down.
AAAACCGCGTCTAGACTCCGGGGTTCCGGGAACGAAAATTGAGGGAGCGGGATGGCTCGCCTTGTCTGGATGCTGCTGTTGCTATGGAGCGCGACGCCGGCCTGGGCCACTTCGTTCGCGACGCCGGAGCACCCGGTGTTCCAGCCGTTTCGCGAGTCCGTCGCCCTTCTCCAGGGTGATACCGCGCCCACCGACGCCTCCTTGTCGGCCGATGACCGGCAGGCCTCGGCACGCCCGGAGGACGGCAGCGCTCTCCAGGGAGCGGCCACCGATCCGCAGATCTACAACAACGGCCTGACCCCGGAGGAAAAACCCCACTGGCTGAACGGCGCCTTCTACGGCGTGCTGCTCACCCTGTTCTGCTTCAACCTGATCCTCTACCTGTCCCTGCGCGAATCGAGCTACGCCTGGTTCCTCGTCCTCACCCTGAACGCCTTCCTCCTCGCCCTGCTGTTCGATGGCATCCTGCTCCAGTGGCTGCCTAGCCTGCACGACCACCACCACGAGCTGCTGTACACCCTGGTGTTCACCCACTGCCTCGCCTCGACCCAGCTCAGCCGGCACATCCTGCAGACCCGGCGCAACTCGGTGCCCAGCGTCGACCTGGCCCTGCGCGTCTGGGTGCCGCTCGCGGCGCTGCTCCTGCTCGGCGCGGCGCGCTTCGACCGGCCGGTCGGCCTGAGCCTCGCCGTCGCCGCCACCGTGCTCAACTCCGCGCTGCTGGTCCTGTGCGGCGTCTACGTCCTGCGCTCGGACCGCAACTCCGGCGCCTACTCCATCCTCGCCTCGGGGCTGATGCTGTTCTCCCTGTTCATCGCCGTCAGCGGAGCGCTGGGGCAGACGCCGTTCGTCCCCCATGGCCTGGCGGTGCTGGAAATCGGTCTGCTGCTCAAGCTGTTGATCCTCGCCCTGGGCCTGCTCGACTGCATCAACCTGATCAAGGAAGAGGGCTTCCGCTCGCGCCAGGCGGCGCTCCAGGCGCGCATCCAGAGCCAGGCCAAGAGTCGCTTCCTGGCCAAGATGAGCCACGAGATCCGCACCCCGCTCAACGGCGTGCTGGGCATGCTCCATCTGCTCAAGGAAACCCGCCTGGACCATAGCCAGCGCTTCTACGTGGACACCATCTCCAGCTCCGGCGGCATGCTGATGACGGTGATCAACGACATCCTCGACTACGCGCGCATCGAGTCCGGCAAGCTCAACCTGGAATCCATCGAGTTCGATCTGGAGGAACTGGTCTCCAACACCCTCGGCCTGTTCACCGCCCAGGTGCTGAACAAGCGCCTGCAGCTCTACCTGAGTCTGGCGCCGGGCGTGCCGCGGCGGATCATGGGCGATCCCACGCGCCTCAAGCAGGTGCTGACCAATCTGCTGAGCAACGCCTTCAAGTTCACCGAGGCCGGCAACGTGAGGCTTTCCGTCGAGCGCCAGGACAAGGCCGACGGCTCGCCCGCCCTGCGCTTCACCGTCAGCGACAGCGGCATCGGCATCGACCGCAAGGCCCAGGCCCGGCTGTTCGAGTCCTTCTCCCAGGTCGACTCCAGCACCACTCGCCGCTACGGCGGCAGCGGCCTGGGTCTGGCGATCAGCAAGGAACTGGTGGAAATGATGGGCGGGCACATCGAGGTACAGAGCACGCCCGGCCTCGGCACCCGCTTCACCTTCGACATGCCCCTGCGCCCGGGGCGGGAGAGGACCGACGAGTTGGCCCGACTGCTCGCCGGGCGTACCGCGCTGCTGGCCTCGCTGGACGGACTGGCGCTGGAGAGCCTGGGCCGCCTGCTCGGCCGCTGGGGCATGCGTATCGAGTGCTGCCGGGCCGCGGAGCTGTTGCCGGAGTGCCTGCAGAGCTTCAGCGAGCCGCCGCTGCTGGTGCTGATCGCCCCCTGGCCGGGCGAGATCGAGCAGTGGCTGGACGCCCTCCAGCCGCCTGCCTCCGGCCAGCTGGTGCTGCTGCTCTGTCCGCCCGGACAGGGCCAGCATCTGCCGTCGGTATCCGATCTGTCCCTGCGCGTGCTGGCCCAGCCGGTCACCGTCCTGCCGCTGCGGGAGAAACTCCTGGAGCTGTACCGGACCGCCCCCAGCGAAACCCTGCCGCCGGAGGAAAACAGCCGCGAAAACAGCCACGAGCCCTGCATCCTGATCGCCGAGGACAATCCGGTGAACCAGTTGGTGGTCCAGGGGCTGCTCAAGAAACGCGGCTACCGGGTACGCCTGGCCAGCAACGGCGCCACGGCGGTGGCCGAGTACCACCGCAATCCGTCGGACTTCCAGCTGATCCTGATGGACTGCGAGATGCCCGAGCTGGACGGCTTCGAGGCCACCCGACAGATCCGCCTGCTGGAGCGCCTGCACCAGTGGCCGTCGGTGCCGATCATCGCCCTCACCGCCCACGTTCTCGAAGAACAGCGGGCCTACGGGACCGAGGTCGGCATGAACGACTTCCTCGGCAAGCCGCTGGACATCCAGCGGCTCTACGCCACGCTGGACCGCTATCTGGCGCGACAGCCTCTGCCCGATAATTAGCGCTCCGAAGAGCGGTCCGGCCGATGCCGGCCCCAAGTCGTACTGGAGAACTGCCCATGCTCATCCCCCATCGGATGCTGGAAGCCGACACCCTGACCCGGCTGATCGAAGACTTCGTCACCCGCGAGGGCACCGACAACGGCGACGAGACTCCGCTGCCGGTGCGCGTGGAGCGCGTGCGCCACGCCCTGGACCAGGGCCAGGCGGTGATCGCCTTCGATCCCGACAGCCAGCAGTGCCAGCTGATGCTCAAGCAGGACGTGCCGAAGGAATGGCTGGACTGATATCGGGCCGGCGCCCCCGGGCATCAGGCCCTTCGGCGCGACCGGAGCAGTCGCAGATAGACCGGCGCATTGACCGCCAGCACCAGCGCGCCCAGCCACAGCTGAAGCCGCGGCGTCAGGCCGGCCGGGTAGATCAGCGGATACAGGTAGTGTTCGATGAAGCCGCCGCCGTAGCCGGTCTGCCCGGCTGCCCGACGCATGGCGTTCTCCCAGCCGGTCAGGGGACACGGCAACTGGAAGAGTTCGGCCGCCGCGCCCCAGACCACCATAGGCAGATGCCAGCCGAGCAGACCGCGCCACCTGAGCACCAGCAGCCCGCCAAACAGCACCAGCAGGATGAACAGCAGGTGCAGCAGCATCAGGGCATCGGCGGCGATCCGGTAGAGCATGCCGGCGCTCAGCTCTCCGGCGGCACCAGGGGCACGGCCAGGACCTTGTCGATGCGCGTGCGGTCCATGTCCACCACCTCGAAGCGCCAGCCGCCGCATTCGAAGCGGTCGGTGACCGCCGGCACCCGCTGCAGGCAGTGCATCACCAGCCCGGCGAGAGTGTGATAGGCGTTGTCCTCCTCGCCCGGCAGATCGGTCCGAAGGTCCAGCGCCTGCTTCAGGCGCTCGATGCCCAGACCGCCGTCGATCAGCCAGGAGCCGTCCTCGCGGCGGGCGATCTCCGGTTCGCCCTCCTGCCGCTCGTTGGGGAAGTTGCCGACGATGGCGGTCAGCACGTCGCGCAGGGTGACGATGCCCTGCAGGTCGTCGAACTCGTCGACGATCACCGCGAACTCCCGGCGCAGGCTGCGGAAACGCTCGAGCAGGGAGGTGCAGGCCACCCCCTCATGAACGTACAGCGGCGGATGGATGGCCTTCTCCAGATCGATGGGGGCGCCCTCGAGCGCCGGCTTGAGCAGGTCGCTGCGCTGCAGCACGCCGGCCACCTGACCGATGCCGCCGCGGCAGACCAGCACCCGCGAGTACGGGCTGTCGGCCAGCCGCCTGAGCTGCTCCTGCGGCTCGTCCTGCAGGTCGATGGCGTATATCTCCTGACGCGGACACATGATCGCGCCGACCGACAGCTCGTCCAGCTGCAGAACGTTGGCGACGAAGGCCCGCTCGCTCTCGTGGAAGACGCCGGCCTCGGCGCCTTCCTCCATCAGCACCTTGATCTCCTCCTCGGTGACCGGAGGCTCCTCCTTGTGCTTCACCCCGATCAGGCGGACCAGCAGGGAACAGGAGGAGGAGAACAGCCAGACCAGCGGCGCGGCGATCTGCGCCAGGCGGTTCATCGGCTGGGCGATAAGCATGGCGATGGCCTCCGGCGAGAGCAGTGCCAGGCGCTTGGGCACCAGCTCGCCGACTACCACCGAGAGATAGGTGATCAGCAGCACCGTGCAGCCCAGGGCGATACCCTCGGCATAGACGGCCATGGGCGTCTGCGCCAGCCAGGCGGCCAGGGGATCGGCCAGCAGGCTTTCGCCGATGGCGCCGCTGAGGATGCCGACCGTGGTGATGCCGACCTGGATGGTCGAGAGGAAGCGCGAGGGACTCTCCTGCAGCGCCAGCGCCACGGCGGCGCCGGCCCGGCCTTCGTCGGCGAGCCGCTGCAGACGGGCCTTGCGCGAGGACACCACGGCGATTTCCGCCATGGCGAACACGCCGTTGAGCAGAATCAGCAGCAGGATGAGGCCCAGATCCATGAAATCCCCCCGCAGTGCCAGGGTGTGGTGTAGGCACCATAGCACTCCGGGCGGGTGCGTGATCGCCCCGACTCAAGAGCGATACCCACGGAATGAAAAAAGGCAGCCCGGAGGCTGCCTTTCGACCGCGTCGTTGCGACGGATCAGTGGGCTACGGCGCCAGTGGCGCCCAGGCCGGTCTGCGAGCGGACGAACTGCGGGAAGAACAGTGCGCGCTCTTTGGCCGCCGAGTTCGAGCGGTCGGTGATGGAGAAGAACCACACGCCGGTGAAGGCAGCGATCATCGAGAACAGCGCCGGGTACTTGTAGGGGAAGATCGCCTGGGCGTTGCCCAGTACGTCGACCCATACGGTCGGGCTGAGGATGGTCAGCAGCATCGCGGTGAACAGGCCCAGGGCACCGCCGTACAGCGCGCCGCGGGTGGTCAGGTTCTTCCAGTACATGGAGAGGAACAGTACCGGGAAGTTGCAGCTGGCTGCGACCGAGAAGGCCAGGCCGACCATGAAGGCGATGTTCTGCTTCTCGAAGGTGATGCCGAGCAGGATCGCGACCACGCCCAGGGTCAGGGTGGTGATCTTGGTCACGCGCATCTCTTCCTCTTCCTTGGCCTTGCCCTTCTTGATCACGCAGGCGTACAGGTCGTGGGACACCGACGAGGCTCCGGCGAGAGTCAGACCGGCGACCACGGCGAGGATGGTGGCGAAGGCCACGGCCGACATGAAGCCGAGGAACAGGTTGCCGCCGACGGCCTTGGCCAGGTGGATGGCGACCATGTTGGTGCCGCCGATGATGGCCCCCGAGGCATCCTTGAACTCCGGATTGGTGCTCACCAGCAGGATCGCGCCGAAGCCGATGATGAAGGTGAGGATGTAGAAGTAGCCGATGAAGCCGGTGGCGTAGAACACGCTCTTACGCGCTTCCTTGGCATCGCCGACGGTGAAGAAGCGCATCAGGATGTGCGGCAGACCGGCAGTACCGAACATCAGCGCCAGACCGAGGGAGATAGCCGAGATCGGGTCGGACACCAGGCCGCCGGGGCTCATGATGGCCTGGCCTTTCGCGTGCAGGCTCACGGCCTTGTCGAACAGCGTGCCGAAGTCGAAGCCGACCGACACCATCACCATCAGCGCCATGAAGGTGGCACCGCAGAGCAGCAGGATGGCCTTGATGATCTGTACCCAGGTGGTCGCCAGCATGCCGCCGAACAGCACGTACATCACCATCAGCACGCCCACCAGGATCACCGCGACGTAGTAGTCGAGGCCGAACAGCAGCTGGATCAGCTTGCCGGCGCCGACCATCTGGGCGATCAGGTAGAAGGCCACCACGATCAGCGAGCCGCAGGCCGAGAGGATGCGGATCTGGGTCTGACCGAGGCGATAGGAGGCCACGTCCGAGAAGCTGAACTTGCCCAGGTTGCGCAGGCGTTCGGCCATCAGGAACAGGATGATCGGCCAGCCCACCAGGAAGCCGATGGAGTAGATCAGGCCGTCGTAGCCGGAGGTGAACACCAGTGCGGAAATCCCCAGGAAGGAAGCCGCGGACATGAAGTCACCGGCGATCGCCATGCCGTTCTGGAAGCCGGTGATGCTGCCGCCGGCGGTGTAGTAGTCGGAAGTGGAGGTGTTGCGCTTGGCCGCCCACTTGGTGATGCCCATGGTCATGATGATGAACACCACGAACATGGCGATCGCCGTGTAGTTGGTCGGCTGCTTCTGGACTTCGCCGGTGATGGCGTCGGCCAGCAGCATCGGAGAGGCTGTCAGCAAGGCAGCGGCAGTCAGTAGACGCTTCATTATTCTTGTACCTCATTGAGGATTTCTTGGTTCAGGCGATCGAATTCGCCATTGGCACGGCGCACGTAGACGCCGGTCAGCAGGAAAGCGACCACGATCAGGCCGATGCCGATGGGCATACCCCAGGTGATGCTGGAGTCGGGGCTGATCTGCTGTCCCAGGGAGTGCGGGGCGAAGGCGATGAGCAGGATGTAGCCGACGTAGAGGCCGAGCATGATGCTGGAGAGCAACCACGCGAAGCGCTCACGTCGAGCTACCAGTTCTTTGAAGCGCGGATTCTGTTCGATCCGCTTGTATATAGCTTCATTATTCATTTTATTGTCGTCCTCTCAACACAGTTTTGCCGGTAAGTACATAATCAGATGCAGACTTCCTACACTGGAAGACGACTTTAGTCTTAGTGCCTTGAATCGCGACTGACTGGTACCTCCCTTGGTAGACATCCGGAAGCGGACCGAAGATCCCTAGCGAAGGTATCGAGAACGACAATTTTCAGCGCAGGTGGCCGGTCGTTAGGCTCAACTCCCCCCCCAGGAAGCGACTTGCCCGAGTGCGCCATGCCCAAGCCTCTGCCCCCCCCTGATGCACCTCTGCATCGCCTTCGGCAGCGCCACGCCTGAGGGCGAGCCAGGCAGGACGGCGAGCGGCTAAGATGCAAGTCCAGCTGCCCGGAGCCTGCGACCATGCCCGCCGCCCCCCGCTTTCCGCTGCTGCCGTACCTGTTCGCCACCCTCCTCGCCCTGCTGGCGCTGGCCGGTCTCTGGTACGGCATCAGCAGGCCGGTGGGCCTGCCGGACGTGGTCAGCGCCGCGCACAAGCTGCAATGCGTCTCCTACAGCCCGTTCGACAAGGACCAGTCGCCCTTGGACGAGCCCTTCGTGCTGCGCGAGGCGCGCATGGACGCCGATCTCGCCGTTCTCGCCAGGCGTTTCCACTGCGTGCGCACCTACTCCATGACCGGTCTGCAGGCGATCCCCGCGCTGGCCCGCAAGCACGGTCTGAAGCTGCTGCTGGGCGCCTGGGTGAATGCCAACGAGCTGGACACCGAGATCGAGATCGAACTATTGATCGAAACTGCCAGGGCCAACCCGGACGTGGTCGAGGCAGTGGTGGTCGGCAACGAGACCCTGCTGCGCAAGGAGGTCACCGCCCAGCACCTCGCCTCGCTGATCGAGCGGGTGAAGCGCAGCATCGGGCAGCCGGTCACCTATGCCGATGTCTGGGAGTTCTGGCTGAAGCATCCGGAAGTCGCCCCGGCGGTGGATTTCCTCACCATCCACCTGCTGCCCTACTGGGAAGACGAGCCGGCGGGCATCGACCAGGCTCTGGCCCGGGTCGCGCAGGTTCGCCATCTTTTCGGCAGCCGCTTCGCGCCGAAGGACATCCTCATCGGCGAAACCGGCTGGCCCAGCGAGGGCCGCCAGCGCGAGACCGCCCTGCCCAGCCGGGTCAACCAGGCCCGCTTCATCCGCGGCTTCGTCGCCCTGGCCGAGCAGCAGGGCTGGCGCTACAACCTGATCGAGGCCTTCGACCAGCCGTGGAAGCGCGAAAGCGAAGGCGCGGTGGGCGGTTACTGGGGGCTGTTCGATGCCGACCGCCGGGAGAAGAGCGTCCTCGCCGGGCCGGTCTCGAACCTGCCGGACTGGCCGTTCTGGCTCGGCGCGAGCTGGCTGATCCTGACGACCATGCTGGTCCTGGGCGGCCGCCCGGCTTCCGCCACGGCGGCCTTGCTGCTGCCAGCACAGGCCGCGCTCGGCGCCGCCTGCATCGGCCTGTGGGGCGAGATGGCACGCACCGGCAGCCGCTTCATCGGCGAATGGCTGTGGGCAGCGGCGCTAGTCGGCCTGAACCTGATGGTGCTGCTGCACGGCACCCTGCTGCTCTCGGCCCGCCGGGGCTTCCGCGCTCGGCTGTTCGCCTGGCTGGAGGCACGCGGCGGCTGGTGGCTGACGGCGGTCGGCTTCGCTGGCGCGGTGTTGATGCTGGGATTGGTGTTCGACGCCCGCTACCGCAGCTTCCCCAGCGCGGCGCTGCTGCTGCCGGCGCTCCTCTACGGCTGCCGCCCGGTGCCTGGCCCGCGGCGGGAAATCGCCCTGCTCGCCTGTCTGATCGGCGCGGGCATCCTGCCGCAGCTGTACCAGGAAACCCTGCTCAACCGCCAGGCGCTCATCTGGGCGCTGGTCAGCGGCCTGCTGGTCGTCGCCTTGTGGCGCAGCCTGCGACTGGGCCGGAAACGCCGCCCCGCAGGCGCCACGGCGCCGTCGACGAGAGCGCCCGCCCTTTAGCCTCCAGTCAGGTCTCGCGGACCAGGCGCAATCCGGCGATGACCAGGGCGAACACCGCCAGCGTGGCGGTGTAGAGCACCAGCGCCGGGATACCCAGGATCAGTGCCAGCAGCCCCAGCCAGCGCCCCGCACGCCCCGGCAGGAAGAAGCCGACCAGGGCCGGGATCAGGGCGCACCAGGCGAGGATACGGAAGTGGATCATCAGGCCCAGCCCGGCACGCAGCTGGCATTCCCAGCGCAGGGCCTCGTCGACGCACAGACCGATCCAGCGGCTGTCCTCCATCAGGGCGAAACGCAGTCCGTAACTGGCTGCCAGCCAGAGCGACAGTAGAGTCAGAAGCAGGATCGGCGGCATACGGGCGTTCATCGGGACACTCCAGGGAGGCAGGCGCCCCTCATTCGACCTCGCCCATCGTCGGAGACGCAAGGGACGGAGGCACTCGTTGCGCTGGTCACTGTCGTATGGCCATATCGGACACCGGTCGCACCGCCCATGCCACGCTCATCCCGCTTCGTCTCCCTGCTCGTCGGGCTTTTCCTCTGCACCGGCGCAGCGGCTGGCGATATCGACGCCGCCAGCTACGGCTTTCCGCTGCAGAACCCCTTCGAAGCGACCATCGCCACCACGCCGCCGGAGCTGCGCCCGGACCTGCCGGACGACGACGATATCGTGCAGCGCGACTACAGCCTGCGCCTGCGCCCGGAGCGGACCTTCACGCTGCCGGGCAACTTCTGGCCGGTGAAGGAGCTGCACTACCGCCTGGCCCGCCAGGCCGGCACCGCCCCGCTGATCTTCATCATCTCCGGCACCGGCGCGAGCTACGCCAACGGCAAGACCGAATACCTGAAGAGGCTGTTCTACGGCGCCGGCTACCACGTGGTGCAGCTCTCCTCGCCGACCAGCTACGACTTCATGGCCGCCGCCTCGCGCACCGCCACGCCCGGCATCAGTCAGGACGACGCACAGGACCTCTACCGGGTCATGCAGGCGGTGCGCGAGCAGCACGCGGATCTGCCGGTCAGCGAGTACTACCTCACCGGCTACAGTCTCGGCGCGCTCGATGCGGCCTTCGTCAGCCGGCTGGACGAAACCGCCAGGCGCTTCGACTTCAAGCGCGTGCTGCTGATCAACCCGCCGGTCAACCTCTACACCGCGGTGCGCGCCCTCGACCGCCTGGTGCAGACCGACGTGTCCGGCATCACCAACAACCGGACCTTCTACGAGCTGATCCTCGGCAAACTGACGCGCTACTTCCAGCAGCGGGGCTACATCAGCCTAGACGACGCCCTGCTCTACGACCTCCAGCAGTCCGGGGAGCGCCTGAGCAACGAGGAGATGGCCATGCTGATCGGCTCCGTGTTCCGCTTCTCGGTGGCCGACATCGCCTTCACCTCAGACCTGCTCAACCAGCGCGGGCTGATCACCCCGGCCGGCTATCCCATGGACGAAGGAACCCCGCTCGAACCCTTCTTCGCCCGGGCCCTGCTGTGCAACTTCCAGTGCTATCTGGAAGAACAGCTGGTGCCGCTGTGGCGCGCCCGCAACGGCGGCGGCAACCTGGAGCAGCTGGTCCGCCGGATCAGCCTGTACGACCTGCAGGACTACCTGAGCAGGAGCCGGAAGATCGCCGTGATGCACAACGCCGACGACCTGACCCTCGGCCCCGGCGACATCGGCTTCCTGCGCCGGACCTTCGGCGACCGACTGACGCTCTACCCGTCCGGCGGACACTGCGGCAACCTCAATTACCGGGTCAACGGCCGGGCCATGGTGGAGTTCTTCCGTGGCTAGGGGAGCATTGCTGGTCGCCGCCCTGCTGTGCGCGCCCCTGGTCTGCTCCGCCGCGGGAACGGATCCGGACGGCTTCAAGCGACCGCTCGAGCAGTTGCGCTTCAACCCCGCCCTCGGCCAGCGCGAATTCGAGCGCTCCTCCCTCGCCACGCTGAACGTCTACGATCCCTGGGAGTCCTGGAACCGCCGGATATACCACTTCAACTACCGCTTCGACGAATGGGTGTTCCTGCCCGTGGTGCGCACCTACCGGCGGGTCACCCCCCGCTTCGTCCGCAGCGGCATCGGCAACTTCTTCGCCAACCTCGGCGATGTGTCCAACCTGCTCAACAGCGTGCTGCAGCTCAAGGGCAAGCGCTCCCTGGACATCACCGCACGCCTGCTGTTCAACACCATCTTCGGCGTCGGCGGCCTGTGGGACCCCGCCAGCCGCATGGGCCTGCACAGGCAGAGCGAGGATTTCGGCCAGACCCTCGGCTACTACGGCGTACCCGGCGGTCCCTACCTGATGCTGCCGATCCTCGGCCCCTCGAACCTGCGCGACGCCGGCGGCCTGGTGACGGACTTCTTCAGCGCCTACCAGATCAACTACCTGGATTTCGCCAAAACCAGCAGCGACCAGCCGGAGCTGCTGATACTGCGCGGGGTGGACGCCCGCTACGGCGCCGACTTCCGTTACGGCCAGCTGAACTCGCCGTTCGAGTACGAGCAGATCCGCTTCGTCTACAGCCGCGCCCGCGATCTGCAGATCGCCGAGTGATCGAGATCGATCGACCGGCTCGATGAATAACCCGCGAAAGTCGCAACCATTCACCGAACGACTCGGACTAGGATGCAGCCACCTTCCTTTTCTGCAGGGAACCCCATCATGACCGCCTACCGCTCCGTCCTCTCCACCCACGTCGGCCAGCCCACCTCCGACGGCGCCGGCGTACGCCTGCTGCGGGTGATCGGCGGCCCCGGCCTCGAGCGCTTCGATCCCTTCCTGATGCTCGACGAGTTCGGCTCGGAAAATCCCGGCGAATACATCGCCGGCTTCCCGTCGCACCCGCACCGGGGTTTCGAAACCATCACCTACATGCTCGAAGGGCGCATGCGCCATGAGGACCACATGGGCCACGTCGGCCTGCTGGGCAGCGGCGGCGTGCAATGGATGACCGCCGGCCGCGGCGTCATCCACAGCGAGATGCCGGAACAGCAGGAAGGCACCATGCGGGGGTTCCAGCTCTGGCTCAACCTGCCGGCCGCGGACAAGCTGTGCGCCCCCGGCTACCGCGACTTCGCTCCCGAGGAAATCCCCAGCCTGCGCACCGCCGAGGGCGTCGGCGTAAAGGTGATCGCCGGGCGCTTCGAGGATGGCCGGATCAGTGCGGACGGCGCGGTGCAGCGCCCGCAGACCGAGCCACAGCTGTTCGACCTGCAGTTGCCGGCCGGCAGCCAGGTGACCCCGAAACTGGCAGAGGGCCTGCGGGTCATGCTGTACGTCTACGAGGGCAGTCTCGGCGTCGGTGACGCTCGGACCGAAGCATCCGCCGGCCGCCTGCTGCGCCTGTCCGACCAGGGCGAGTTGCGGCTGCACAGCCAAGGCGGCGCCCGCGTGCTGCTGATCGCCGGCCGGCCGCTCGGCGAACCCATCGTGCAGTACGGCCCCTTCGTGATGAACAGCCAGGAGGAAATCGAACAGGCGCTGCGCGACTACCGCAACGGCAGTTTCGTCGAGGGCCCCTATTGAGGGGACGGGGCTAGCTGTACAGGCTCGGCTCGCCGTCCGGCCGGGTCTTGAAGCGCCGGTGCGCCCACAGGTACTGCTCCGGCTGCTGGCGAATCGCCTGTTCGACCAACTGGTTGATCCGCCGGCAATCGGCCTCCTCCGACTCGCCGGGGAAATCCTCCAGCGGCGGATGGATCACCAGGCGGTAGCCCGAGCCGTCAGCCAGCCGCGACTGGCTGAAAGGCACCACCCTCGCCTTGCCCAGCCGGGCGAACTTGGTGGTCGCGGTCACGGTCGCCGCGGGAATGCCGAACAGCGGCGCGAACAGGCTCTGCTTGCGCCCGTAGTCCTGATCCGGCGCGTACCAGATCGCCCGCCCGGCCCGCAGCACCCTGAGCATGGCGCGGATGTCCTCGCGCTCGATAGCCGTGGCATCGGCGTTGTGCCGTTCGCGGCCGCGTCGCTGCACGTAGTCGAACACCGGGTTGGAATGCTCGCGGTACATGCCGTCGATGGTCTGGCGCTGGCCGAGCAGCGCAGCGCCGATCTCCAGGGTGGTGAAGTGGAAAGCCATCAGGATCACCCCCCGGCCTTCGGCCTGCGCCCGCTGCAGGTGCTCCAGGCCCTCGATGCGCGCCAGTCGGGCCAAGCGCTGCCGGGGCCACCACCAGCTCATGGCCATTTCGAAGAAGGCGATGCCGGTCGAGGCGAAGTTCTCCCGCAACAGCTGCTCGCGCCGGGCCTCCGATAGCTCGGGAAAGCACAACTCGAGATTGCGCCTGGCGATCCGGCGCCGGGACCCGGCCAGATGGAACATCAGCGCCCCCAGCCCGCGTCCCAGCCACAGCAGGCAGACATAAGGCAACTGCACCAGCAGCCAGAGCAAGCCCAATCCCAGCCAGAGCAGCCAGAAGCGCGGATGGAGGAAACGGGCTCGAAAACGCGGGCGATCCATTCTCAGACTCGGAGGCGGCGGAACGCGGCATTCTATCGGGAAATGCCGCCGACCATCGGAACTCGAAGCGAAACCGCCGCTCCAACCCGCCCCGGGTGTCAGCCTGGGCGAGCCCGCCCCGGAAGGCTGGGAACCGCCTGGAGGACAGGCTCTAGCTTCCGGCAGTTTTTCCCGCTATAAGTCCCGCCACCGAATGCAATGGGCAGATCATGAGTCAAGCCGAACCCCTCGACCAAGCCTCCGTCTTCCAGCTCAAGGGCAGCATGCTGGCCATCACCGTGCTGGAGCTGGCGCAGAACGATCTCGACCGTCTTGAACGCCAGTTGAGTGTCAAGGTGGCGCAGGCTCCGAACTTCTTCCAGAACACGCCCCTGATCCTAGCGCTGGACAAGCTCGAGCAGGGAGCCGAAGCACTCGATCTGGCCGCACTGATGGCGGTCTGCCGGCGGCACGGCCTGCGCACCCTGGCGATCCGCGCCAGCCGGGCGGAGCACATCGCCGCCGCGCGCATCCTGGATCTTCCGGTCCTGCCCCCGTCCGGGGCCCGGGAAAGGCCGCTCAATCCGGCCGGCAGCCCCCCCGCGGAGCAGAAGAAACCGGAAAAACCGGCCGAACCGGTAACCAAGCCGACCAAGGTCGTCAGCACTCCGGTGCGCAGCGGCCAGCAGGTCTATGCCCCGGGCGGGGACCTGCTGGTCCTGGCCCCGGTGAGTGCCGGAGCGGAACTGCTGGCCGATGGCAACATCCATGTATACGCACCGATGCGCGGTCGCGCGCTGGCGGGTATCAAGGGCAATACCCAGGCCCGCATTTTCTGCAAGCAACTGGCTGCGGAACTGGTTTCCATCGCCGGCCATTACAAGGTCGCCGAGGACCTCAGACGCGATCCGCTCTGGGGTGAAGCGGTACACATACATCTGTCGGGCGATGTGTTGAACATCACCCGACTTTAACGGATACTGCCGCGATTTGGGGGGCTTTCACCGGCTTTTTCTCTGCCTGTGGACGCGGCATGAAGCTCCCGATATTCCTTCATTTGGGGTGAATCACCTTGGCCAAGATTCTCGTTGTCACTTCCGGCAAGGGTGGCGTAGGCAAAACCACAACTAGCGCCGCCATCGGTACCGGCCTCGCTCTGCGCGGGCACAAGACCGTCATCGTCGACTTCGACGTCGGTCTGCGTAATCTCGACCTGATCATGGGCTGCGAACGCCGTGTGGTGTACGACTTCGTCAACGTTATCAACGGAGACGCCACCCTGACCCAGGCCCTGATCAAGGACAAGCGCCTCGAGAACCTCTACGTGCTGGCGGCCAGCCAGACCCGCGATAAGGACGCCCTGACCAAGGAGGGCGTCGGCAAGGTCATGGAAGAGTTGCGCGAGAATTTCGAATACATCGTCTGCGATTCGCCGGCGGGCATCGAGAAAGGCGCACATCTGGCCATGTACTTCGCCGACGAGGCGGTCATCGTGACCAACCCCGAGGTCTCCTCGGTACGCGACTCCGACCGCATGCTCGGCCTGCTCGCCAGCAAGTCCCAGCGGGCCGAAACCGGCGCCGAGCCGATCAAGGAGCATCTGCTGCTGACCCGTTACAACCCGGCACGCGTGACCAAGGGCGAAATGCTCGGCGTAGGCGACGTCGAGGAGATCCTCGCCATCCGTCTGCTCGGCGTGATCCCGGAGTCCCAGGCGGTGCTGAAGGCTTCCAACCAGGGTATCCCGGTGATCCTCGACGAAGAGAGCGATGCCGGGCAGGCCTATAGCGATGCGGTCGATCGCCTGCTCGGCAAGGAAGTGCCGCACCGTTTCCTCGACGTGCAGAAGAAGGGCTTCCTGCAACGCCTGTTTGGAGGTCGTGAATGAACATTTTCGACTTCTTTCGCGAACGCAAGAAGCAATCTTCTGCCGCTGTCGCGAAAGAGCGTCTGCAAATCATCGTCGCCCACGAACGCGGTCAGCGCAGCCAGCCCGACTACCTTCCGGCTTTGCAGCAGGAACTGGTCGAAGTGATCCGCAAATACGTCAATATCGACAACGATCAGGTGCAGGTGATCCTGGAAAACCAGGGCAACTGCTCCATCCTCGAACTCAACGTCACCCTGCCGGAGCGTTGATCGATTCACCCCCACAAGACGGCGGCTGCGGCCGCCGTCTTCGTTTCCGGATAGCCAAATGCCCCTGTCGAACATCGAAATCGTCCACGAAGACGACGCCCTGCTGGTGATCAACAAGCCCACCCTGTTGCTCTCGGTGCCCGGCCGTGCCGAGGACAACCGGGACTGCCTGGTCACCCGCCTGCAGGAGAACGGCTATCCGGAGGCACGCATCGTGCACCGCCTCGACTGGGAGACATCCGGACTGATCGTCCTCGCCCGCGATGCCGACAGCCATCGCGAACTGTCCCGCCAGTTCCACGACCGCGAGACCGAGAAGGCCTATACCGCGCTCTGCTGGGACGAACCGGAAGCGGACAGCGGGCGCATCGAGCTGCCGCTGCGCTACGACCCGCCGACCAAGCCGCGACACGTGGTCGATCATGAACTCGGACGTCACGCCCTGACCTTCTGGCGTGTGCTCGAGCGTTGCGGCCAGTACAGCCGGGTCGAGCTGACCCCGATCACCGGTCGCTCGCACCAGTTGCGCGTGCACATGCTCGCCATCGGCCATCCGCTGCTGGGCGACCGCCTGTATGCCCACGCCGAGGCCCTTGCCGCCTTCGAACGCCTCTGCCTGCATGCCAGCATGCTCGCCTTCAGCCATCCGCAGAGCGGCCAGCGCCTGCGCTTCGAGAGCCCGGCCCCCTTCTAGGGACACATCCGGCAGATTGGCGGGCAACAGTATCCCACCCAATGGATAGAGCCGGGGAACGGCGGCGTCGCGCGCCCCTCTCCGGCGGCGCGAAAACCGGTAACGGGTCGAGCCCGTCGAGCGTCTAATTACGCCCGTCACGCTCGATGGGATACACTCCGAGGCATCGCTGTCCGGAGTCACTTATGCGCAAAGAACTCAATCAAGGCCTGATCGACTACCTCAAGGCATCGCCCACCCCTTTTCATGCCTGCGCGAGCCTGGCCCGGCAGCTCGAGGCCGCCGGCTATCAGCGTCTGGACGAGCGAGAAGCCTGGTCGACCTATCCCAGGGGACGCTACTACATCACCCGTAACGACTCGTCGATCATCGCCGTTCAGCTCGGCCGGCACTCGCCGCTGGAAACCGGCCTGCGACTGGTAGGGGCGCATACCGACAGCCCCTGCCTGCGGGTCAAGCCCCAGCCGGAACTGCAGCGCCAGGGCTTCTGGCAGCTCGGCGTGGAAGTCTACGGCGGTGCGCTCCTCGCCCCCTGGTTCGATCGCGACCTGTCCCTCGCTGGGCGGGTCACCTTCCGCCACGGCGGCAAAGTCGAGAGCCAACTGATCGACTTCAAGCAGCCGATTGCCATCATTCCCAACCTGGCCATCCATCTGAATCGCAGCGCCAACGAAGGCTGGAACATCAACGCTCAGTCCGAATTACCGCCGATCCTGGCGCAAATTGCCGGTGACGAGCGCGCCGACTTTCGTGCCCTGCTGGCCGAGCAACTGCGCCGCGAGCACGACATCAATGCCGACGTGGTGCTGGACTTCGAGCTGTGCTTCTACGACACCCAGCCAGCGGCGCTGATTGGCCTGAACGGCGACTTCATCGCCGGCGCCCGCCTGGACAACCTGCTGTCCTGCTATGCCGGCCTGCAGGCCCTGCTCTCCACCGGCGAGGAGGAAAACTGCGTACTGGTCTGCACCGATCACGAAGAGGTCGGCTCCAGCTCCGCCTGCGGCGCCGACGGCCCCTTCCTCGACCAGGTACTCCACCGCCTGCTGCCCGAGGGCGACGACTTCGTGCGCATCATGCAGAAGTCCCTGCTGGTCTCGGCCGACAACGCCCATGGCGTGCACCCCAACTATGCTGATCGCCATGACGACAATCACGGACCCAAGCTCAACGCCGGCCCGGTGATCAAGATCAATAGCAACCAGCGCTACGCCACCAACAGCGAGACCGCCGGATTCTTCCGCCACCTGTGCTTCGACGTGGAGGTTCCGGTGCAGAGCTTCGTCACCCGCAGCGACATGGGCTGCGGCTCGACCATCGGGCCGATCACATCCAGCCAGCTGGGAGTGCGCACCGTCGATATCGGTCTGCCGACCTTCGCCATGCACTCGATCCGGGAACTGGCCGGCAGCCAGGATCTGTCGCATCTGGTCAAGGTGCTCACGGCGTTCTATTCCAGCCCCGAGCTACCCTGACGCCACAACTACTGGCGAGACCGGCGCCTGACCGCTGCCGGCCTCGTCAGCCACTCAGTGCAGACTCTCGTCGATCAGCAGCGCCAACTTGCCGGCGACCTGGTTGCTCGCCAGCGATTCGAACGCTTCCTCGACATCCTTAGCCGCGAAGCTGCGCTCCAGCCGCGGCTGCAGGCGCCCCTCAGCGAAGAGCGGCCAGACATTCTGGCACAGCTCACCGATGAGTTCGCCCTTGAATAGATCGTCACGATTGCGCAGCGTCGAGCCGATCAGCTGCACCCGCTTGCCCAGCAGCTTGGCCAGGTCCAAGGTCGCTTCGCGCCCGCCCATGAGCCCGATCACCACCCAGCGGCCGTCACGGGCGACGATATCGAGGTCGAGCGCGGCATAACGGGCACCGACCGGGTCGAGGATCACGTCGAAAGGCGCGAAGTCGCGCAGACTCTCCATATCCTGGGTCCGCACGACGCCGCCTTGAGCCCCGAGGCTTTCGCAATAGGCCAGGCGCTCGGTGGAACCGACGCTGACCCAGCAGGGATTGCCGAAGGCCTTGCATAGCTGGATGCCCGCCGAACCGACGCCACTGGCACCGGCATGGATCAGGACCTTCTCGCCCGGTTTCAGGGCTCCCAGCTTGAACAGATTGAGCCACGCGGTGGCATAAACCTCGGGCAGGACGGCCGCTTCGGCCAGCGACAGGCCCTCCGGCACCGGCAGAACGTGCCGCGCGTCCACTACCACCTCATCCGCCATGCCACCGCCTGCCAGCAGCGCGCAGACCCGGTCGCCGACCTTCCAGCTGGCACCTGCGCCGACTTCGCTGATCACGCCGGCGCATTCCAGGCCGAGCGCATCGCTAACCCCCGGAGGTGGCGGATAGAGGCCGGCACGCTGCAACAGGTCGGCCCGATTCAGGCCGGCGGCGGCTACCCGGATTCTGACCTGTCCCACATCGCAGGTCGGAGCCGGGCGCTCCCTCCACTCCACATTACCTTCGACGCCTTGCAATGCCTTCATGCTACCTCCATAGTAGGTTTTTGACTCGTCCGATGCAGTATCGGCGCTTGCCGTCAAGCTGAAACGGAACCCGCCCTCTGCCTGGTTGGCCTAATATATGCGTTATCACTTCCCAGTAGTCGAATCATAATGAAGCGCTTCCTCCCCAGCACCGTTCTCGCCCTCAGCCTTGGTCTCAGCGCTTCGCTGCTCGCGCCTTTCGCCGCAGCCGCCGCCAACTGGGAAGCCCTGCAACCGGATCGCGATCAGGTGATCGCCAGCCTGAACGTGGTCGAGCTGCTCAAGCGTCACCACTACAGCAAGCCGCCGCTGGACGACGCCCGCTCGGTCAAGATCTACGAGAGCTACCTCAAGCTGCTCGACCCGAGTCGCAGCTATTTCACTGCGAGCGACATCGCCGAATTCGACCGCTGGCGGACCCAGTTCGACGACTTTCTAAAGAGCGGCGATCTGCGTCCGGGCTTCACCATCTACAAGCGCTATCTCACCCGCCAGGAAGAGCGCCTCAACTTCACCCTCGCCCAACTCCAGAAGGGTGATGAGCTGTTCGACTTCAGCGGCGACGAAACCCTGTTGATCGACCGCGAGAATGCCCCCTGGGCCAAGGACACCGCCTCCCTCGACGACCTCTGGCGCAAGCGCCTGAAAGACGAGGTCCTGCGCCTGAAGATCGCCGGCAAGCAGCCCAACGCCATCCGCGAACTGCTCGTCAAGCGTTACAAGAACCAGTTGGCGCGCCTTGAGCAGACCCGTAGCGAAGACGTCTTCCAGGCCTACATCAACGCCTTCGCCCAGACCTACGATCCGCACACCAATTACCTGTCGCCGGATAACGCGGAAAACTTCGACATCAACATGAGCCTGTCGCTGGAAGGCATCGGCGCCGTGCTACAAAGCGATAACGAGCACGTCAAGGTAGTACGCCTGGTGCCTGCCGGCCCCGCCGAGAAGAGCAAGCAGCTCGCCCCTGCCGACCGGATCATCGGCGTCGCCCAGGGCGACGGAGAAATGGTCGACGTGATCGGCTGGCGCCTGGACGAGGTGGTCAAGCTGATCCGCGGACCGAAAGGCTCGGTGGTACGCCTGGAAGTCATCCCGGCGAAGAACGCCCCCAACGACGAAACCAGCAAGGTCGTTTCCATCACCCGCGAAGCGGTCAAGCTGGAGGAGCAGGCGGCGAAGAAGTCCGTGCTCCAGTTGTCCCACGATGGCCGCCAGTACAAGCTCGGGGTGATCGAGATCCCGGCCTTCTACCTGGACTTCAAGGCGTTCCGGGCCGGCGATCCCGACTACAAGAGCACCACACGCGACGTGAAGCGCCTGCTCAGCGAGCTGAAGAAGGAAAAGGTCGACGGCGTCGTCATCGACCTGCGCAACAATGGCGGCGGCTCGCTGCAGGAAGCCACCGAACTGACCGGGCTGTTCATCGACCAGGGACCGACCGTGCTGGTGCGCAACAGCGATGGTCGGGTCGACGTACTCGCCGACGAGGACAGCGGCACCTACTACACCGGGCCAATGGCCGTGCTGGTCAACCGCCTGTCGGCTTCGGCCTCGGAGATCTTCGCCGGCGCCATGCAGGACTATCATCGCGCCCTGATCATCGGCGGCCAGACCTTCGGGAAGGGTACCGTGCAGACCATCCAGCCGCTCAACCATGGCGAGCTGAAGCTGACCCTGGCCAAGTTCTATCGGGTTTCCGGACAAAGTACCCAGCATCAGGGCGTGATTCCGGACATCAGCTATCCGGACGTGGTGGATACGAAGGAAATCGGCGAAAGCGCCCTGCCCGAGGCCATGCCCTGGGACAGCATCCGCCCGGCGATCCAGCCAGAAAAGAACCCCTTCAAGCCATTCCTGGCCGAGCTCAAGGCAAAACACAACCAGCGGACGGAAACGGACCCGGACTTCGTCTTCACCCGCAAGCGTCTGGACCTGAGCCGCCAGTTGATGCAGGAAACCACGCTCAGCCTCAATGAGGGCAAACGCCGCGCCCAGCACGACGAGATCGAGGCCAAGCAGCTGGCCATCGAAAACGCCCGCCGTCAGGCCAAGGGCGAGGAGCTGCTGAAAGAACTGAAGGAAGAAGACGAGGACACCCTGCCAGCCGCGGACGACAAGACGCCACCCGAGGACGATGCCTACCTGGCGGAAACCGGGCGCATCCTGCTCGACTACCTCAGCCTGAGCAAGGAGGCGGTGGCCAAACACTGAGTCCACACGAAAGACTCACTCAAGACCAAGGGGCCGTCATGCGGCCCCTTCTTTTTTTCTCTTACCGGAAGCCGAGCTCTCGGGCGCGCCCTTCGTAACGCTGCGCCTGCTCGGCATCGGCCTTGAAGCCATGACCGCCCTCACGGAATAGCTTGGCCAACCGATGGGCCGCCAGCGGATGCCCCGCTGCCGCGGCCGCTTCCCACCAACGGGCCGCAGCGACCGCATCCGGCTCCTGCTGGGAATCCCCCGCGAGACTGAGCACGCCCAATTGATAGGCAGCCTTACCATCCCCCCTCGCGGCAGCCAGGCCGAGCAGACGTCTCCCCTCCTGGCGAGCGCCCAGCCCCTGCCCACGGAACAACAGCAGATGTCCGTAGAAACTCTGGGCCTGGATGTTACCGAGATTCGCCATCCGCGCGAATTGCCCCTCCATCCAGCGCCAGATGCGAGGTTGGCGCATCAGCCACTTCTGGTGGAAAAGCTGTCGGGACAGCTGATAGCCGAGCATGGCTCGCAAGCGTAAAAAAAGCATTCACAACCCCTCGTAGCTGAACTCGAAGACTCGCACGACCTCTGCCGCATGCCAGGAAGCGGCGGCAGCCCCGTCGGGGGCCCCCGAGAAGCGTCCCAGCTGCGCCGCGCAGTCGAAAAAACCAGGGCGCGGCAGGCGACTCGCTCCCTGGCTGATGACCAGCGAACTGCGCAAGGGACGCTCGGCGCGCGCATCCAGCACCGCCAGATGCTCGAGGGCTGCCGCCAGGGTCTGCATGGCCGGCGGGGGTAGCTGCAATCGTTCGATCAGGGCTCGGTAGGTCAGAAGATGGCGGCTCTGGCGCGCATCGTCCAACTCGCTCAGCAGCGCTTGCCAGTGCTGACGACTAATGCGAATGCTCAAGGCTAGGCCCCCCACTCCGTGAAGCCCAACGCCCGGGCCAGGGCACGACGAATGGCACTATCGGGCTCTCGCTCGCCTCTCTCGATCATGCCCAGGTACGACGGGCTGATTCCCACCGACCTGGCGAGCTGCTCCAGCGACAGCCCTTGGGCCTCACGCAGGGCACTCAGCTGAGCGGGGCGCGGAGGCGCCGCGGTGGCCACCGGGGTGTCAGCCTTCGCCGGCGCCCCACTGCCGATTCCGGCAGCCTCCAGCAGTGCCTGATATTCGCTCCACGGCAGCACCGCATATTCCGCCTCACCGTCGCGCATGATCACTTGAACGTTCATTTCCAACCCCCTGCCAGAACTGCATCCTCAAATAAATGGTAACAGGCGAAATGGGCAGGGTAGCCATGGCGGATATCCGGATATCGCATTTCGGGTACCCGCCAACCTCTCAGTGCCTGGGAGTATCTGCATCCAACTCTTCGTCGGACGGCAAACGCTCCAGACTCGCCCTTCGCTCGACGGACTGCTCCGCACGCCAGGACCGGAAGGCATCCAATTCACCTCGCCAGGTACGCATCACCCAGGCAAGCACGGCAACATCGTCCAGGAAACCTACCCCTAGCAGCCAGTCCGGCAGGGCATCCAGCGGGGAGAGGAAATACAGCAACCCGGCCACTGAGGCGAGCAGGGCCTGGCGACTGACCTGTCGGTACTCTCCGCGCCACCAGGCTAGGCACAAGGCCTGCAGCAGGCGGAGATCTTCCCGTAGCCCGCCCAGCCGCCCCTCTCGCCTGGCGATCTTGCGAGCGACGGCGAGCAGGAGGGTCGGCAATCGACCTTTGCTTACAAAGCTTTGAGCCAAACGGAGATAGCGGGCAAAAACCCAAGGTGTTTTCATGGTCACTCCCCTCTACGCCGCGCCAACCGTGGCTTTCCCGAGGTTATCCACGGTTCCTGTGGATAACCTTGTGAACAGAGTATGAATCAGCCGGGCAAAGGCCCGTTCCGTGCGGCCCTGGCACAAATCGGGCATTTTTTGTTCATTAAAAAAATCTCAAAAAAATCAAAAGGTTGAAATTTTCTGAGAAATAGGCCATGAGGTTCTCAGGTCGAACTTGCAAATAACCGGATGATGTGAATAACCCTGCGACAATGTCAGCTTATGGCGCCAACTCCCTGACACCACCGTAGAACAGGCCTTTATGTCCCCCGCTTGAAACGACAACGCCCCACCAAGGTGGGGCGTTCCATTACCGCGGCAGGCTTACTCGGCTTCCGGCTCAGCTGCCGGCTCGTCGCCGGGAGTAGCCAGTTCGCCAGGCTGATCCTTGATGCCGAGCAGCTCCAGGTCGAACACCAGCACCGAGTTCGCCGGAATCGCAGGGCTCGGACTCTGCGCCCCATAGGCCAGCTCGCTGGGAATGTACAGCTTGAACTTCTCGCCGACGTGCATCAGCTGCAAGCCTTCGACCCAGCCGGGGATCACGCCGCTGACCGGCAGATCGATGGGACTACCGCGCTCTACGGAGCTGTCGAAGACGGTGCCGTCGATCAGGCGCCCTTCATAATGCACGGTAACCACATCGCTGGGCTTGGGCTGAGCGCCATCGGCCTTCTTCAGCACCTCGTACTGCAGACCGGAAGCCGTGGTGGTCACGCCTGCGCGCTTGGCATTCTCCTCGAGGAATTTCTTGCCGGCCTTGGCGTTTTCCTCGCCCATCGCAGCCAGACGCTCTTCGGCTCGCTTCTGCAGGGAAGCAAAGGCCTCGATCAGCTCCTCATCCTTCAGTCGCTGCTCCTTCTTGCCGATCGCATCCTCGATACCCAGAGCGACGGCCTTCGGGTCCAGGTCATCCATGCCTTCCTGGGCAAGACTCTTGCCCATGTTCAGGCCGATGCCATAGGAAGCCTTCTGCGAGGGGGTTTTCAGCTCGACGCTGGTTGGCGAATCGCAACCCGTCAGAACCAGACCCACCAGGGCTATAGCCGCAGCCAACCGATGTTGTCTCATGCTGTTTCCTTTGTTCATACGCCATAGGTCTATCTAGTGAAGACGCGAGCTTAGCAGGCCGCTACGATCACTGGCTATTGCGATAGGAGCAAAGAGTCGGTAAAGAAGTTCAGGCGGCGAAAGGGGAAGAAGGACGAGACCGGCAGGAATCGATCTTATCCGGCGGGACAAGCGATCGCATGAAGGCAGAAACAAAAAAAGCGGCCACTGGCCGCTTTCTTCGTCCTCCAGCAGGCTCTGTCCAGCCTACAGGAATCTATGTGGCGCAGCGGACGGGACTCGAACCCGCGACCCCCGGCGTGACAGGCCGGTATTCTAACCGACTGAACTACCGCTGCGCATTACCACGAGATGGTGGGTGGTGACGGGATCGAACCGCCGACCCTCTGCTTGTAAGGCAGATGCTCTCCCGGCTGAGCTAACCACCCATTTGCTCTCGAAGTGGGGCGCATTCTAGAGATGCCGATGTGCCTTGGCAAGCCCCCTGACGAAAAAAATTCTCAGATGTTCCAAAGGGTTAGCTCGGGGTTGGCCGGGAAGGCCGGCAAGAGAATAATGCCCGCTTTGCGCAATGGAGATACCAGCCCCCATGTGGTTCCGCAACCTGCTCGTCTATCGTCTCACCCAGGACGTTCCCTTCGAGGCCGAGGCGCTGGAAACCGCGCTCGCCGCCAAACCGGCCCGCCCCTGTGCCAGTCAGGAGCTGGCGACCTACGGTTTCGTCGCCCCCTTCGGCAAGGGCGAAGATGCTCCTCTGGTGCACGCCAGCCAGGAATTCCTGCTGATCGCCGCCCGCAAGGAGGAGCGTATCCTGCCAAGCAGTGTGGTGCGGGATGCACTGAAGGAGAAAGTGGACGAGATCGAAACCGAGCAGATGCGCAAGGTCTACAAGAAGGAGCGTGATCAGCTGAAGGACGAGATCATCCAGACCTTCCTGCCACGCGCCTTCATCCGTCGTGCCTCGACCTATGCCGCAATCATGCCCAAGCAGGGGCTGATCCTGGTCGACTCGGCCAGCGCCAGGAAGGCCGAAGACCTGCTTTCCACCCTGCGCGAAGCCATCGGCTCGCTGCCGGTCCGCCCGCTGAGCGTGAAGATCGCCCCGAGCGCCACCCTCACCGACTGGCTGAAGACGCAGAAAGCCGCCGATGAGTTCTATGTGCTCGATGAGTGCGAACTGCGCGATACCCATGAGGATGGCGGCGTGGTGCGATGCAAACGCCAGGACCTGACCAGCGAGGAGATCCAGCTGCATCTCTCCACGGGCAAGCAGGTCACCCAACTGGCGCTGGCCTGGCAGGACAAGCTGTCCTTCGTGCTGGACGACAAGCTGGTCATCAAGCGCCTGCGCTTCGAAGACCTGCTGCAAGAACAGGCCGAGCAGGAAGGTGGCGACGATGCACTGAGCCAGCAGGACGCCAGCTTCACCCTGATGATGATGACCCTTGTCGAGTTCCTGCCCAAGCTGTTCGAAGCCCTGGGTGGCGAAGAGATTCCCCAAGGCCTCTGAAATCCTCTCAAGCCAGCGAATCGGCGCAGGTCGCCGCGCAACGCCGCGACCTGCGCCTCGCTCTGCTATCAGCTTGCCGTTGGAAAAAGGCACATCAGCTCGCCGGCATCCAGCCATTCGGCGACCTTCCAGACCGACTCCCGAGCCGACCGACTCTCGCCTTCCCCGGCGGGGCAACGCCCCCCGGTCGACGCAACGCATCGCCGATTGGCCGCTCATCGAGCGCGGACAGCGGGCTGCAAAGCAGCGAGGCCGGCCCCTCCTCAGGAGTCGCCTCCAGCCCTCGATGCTCGACGCGATAGGAAACGTCCGAACAGCCAGGATAGAAAGCGCATGGTGAATTCGGGAACGGCATGGAAGAGATAGCCGTTCACCGCCAGATTGAGCAGCGAGACGACCAGGAACAGCTGTGGTATCGACAGGCCGACTACACTCAGCAGGATAATTGCCGCTATTGCGGAGACGACCATCAGCAGGGCATTGAGGATGTTGTTAGCTGCCACCACCCGGGACCGCTGGCCCTCCTCGGTGCGTGCCTGGATCAGGGAGTAGAGCGGTACGATATAGAAGCCGCCGAAGGCGCCGAGCCCCAGGATATCCACCAGCACCCACCAGGCCTTGCCCTGAAGCAGCAATGCAAGCCAGTCCTGGGGAGGATGACCTGCAGAAAAGCCATCCGAATGCCAGTAGAGCAGAAGGCCGCACAGGGTCAGGCCGATGGCACCGAGCGGTACTAGGCCGAGCTCCAGCCTCCCCTTGGAGAGCCGCGCGCAGAGCATCGAGCCCAGCGCGATACCCACCGAAAATACCGTGAGAATCAGCGTCACCACGCTTTCGTCGCCGTGCAGCCAATCCTTGGCATAGGCAGGAATCTGCGTCAGGTAGGTCGCCCCAAGGAACCAGAACCATGAGTTTCCCAGCAGCGATCTCGATACCGAGACATGCTGCCCGGACAAACCGAGACGCAGGGTTTCTCCGGATTGGCGGAGGATGTTCCAGTCCAGCTGCAGCTCCGGCAAAGCCGCATGGGCGCGCGGGATGCCGCGACTGGCCAGATAGCCGAACAGCGCCACCAGCACCACAGCGACGGAAACGGCGGCAGCGTAGCGTTCCTGCGACATGAGCAGGCCCGCCCCGATGGTGCCGGCGAGAATGGCGAGGAAGGTGCCCGTTTCCACCAGGGCATTGCCACCGACCAGTTCGTCGCCATGCAGGTGCTGCGGCAGGATCGAGTATTTGACCGGACCGAAGAGCGCCGAATGACTGCCCATGCAGAACAGCGCAGCCAGCATCAGCGGCAGGTTGCCCCAGCATATGCCGACGGCACCGACCAGCATGATGACGATCTCGGCCAGCTTTAACGCCCGCATCAGGGCATCCTTGGCGAACTTCTCGCCGAACTGGCCACCGAGGGCCGAAAACAGGAAGAATGGCAGGATGAACAGCAGTGCGCAGAGATTGACCAGCAGGCTCTGACTCTGCCCGCCGAGGCGGTAGAGAATGATGAGCACCAGCGACTGCTTGAACAGGTTGTCGTTGAACGCACCCAGCAGTTGGGTAATGAAGAACGGCAGAAAACGCCGCTTGAGCAGCAGGGCCGATGGCGAACGCGGGTTCATCTTCCGTGGTTTTCCTGAAGGGTCGGCTGACGGCGGGGCCGCCATTGAACGGCGGAATACGGAAGCGGGCAAGGCCGGGAGATAGCGAGCATTTCTGCGACATATTCGCGCAGAGCGCCCGAAAGCCTTGCTACCTTCGTCGCAGGCCCGTTTTTTTGCTGCGACACTTCGGATTCCCGGGGTCGCGCCACTGCCGACGAATTGCGCCACGCCAGTGCATCCACACATTAACCGGCCCGGGAGTTTCTGTCTTGTTCGGAGTTAGCATGTCGCTGTCCATCGGGCTGATCGCTGCAGTCGCCCTGACCTATATGGCCATTCTCTTCGCCGTCGCCTTCTACGGGGACCGGCGGGCACCGCTGCCGCCGCGCGTGCGTGCCTGGGTCTACAGCCTGTCGCTGGCAGTGTACTGCACCAGCTGGACCTTCTTCGGTGCGGTCGGCCAGGCCGCCGAACAGGTCTGGGCCTTCCTGCCGATCTACCTCGGTCCGATGCTCCTGCTGCTGTTCGCCCCCTGGATGCTGCAGAAGATCATCATGATCAGCAAACAGGAGAACATCACCTCCATCGCCGACTTCATCGCCGCGCGCTATGGCAAGTCCCAGGCGCTGGCGGTAGTGGTGACGCTGATCTGCCTGGTGGGCGTCCTTCCTTATATAGCCCTGCAGCTAAAAGGGATCGTCCTCGGCGTCGACCTGCTGATCGGCGCCGGCGTGGACAGCGGCGGCACACGCGGCCAGGACACAGCGCTGATCGTGTCCGTGATACTGGCGCTGTTCACCATCCTGTTCGGTACCCGCAGCCTGGACGCCACCGAGCACCACCGCGGCATGATGCTGGCGATCGCCTTCGAGTCCCTGGTCAAGCTACTCGCCTTCCTCTCGGTGGGCGCCTTCGTCTGCTACGGCCTGTACGACGGTCTCGGCGATCTCCTCGACAAGGCGGCGGTCGCCCCGCAGCTCGAGCACTTCTGGGCGCAGTCGGTGAACTGGCCGTCGCTGCTGGTGCAGACCGGCGTGGCAATGATGGCGATCATCTGCCTGCCGCGGCAGTTCCACGTCACCGTGGTGGAGAACACCGACCCGCAGGACATGCGTCTGGCGCGATGGGTGTTTCCGCTGTACCTGGTGCTCGCCGCACTGTTCGTGGTGCCGATCGCCCTGGCCGGGCAGCTCAGGCTGCCGTCCGGCATGATTCCCGATTCCTTCGTGATCAACCTGCCGCTGGCGGAAAAGCATCCGGCACTGGCCCTGCTCGCCTTCATCGGCGGCGCTTCGGCGGCCACCGGTATGGTGATCGTCGCCAGCGTGGCGCTGTCGACCATGCTCTCCAACGACATCCTGCTGCCTTGGCTGCTGCGCCGCAAGAACGCCGAACGGCCCTTCGAGGACTTCCGTCACTGGATGCTTTCGGTGCGGCGGGTCAGCATCGTCGCCATTCTCCTGCTGGCCTATGTCATCTATCGACTGCTCGGTCCGACCACCAGCCTGGCCACCATCGGCCAGATCGCCTTCGCCGCGATCACCCAGCTGACGCCCGCCATGCTCGGAGCGCTGTACTGGAAGCAGGCCAACCGCCGCGGCGTGTTCGCCGGCCTTGCCACTGGGGCGCTGCTGTGGAGCTATACCCTGATGGTGCCGCTGATCTCCCGCCGGCTCGGCTGGCCGCTCGAGCAGTTCCCCGGCCTCGACTGGCTGGCGAACAAGCCCCTGGGGCTGCCGATCGATCCGCTCACCCTCGGCGTGGTCATCTCCCTGGCCGGCAACTGGGCGGTCTTCGCCAGCGTCTCCATGCTCTCGCGGACCCGCGTTTCCGAACACTGGCAGGCCAGCCGCTTCATCGGCCAGGAGGCCACCCTTCGCCCGAGCGGCCGCTCCCTGCTGGCCGTCCAGGTGAACGACCTGCTGATGCTCGCCGCCCGCTTCGTCGGTGAGGACCACGCGCACAGGAGCTTCCAGCGCTTCGCCCTGCGCAACGGCATGACCTTCAACCCCAATCAGGCCGCCACAAGCGAGTGGATCGACCACACTGAGCGGCTGCTCGCCGGCGTACTCGGCGCCTCCTCGACGCGGGCGGTGGTCAAGGCGGCCATCGAGGGGCGGGAAATGCAGGTCGAGGACGTCGTGCGGATCGTCGACGAAGCCTCGGAGGTGCTGGAATTCAACCGTGCCCTGCTGCAGGGGGCGATCGAGAACATCAGCCAGGGCATCAGCGTGGTGGACGGCTCACTGCGGCTGGTGGCCTGGAACCGCCGCTACCTGGAGCTGTTCGACTATCCAGAGGGCCTGATCTACGTCGGCCGGCCCATCGCCGACCTGATCCGCTTCAATGCCCAGCGCGGCCTGCTCGGCCCCGGCGACGTGGAGGAGCACGTCAGCAAGCGCCTGTACTGGATGCGCCTGGGCACCCCACACACCTTCGAGCGGCTGTTCCCCAATGGCCGGGTGATCGAGCTGATCGGCAACCCCATGCCCGGCGGCGGCTTCGTCACCAGCTTCACCGACATCACTGAGTTCCGCGAGGCCGAACGCGCCCTCAAGGCCGCCAACGAGGGCCTCGAGCAGCGGGTCGCCGAGCGGACCCGGGAGCTCTCGCAACTGAACCAGGCGCTGAGCGAGGCCAAGAGCAACGCCGAGGCGGCGAACAAGTCGAAGACCCGCTTCCTCGCCGCGGTCAGTCACGACCTGATGCAGCCCCTGAACGCCGCCCGGCTGTTCACCGCGGCCCTGGCCCACCAGGATCCGCCGCTGCCGGAGGAGGCGCAGAAGCTGGTACAGCATCTGGACAGTTCGCTGCGCTCCAGCGAGGACCTGATCACCGACCTGCTGGACATCTCGCGCCTGGAAAGCGGGCGCATAGCCCCGGAGCCCAGCAACTTCCCCGTCAGCGCCCTCTACGACACCCTGGGTGCCGAGTTCAAGGCGCTGGCGCGGGAGCAAGGCATCGATTTCCGCCTGCGCAGCAGCCAGCTGCGCATCAACAGCGATATGAAACTGCTGCGTCGGGTTCTGCAGAACTTCCTCACCAACGCTTTCCGCTACGCCAAGGGCCACGTGCTGCTCGGCGTGCGCCGTCAGGGCGACCAGCTGCGCCTGGAAGTATGGGATCGCGGACCGGGCATCCCGGAGGACAAGCGGCAGGAGATATTCAAGGAATTCAAGCGCCTGGACAGCCACAACACCAACGCCGAGAAAGGCCTCGGCCTCGGCCTGGCCATCGCCGACGGACTCTGCCGGGTGCTCGGCCATCATCTGGAGGTGCGTTCCTGGCTGGGCAAGGGCAGCGTGTTCAGCGTCACCGTTCCTCTGGCCCGTACCACGACGGTGGCCAAGCCGAGCCGGGAAAGCGTTTCCATGCCCAGCGGCCACGCCCTGGAAGGCGCTCAGGTGCTCTGCGTGGACAACGAAGACAGCATCCTCACCGCCATGCACAGCCTGCTGTCGCGTTGGGGGTGCCAGGTCTGGACAGCGCGCAACCGCCAGGAGTGCGAGCAACTGCTGGAAGAAGAAGTGCATCCGCAGGTGGCCCTGGTGGACTACCACCTGGACCAGGGGGAAACCGGTACCGAACTGATGGCCTGGCTGCGCACCCGCCTCGGCCAGCCGCTGCCGGGGGTGGTGATCAGCGCCGACGCGCGTCCCGAGCTGGTGGCGGAAATCCATGCCACCGGCCTCGACTACCTGGGCAAGCCGGTCAAGCCGGCTGCACTGCGCGCCCTGCTCAGCCGGCATCTGGCCCTGCGCTGAGCAAAACGCCATCAGGCATGGGTAAACTGCGCACTCCTCCCTGAGCGAGTTCTGCGATGCCCAATCTCGAGGTCATGTTCAACCTGGCCACGTCCCTGGCCGTCGGCCTGCTGATCGGCGCCGAGCGCGGCTGGAGCGCCCGCGACACCGACGACACCCACCTGGTCGCGGGCATCCGCACCTTCGGCCTGAGCGGCCTGCTCGGAGGGATTGCGGCGCTGCTCGGTCAGCATCTGGGCCTGGCCGCCTGGATCGCCATCCTGCTGGCGCTCAGCCTGCTGGTCCTGGCCGGTTATATCGGCGACCTGCTCAAGAGCGAAGACCGCGGCATGACCAGCGAGATCGCCCTGCTGCTGACCTTCCTGCTCGGCAGCCTGGCGCTGACCGAAGGTCCCGAGCTGGCGGCCGCCGGGGCGGTGGTGATAGCCCTGCTGCTGAGTCTCAAGGGCGCTCTGCATGCCGCTCTACGCAAGCTGTCGGCGAAGGAGCTGTCCGGCGCCCTGAAGCTGCTGTTCATCTCCCTGGTGCTGCTGCCGGTGCTGCCGAACCGGGGCTACGGCCCGTGGAGCGCATTCAACCCCTACGAGACCTGGTGGATGGTGGTGCTGATCGCCGGCATCGGCTTCGCCGCCTATGTCGCGATCCGCCTGGTGGGCACCCGTGCCGGACTGCTGCTCACTGCCCTGCTCGGCGGCATGGTCTCCTCCACCGCCATGACCCTGACCCTCTCCCGCATGCACGATGGCGAACGGCTGCAACGGCTGCTTGCCAGCGGCCTGCTGGCCACTTCCGCGCTGATGTTTCCGCGGATCCTGCTGGAGGTCGGGGTGATCAACCCCGGGCTGCTGGCCCGGCTGGCGATGCCCATGGCCGTGTCCACCCTGGTCTACGCCGGCGGCGCACTCCTGTATTACCGGCGCTCGGGTCTGGAGGTGGGTCAGAACGCCGAACCGCCGCTGAAAAACCCCTTCGAGCTGGGCCCGGCGCTGCGCTTTGGCGCTCTGCTAGTGCTTATCTTGTTCCTGGTGAACGGGGCTCAGCGCTGGCTGGGCGACGCCGGCATCTATCTGGTGGCGCTGCTGGCCGGGCTCAGCGACGTGGACGCGATCACCCTGTCCCTCGCCCGCAACGCCCTGGAGGGATTGAATGGTCAGGTGGCGACCCAGGGGATCTTCCTCGCCGCGCTCAGCAACAGCCTGGTGAAGGGCGGGCTGATCGTCATGATCGGCGGACGCCGGCTGGCCTGGCTGACCCTTCCGTTCATATCCGCCGGCCTGGCCGGCGGACTGGTGGCGCTCTGGCTGCTTTAAGCGGGCCCAAGGCAGGGATGCGGTGCACAGGCCGGATCGGCAACGCTCAGGCGGGATCGACGAGGCCTTCCGGTAACGGCTCGACGGCGGCCCGCTCCAGCAGATCCGCCGGCAGGCTCTTGCTGGCCCTGGCACCGAGCAATTTTAGGTTCTCCACCCGGCCGACCAGGTTGCCGCGCCCCTCGGTCAGTTTGTTGCGGGCGCTGGCATAAGCCTTGTCCAGCTGCTGCAGGCGACTGCCCATCTCGTCCAGATCGGCGACAAAGGCCACGAACTTGTCGTACAGCGCCCCGGCGCGCTCGGCGATCTCGCGGGCGTTCTGACTCTGCCGCTCCTGACGCCAGAGGCTGTCGATCACCCGCAAGGTGGCCAACAGGGTGGTCGGGCTGACGATAACGATATGCCGCTCGTAGGCCTCCTGGAACAGACCGGGATCGGCCTGCAGGGCAGCGGCGAAAGCCGCCTCGATGGGGACGAAGAGCAGCACGAAATCCAGACTGTGCAGCCCTTCCAGACGCTGGTAGTCCTTCAGCGACAGACCTTTCAGATGATTGCGCAGGGATTGCACGTGCTGCTTCAACGCCGCACTGCGCTGTGCCTCGTCCTCGGCGGACACCAGCGTCTGGTAGGCAGTCAGGCTGACCTTGGCGTCCACCACTACCTGCTTGTCGCCGGGCAGCAGAATCAGCACGTCGGGCTGGAATCGCTCGCCCTCGGCGCTCTTCAGACTGACCTGGGTGTGGTACTCGCGGCCCTTTTCCAGCCCGGCATGCTCGAGAACCCGCTCCAGCACCAGTTCGCCCCAGTTGCCCTGGATCTTCTGTCCCCGCAGGGCCCGGGTCAGGTTGGTCGCCTCCTCGCCGAGGCGCTGGTTGAGGGCCTGCAGTCGCTCCAGCTCCTTGCCCAGGGAGAAGCGCTCGCGAGCCTCCTGCCGATAGCTGTCCTCGACCCGTTTCTCGAAGGCCTGGATACGCTCCTTCAGCGGATCGAGCAGCTGGCCGAGCCGCTGCTGGCTGGACTCGGCGAAGCGCTGCTCGCGCTCGTCGAAGATCCTCCCGGCGAGTTCGGCGAACTGGGCGCGAAGCTCGTCGCGGGCATTCTGCAGGTCGCTCAGGCGTTGCTGATGGGCCGCCTGCTGCTCATGCAGCTCGGCAGCCAGCGCGGCGCGCTCGCTGTCCAGCCGGCGCAGCTCCCCCTCGCGTTGCTGGCGTTCGCGGCTCCAGGCCTGCGCGGCTTCGCGGGCCGTGCTGCGCTCCAACTGCAAGAGTTCGTTCTCGCGGCGCAGAGCCGCCAGTTCGGCCTGCAGGCCGGCACGGACCTCGCCGAGAAAAGCGATCTCGTCGCGACAGGCATCGAGCTGGGCGGTCAAGCCTTCCTGGCCTTGCTGAGTTGTGCTCAGGCGCTCTTCGAACAGCAGCTGTTCGGCCTGCAGGGCGGCCTGACGCCTTTGCTGCTGCCAGACCAGTATCAGCAGCGGCACGGCCGCCACGACGATCCCGAGCAATAGATTAGGCAAATCGATGGACATGGGCGGCTCCCTGACAGGCGCCTGGCAGTATAACCAGCGGAGCCCCGGCGGGTCAGGATCGGGTGGAGAGGCGCCCCAGCAGCCGGCGCGCCTCGCTGGAGCCCTGGGCCGCGGCCTGCTCCAGCCAATGGCGCGCCAGCTCCTCCTCGCCGCGACCGGACTCGACGCAGATGCGGCCGAATTCCAGCTGGGCCAGGGGATCGCCGGCGCGCGCCGCCTGACGCAACAGATCCAGGCCGATCCGCCGGTCTCGCGAGTTGCCGCAATCGCGGCAGAGCAGCTGCCCCAGGCGACTCTGTGCCAGGACCACGCCCTGGCGGGCCGGCTGCTTGAGCAGATGTCCGGCGACCCGTTTGGCGCTCTGGGTCTGCCCAAGCAGCGGCCGATCGAGCAACCAGGATGCCACGCGAACCGGCAGGCGCACGCGAGTGCTGTCTGACAGGGAGGCTGAGGAGGATCCGGCGCGGAGCTTCATGGCGAAGGGTCGCTGATTGTGAAGCCGCGCACTTTACTCTTTTTTGGTTACCGGTAAAGCCTTGCCAAGGCATGGAACTTCTGCGCTAGGACGCCCGCTCGGAAAAATCCACAGAAGCTGTGGATAACATAGTGCAAAAGTTCTAGGGAACTTTTCCCATCATTGATGGCCCCTGGCCTGGATACAGACTGGCGTTTTTTTCACCAGCAATGCCTATCGATGCGAGCCACAGCCCGTTCAGGACACATGTCACCATCTCTCCCCTCGCGGCAGAATGCCGAGCAATGGCAGCCCGTCGCCTCGGCCGATAAGATGGGATAGATGGCGGCTCTGAGCCTTGTCACCACACGCTCAGTCAATCCTGCAGACGGGTAGATGAATGAAACTCGAAGCGAGCGATCTCGAAAAAATCACGGCGCTGACCCTTGAGCACTACAACGAGTCGGCCGACGACTTTCGCGAAGGCACCCGCCATCATGACGTAAGCCAGAACATCGCTGCCCTAGTACGCTACATCGAGGCACCGCCCCCCTTCTGCATCCTGGATTTCGGCTGCGGTCCCGGACGCGACCTGAAGGCCTTCCGCGCCCTCGGCCATCACCCCATCGGTCTGGACGGCTCGGCGAGACTCGTCGAAATGGCCCGGGTCGACTCCGGGTGCGAGGTCTGGCAACAGGACTTCCTGAAACTGGAGCTGCCACCGGCACGCTTCGACGGAATTTTCGCCAACGCCTCGCTGTTCCACGTTCCCGCCCAGGAACTCCCCCAGGTCCTCGGCAAGCTGTTCGACGCCCTCAAGCCCGGCGGCGTGCTGTTTAGCTCCAATCCCCGCGGGCACAACGAGGAAGGCTGGAACGGCCGCCGCTATGGCAGCTATCACGATCTCGAGACCTGGCGCCGCTACATGACCGCCGCCGGCTTCATCGAGCTGGAGCACTACTACCGCCCTGCCGGTCTGCCGCGGGAACAGCAGCCCTGGCTCGCCAGTGTCTGGCGCAAGCCGGCCGGAGCCGCGCCCGAGTGACAGGCCGACTGCAGAATCAGGGAATGGGACTCGGCTAGCTCGCCTTGGTATTGTCCCGGCGGTATCAGCGAATAGTCGACCACCGTCTCGGAAAGCTTGAGACCATGAGGGCACAAAGGAGATATCCCCCTATTTTATACGACTGCGCAGTCCTTCGATCTCGGCATCGCCCAGCTTTTCTGCAGATAAAATATGCAATACAGACCATTGTCATGCCGATACGCCTTGGTTTCACCAGCATGCAACCTCAGCACGGAGCCTACATACCGGCAGTCCGACACCTCTCCCCTTTCAGTAGAGCTTGAGTAGAGCTAGGACACCGGGAGATCGCCCCCCCCTGACTGGCCCATCCTTCGGCATCGCAACCAAGCTACCGCATTTCGATAATCGCACCAACGTAATAATTCTTTGGACTCGCCTTGCTCTGCGTCTGCAAAGCCGAGCGGGCGATTTGCGAAAACCATGTCGGATTACCATTCGAAGAAATTGGATAAAGAGCCGACAGATAAGGACGCGTACCGGAGGCTGCTCGGAAACC
This sequence comes from Azotobacter bryophylli, assembly GCF_042643485.1. Taxonomy (NCBI): domain Bacteria; kingdom Pseudomonadati; phylum Pseudomonadota; class Gammaproteobacteria; order Pseudomonadales; family Pseudomonadaceae; genus Azotobacter; species Azotobacter bryophylli. The sequence continues at coordinate 502,777 of NZ_JBHRSJ010000034.1, read as the reverse complement.
TGCAAAAAACGAAGGCTTGAATATCTACTTCTGGTTGTGAGTAACTCTCGGGCTCAATCATCTCTTGATTACCGCTCTTTTTAGTAATTATTATTCAAGAGTGGAGATAATGCGCAGGCTCCACACCCCATGAGGGTCTGGAATACAAAGCTGCTGATGGCGTGCTTCAAGGCGCAAGGGAGCGTGCCACTCGCTCAGCAGACTTCTTGTTGGCCCTCAGGTTTCGCTTTCAAGGCTGAAATCTAAGTACTTATCCGGAATCAAAGCTACCGGCCGAGACGAACACACTCGGAAATGCAGGCTATTCTATATATCTGAAAACGAATAACGCCCGCCTCGTTCCAGGCCAATTGCCGGCCGGAAGGGAAGCTCCCATAATCGCTTATAACCACGGATTAGAACGTTGAATTCACAAGAAATCACCGAAGCCGAAATGCGTGAGGCACTGGGTCTGGCCCCGGCCAAACCCACTCCGAAAAAGACCAAACATCCGTTCAGTTACATCTTGGTCGAATTGAGCGTACGCAAGGTGACGGGCGGCCCTCCCTTCCGTTATGAACATAAGTCACGCTCGCTCAGTACATTGGAAGCCAGGCTTGAAGCGGAAAAAGCTGTACGCAAGAAAGGTCTTGAGGTGTGGGCCGTTCTCGATGTTCGCCAAGTCAGCGAGTGAGCCTTCCCCTAACTGCCGATAGACCACTCAAGGCAAAAGCAGGCGCGGCAAGGAGCCAGGCCACCTTTTCTGAATGCCATATAGAGCAAAAGGACGCCCCCTTCCGGTTTTTGGCAATGGAAAAGCGTTATCAGGAAGCTACATTTCAAGTTTAGTACAGTAGCAGTAAGCCCTTCCCGGCCACACACGTAAGATATTTTAGAAGTAATATCATTTTGGCAAACTTACAGAACTTTTAATTCAAAAATTAAATAGCAAGAAGCCTTCAAACTTCGTACGACGAACATGATTTACCCGTCAATCGGTGATTAACAGGGTTGACTGAGCGGTAAATTATTCGACAGGATTCTCGCCTGATATCATCGAGAGCAGAGGCGCGGCAGAACGGCATCATCTAGCCAATAAGTGGACCAGCCAAGCCTGGTGCATACAGTAGTTCCCTACCAAGGCAGTGGTATGCTGGCTGCAGACATTGACCTGAACTTCCGCCATCAGAGTCTATAAATCAAACATCCTGAATCTTTCCTATAGCGAACCAATAGCATCGCTTTTTCTTATTTTGCAGTAGGAGATCAACCCGCATTATCGAAAGGAATCGATCACATGGTTTTCCGTACGGATATCAATGGATTAAGAGCTATCGCGGTTCTGCTTGTCGTCTTCTTTCACTTCGGCGCCCCCGGTGCAAACGGAGGATTCGTGGGTGTCGATGTGTTCTTCGTGATTTCCGGATTCCTGATGACAGGAATCATCTTCTCGAACGTTCGGAAGGGAAAATTCTCACTTTTTGGCTTTTATCTGGATCGCATACGGAGAATAGTGCCGGCGCTGACCTTTTTATGCCTATCCATGCTTATTATCGGCTGGTTCCTGCTCTTACCCTCCGAATATCAAAAGCTTGGTACTCATACCGTAAGCAGTCTGGCATTCATTTCCAATATTGTATTCTGGAAGGAGTCCGGCTACTTCGAGCAAGCCTCTCAGGATAAATGGCTGCTGCACACCTGGTCACTGTCCATCGAATGGCAATTTTACGTTTTCTATCCTTTATTCATCCTCTATCTGAAAAGAATCCTCCCAACAGAAAAAAGCCGCTGGATCATTCTGGCAGCGGCCCTCATATCGTTCATGCTCTCGGTCCTCGCATCCAGCCGCTGGCCCACTTCAGCCTTCTATCTGCTCCCCACACGTGCTTGGGAATTACTCACCGGAGCGCTTGTTTATCTACTCCCCATTCAGTCCAGCAACCGTACTGGCAGTATTCTGAAACTTTCCGGGCTTGCCCTGATCGCCTTCAGCGCCTTGTATTTTTCGGAAGAAACCACTTGGCCAGGCTTGTTTACGACCATACCGGTTCTCGGGGCGGCCCTGGTAATTGCTGCCCCGAGCAGCCAATCATGGCTATTGGGCAACAGGGTCTGTCAATTTATCGGTAACACGTCCTACTCGATTTATCTATGGCATTGGCCTCTCTTCGTCTGGATTTACTATTTTGGTTTGGCGGACGATACCGCATGGATTACAGCAGCCATCTCCACATCGATCCTGCTGGGTTATCTCTCCTATTCTTTTATCGAGCGTCCTGCCAGGCCATCGGCCAACACCCGCTCAGCCAGACGTCCGCCGCTCATGGCCTGCTCAGCATCCATCTTCGCCATGCTCCTGGGAGCCATCATCTTTTATTCACACGGATTTACTCATCGTATGAGCGAAGAGTTCAAGGCAGCAACAAAAGAGCTCGTCATGCCCTCGAAAAATAATGGCTGGTGCTTTTATGACGTAGAGAAAACCGCTGAACTACCGATCAATGGCGACGGGCTGAAATGCACTTTAGGGGATAGAAAATCCTCTTTCAAAGGAATCCTGTTCGGCGACTCGTTCGCTGGGCATTACGGTCCATTCTGGGATCAGATCGGCAAGAATACTGCATTCCAAGTAAATGCCGTTTCCACCAACTGGTGTTATCCGAGCATCACCCAGGAGTTCACAGGAACGATCGGCCGAGCCTATAGACAATGCCTGATAAACAGAAAATATCTCACGAAAAATATTGCGCAATTTGATTTCGCGATATTTGCGGGGTCGTGGGGGAATGTCTATCGGCAAAATAAGATGAAGGGAGTGTACGATGCGATTTCCCTAGCAGCCGAAAACACCAAGCTGGTCGTTATTATGCCCGCCCCGACTACTTTCGATGTCAATGTGAAAAATATGTACGAGCGAAGTCTGCTGTTTGGAATCGATTTTGATATCGACCAGTTCGGCCGCGAAAGGGATAGCGCCGCCAGAGAGGCCAATAAACGATTGGAGCAGTTTTCGAAACAGCACCCGAACGTACTATTCCTTCGCAGGGAGGCGTTGTTCAACATCAATGGAGTGCCCTCCGACGTGACCCGGGATAACATTCCGTACAACCTAGACGAACACGGACATATAAGCCTTTACGGGTCGAAAATGGCCGCTTATTCATTCATGAATTCAGACAGTTATCCTCTGCTCAAGGAGAGGCTTTTCAAGGCTCGAAAAGGTAGGCCTGCCAAGATTTCTTCGCAGCTTAATGGAGGCATATAGGAGATCTATAGTTACCGTGCAGTAACCGAGAGGAGAAACGCTCTCTTGAAGCAGGGAGTCCTAGGCGTTTGTAGCAGCTGGCCACCAAGCGATCTCGCGTTCCCGTTGTTCTGACCCGAATCCTGCAGAAGGCGGGAATGGCACTCTTGCCCCCACAGGCGGAAGCGGAAGCCCCAAAGCAAAAACCCCGAAGCCTGCGGCTTCGGGGTTTCATCGATATGGCGGGGAGATAGGGATTCGAACCCTAGGTACCCTTGCGGATACAACGGATTTCGAATCCGTCCCGTTCGACCACTCCGGCATCTCCCCACGGCGGCGCGCATGATACCAGCTCGGAGAGATTAGGCGAAGCCCTGTTTCGATTTTTTTATCAGTCGCTTAAGCCACCGCCAGACAGCATGCGAGGAAATGTCCCGCGATGCTGTGGCATGGTTATTACTGGGTCAAACAGGCCAGCGCCTCGCGGTATTTGTCGGCCGTCCTCTGGGCGACTTCGGCAGGCAAGGCCGGCGCCGGAGGCTGTTTATTCCAGCCGGTGGACTCCAGCCAGTCGCGCACGAACTGCTTGTCGAAGCTCGGCGGATTTTGCCCCTCCACATAGCTGTCCGCCGGCCAGAAACGACTGGAATCCGGGGTCAGCACCTCATCCATCAGTGTCAGCGTGCCGTTTTCGTCCAGGCCGAACTCGAACTTGGTATCCGCGATGATGATGCCCCGAGTCGCGGCGTATTCGACGGCAGCACTGTACAGAGCGATGGCCGTATCCCGAACCTTGGCGGCCAACTCCTTGCCGATGATCGACTCGCACTGCTCGAAGGTGATGTTCTCGTCGTGATCGCCCACCGCAGCCTTGGTCGAGGGCGTGAAGATCGGCTGGGGCAGCTTGGCTGCCTCCTTCAACCCGGCAGGCAACGGGATGCCGCAGACGGTCCCGCTCTTCTGGTACTCCTTCCAGCCGGAGCCGGCGATATAACCACGCACGATCGCCTCCACAGCCACCGGCTTGAGCCGCTTGGCTACCACCGCCCGCCCCTTGACTAGAGACAACTCGTCCGGGGCGATCACGTCCTCCACCTTGTCGCCGGTGAAGTGGTTCGGCACGATGCCGGCCAGCTTGTCGAACCAGAAATTCGAGATGGCGGTGAGGATCTTGCCCTTGTCCGGAATCGGCTCGTCGAGAATCACATCGAAGGCCGACAGCCGATCACTGGCCACCATCAACATGCGCTTGTCATCGATCTCGTACAGATCGCGGACCTTGCCCGAATAGATTTTCTTCAGGCTCAGGGTGGTGGGGTTGCTCATCAGGTTTTTCCGCCTCTATCAAACGAAACAGGCGAAACCTTGAGGTTTCGCCTTTCGATTCCAACTACCGTCGAAACAGCCCTGCGGGCTCTTCGGCGGCATCTACCGCCCCGAAACAATCGCCGCCGGAGCACTCATTCAGCCAATATGCCTCTGGATCAGGCTCAACACACGTCTCGCCACTTCTTCGGGAGCGAAGGTGTTGACATCTTTTTCCACAGTAACCTGAACGCCATCGGTGGCTCGGGAAACGCGCACCTGATAGCGCTCGGCGCGCGCCTCTATCTCGGCCTTGTCCGGCTTACGGCCGAACAGCCGACCGAAGAAGCCCGGTTCCTCGTCCTTCTTGGCCTCTTCAGCCAGGTTGATGTAGTAGACGCCGAGACTACGGTTCAGATCGTCGACACGAACGTTGGCCTTTTCCAAGGCTCGTCCGATCCCTGACCAGGCACGATCGAAGTCGGTATCGAGATTCAGAACCGGATTTCCATTGGCATCGGCAGAGAGGCTCACACGGCTCGGCGCATCGAAATCGCGCGCCGCAAGCAGGGAAACCGCACTCCCGTGCTCGGCAGTACGGGCCAGGCTGCCGCTCATCTCGTCGAGCAACGCCGCTTCCAGGCCGGCATGGCCGGAATGGGCCGGGAAATCGATATCGGCCCGGCTACCGGCCGGACGCTCGGCACTGACTATGAATATTTCGCTGGTGTTGCGCTGAACGCCTGGCTCGATCCGCACACGGATGCGCATCTCGGTGCCCTTGTCCTTCTCGGAAATGCGACTACGCAGGCGCCCGGCCAAGGGGGCGGACAGCTCGTCGAGCCTTTGCCAGTCCGTAAGAATCTCGCCGGTCTGCGGGCGCTCTTCGGCAATGCGGAAACCGCTGCTTTCGAGGAACTGCTTGGCCATCGTCCAGACACCGGCAGGCGAATGCTGGGCGACGATCCAGTTCGATTCGCCGCTTCTCTGCAGGCTGAACTCGCTGTCCGCGCCCTGGGAGCGCAGGGGTTGTGGGCGAGGCACCTCGTACTTGCCGCTCCTTTGCTGCATGTCGGCCACGTTGAGTGGCACTGGCAACAACGAGTCGAGACGGCGAGCCTGGACATCGCCAGGCAGCCTCATGGGCGCGACTTGCCGTGCTCCCAGATAATCGCTGCCGCGGTCACGAAAATAGCCCTTCTCCCCCCAGAGCCAGCCACAACCGCTGGTAGTGGCGATGATCACAGCCAATGAGGAGAAACCGGCCAGTCGCTTCATGCGTAACTTTTCCTAACGATGATCAAGCCAGCAGACCGCATTGGCGCAAGGCCTGACGCACAGGCTCCTGGCTGCCGGCGCTGAGCCAGGTCAGGGGCAGACGGATCCCCCCCGGAATCAGCCCCATCTCGTGCAGAGCCCATTTCACCGGAATCGGGTTGGACTCGACGAACAGAGCTTTGTGCAACGGCATCAGACGCTCGTTGATCGCACGCCCGAGGGCAGCCTCGCCACGCATGGCCGCGGCGCAGAGCTCGCTCATCGCCCGAGGAACGACGTTGGCCGTCACCGAGATGTTGCCCTTGCCACCCATCAGCATCAGCTCGACGGCGGTGGCGTCATCGCCGGAGTAGACGAGAAAATCCTTGCTCACGCGATCCAGCACTTCCTGGCCACGCTGGAGGTTTCCGGTGGCTTCCTTGATGCCGATGATGTTCGGCACCTTGGACAGACGCTCGACGGTTTCCGGCAGCATGTCGCAGTTGGTGCGTCCGGGAACGTTGTAGAGGATCTGCGGTATCGCCACGGACTCGGCAATGTGGCGGAAATGCTGGTACAGGCCTTCTTGGGTCGGCTTGTTGTAGTAGGGAGTCACCAGCAGGCAGGCATCCGCACCGACGCTCATGGCATGCTCGGTCAGCTCGATCGCCTCCCGGGTGCAGTTTGCACCGGTGCCGGCGATGACCGGAATCCGGCCGTTGACCTGGTCGACCACGCGGCGGATGACTTCTATGTGCTCATCCACATCCAGAGTCGCGGACTCACCCGTGGTGCCGACCGCGACGATGGCATTGGTACCCTCTTGCAGGTGGAAATCCACCAGCTTGCTCAGGCTGTCCCAATCCAGACCACCCTGTGCATCCATGGGCGTGACCAGCGCCACCATACTGCCCGCAATCATGCAACCACTCCTGCTGGAAAAAGAGAGCCGTAATGGTACTGTCGCCACCTGCCTTGCACAAGCTGGAACCAGGGGGCAAGCATTCCCCTCGACGATGCTTTTCGTTAACCTTCCGGCTTTGCGCGACGCCTCATGCGCCGACCACCCATCGCTTTAGGAATGCTGCATGTCCACCCCACCCGCTCGCGAACAGTTTCTCGTCATCAGCGCCCTCGGCAACAGCCCCATGGAGCTGACGAACGTACTGTGCCGCGCCAGCCAGGATAGTCGTTGTTCGGTCGTCAGCACGCGCCTGACCCGCCACGGCGATGTCTGCGCCCTCGTGCTGCAGGTGACCGGCAGTTGGGACGGGCTGGCCCGCATGGAAGCCAGCCTGCCGGCTCTGGCCAAGCGCCATGACTTCAGCTTCGACGTCACCCGCAGCCAGCCGCTCGAGCAGCGCCCCCAGGCCCTGCCCTACGTAGCCTATGTCAGCGCCGTTTATCGCCCGGACATCATCAGCGAGCTGTGCCAGTTCTTCATCGACCACCGGGTCGAATTGGAGAACCTCACCTGCGATACCTACCAGGCGCCGCAGACCGGTGGCACCATGCTCACCGCCACGCTGACCGTCACCCTGCCTGCGGGCACCCAGATCAGTTGGCTGCGCGACCAGTTCCTGGACTTCGCCGACGCCCTCAATCTCGATGCACTGATCGAGCCTTGGCGCCCGCAGAACCCATAAGGAAAGGAAACTTCGGCATGTCCGTATCACTGAACGAGCCCGTCCCAGACTTTCAGGCCCAGGCAACTAGCAGCCAGTTGGTTTCCCTCGCCGCCCTCAAGGGCCGGCAGGTCGTCCTCTATTTCTATCCGAAGGACAGCACCCCCGGCTGTACCACCGAAGGCCAGGGCTTTCGCGACCACCACGCAGACTTCCTGGCCGCCGACACCGCAGTCTTCGGCGTCTCCCGCGATGGACTGAAGTCACACGAGAATTTCAAGGCAAAGCAGGGATTTCCCTTCGAACTGATTTCGGACAAGGACGAACAGCTCTGCCAGCTTTTCGACGTGATCAAGCTGAAGAAGCTCTACGGGAAGGAATATATGGGCGTCGACCGCAGCACCTTCCTGATCGACAAGAAGGGCGTCCTGCGCCAGGAGTGGCGCGGAGTCAAGGTACCGGGACACGTCGAGGCGGTCCTAAAGGCCGCCCGAGAGCTGCAGCACACCTGATGCCGGACGGGCGGAGCAACTGCCCTGCCCACCCGCACCAACCATTCAGGCCTTGCGCAACCAATAGCGATAGGTGCCGGCCTCGGCTTCCTCGTGCAAAAGCTCGTGCCCGGCGAGGCGGGCAAAGCTGCGAAAATCGCGTTGCGAGCCGGGATCGGTCGCAATCACCTTGAGCACGGCTCCGCTTGCCAGGCGGTTCAACTCCAGCTTGGCCTTGAGCAGAGGCATGGGGCAACTCAGCCCGCTGGCATCCAGTTCGGCATCGCAGGCGATGGCCCCGCTTGCGGCGTCTGTCATGTTAATCTCCCGAAAAACTTCCAAAATAGTCGTCACTGGCCTGCCGACCGAGCGCAAGGCTACAGTAGCGCCCCAGTTTTCACGAGCCTGCCCGGATGAAACTCCTTCCCACCACCCTGACAATGCTCGCCTGCCTGCTCGTCCAACCGGCACCTGCCAGCGAACTGCCCTCGCTCGGCGATGCCAGTTCGGCGATCGTTTCTCCCGAGAAGGAGCACCAGCTCGGCCGCGCCTGGCTTTCTCTGTTGCGCGGGCAGGTTCCCCACCTGTCAGATCCTCAGTTGAAGGAGTATGTGGAAACCAGCGTCTACCGTCTGGCCGAAACCAGCGAACTGCAGGACCGCCGGCTGGAGTTCATTCTGCTCAACAGTCCGCAGCTCAACGCCTTTGCAGCACCCGGGGGAATCATCGGGGTGAACGGCGGCCTGTTCCTCTATGCACAGACGGAGGCCGAATACGCCTCGGTGCTCGCCCACGAACTCGCCCACTTGTCGCAGCGCCACTACGCCCGTGGAGTCGAGGCGCAAAAAAGGATGCAGGTGCCATTGATGGCCGCTCTGCTCGCCGGCATCGTCGCCGCGGCAGCCGGCGCCGGAGATGCAGGGATCGCGGCGATCAGCACAACTCAGGCGGCGGCAATCCAGGAGCAGAGGCGCTTTTCCCGGCAGAACGAGGAGGAAGCCGATCGCATCGGCATTCTCAACCTGGAAAGGGCCGGTTACGACCCACGCGCCATGCCCAGCATGTTCGAACGGCTGATGCGTCAATATCGTTTCGATGGAAGACCGCCGGAGTTCCTGCTAACCCACCCGGTCACCGAGTCCCGAATCGCCGACACCCGTAACCGTGCCGAGCAGTACACGGCAGGCGGAAACAGCGACAGCCTGGCTTATCAGCTGATGCGCGCCCGCGTGCAGCTATTGTTCGAACAGACTCCCGGCATGGCGGTGAAACGCTTCCGCGCCATGCTCGACGAGAATCCCAAGCAGGATGCCGCCCGCTACGGCCTGGTCCTGGCCCTGACCAAGAGCGGCCAACTCAACGAAGCACGGGAGAACCTGCAACCACTGCTGGAGAAGTCGCCCAACGACATCCATTACAACCTGGCGGCCGCAGCGCTGGATATCACGGCCAACCGCCTGCCCGAGGCCCAGGCGCGCACTTCGCGCATGCTGGACCTGTACCCGGGAAGCCTGTCACTGAAATTGACCCAGGCGGACCTGCTGCTCAAGCAGAACCGCCCCAAGGATGCCGAGCAAGTGCTCAACGAGCTGGTCAAGGATCGCCCGAACGATCCGGACATCTGGTATCAGGTCGCAGAGACCCGCGGCCTGGCCGGCGACATCATCGGAGTGCACCAGGCGCGGGCCGAGTATTTCGCCCTCGTGGGCGATTACGACCAGGCCATCGAGCAGCTGGACTTCGCCAAGCGCCGCGCTTCCGGCAACTTCCAGATGGCTTCGCGCCTCGACGCCCGCCAGCAGGAGCTGAAGGAAGAGAAGCGGATAATCGAAGACATGCTCCGTTGAGCCCGACCGCCGTCGGCGGTCAGGCGTTGCCGGCCAGCTTCAGGCGAGCGGCCTGGGTGAAGTCCAGCATGCGCTTCAGCGGCTTGACCGCCCGAGGGATCAGGGCAGGGTCGACGAAGATCTCGTTGCTGCCTTCGCGCAGGCTCTGCAGGGTGCGCTCGAGGGTATTCATCGCCATCCATGGGCAATGGGCGCAACTGCGACAGGCGGCCCCGCTCCCGGCCGTCGGCGCCTCGATGAAATGCTTGTCCGGACATAGCTGCTGCATCTTGTAGAAGATGCCGCGGTCGGTGGCGACGATGAAAGTCGGATTGGGCAATGTCTGCGCGGCCTTGATCAGTTGACTGGTTGAACCCACCGCATCGGCCAGCTCGATCACCGCTTCCGGAGACTCCGGGTGCACCAGCACGGCGGCTTCCGGGTACAGAGCCTTCATGTCCTGCAGCTGTCTCGCCTTGAACTCCTCGTGAACGATGCAGGCACCGTCCCAGAGCAGCATGTCCGCCCCGGTTTCGCGCTGGATATAACGGCCCAGATGCTGGTCCGGCGCCCAGAGGATCTTCTCGCCGTTGTCCATCAGACTCTCGACGATCTCCAGGGCGCAACTGGAAGTCACCACCCAGTCGGCCCGCGCCTTGACCGCCGCAGACGTATTGGCATAGACCACCACGGTCCGCTCCGGGTGCTGATCGCAGAAGGCGGAGAATTCCTCCACCGGACAGCCGAGGTCCAGCGAGCAGGTCGCCTCCAAGGTCGGCATCAGGACACGCTTTTCCGGATTGAGGATCTTCGCCGTCTCGCCCATGAACTTGACCCCGGCGACCACCAGGGTCTGTGCCGGATGCTGACTGCCAAAGCGGGCCATCTCCAGGGAGTCGGCAACGCAGCCTCCGGTCTCCTCGGCGAGAGACTGGAGCACGGGATCGCAATAGTAATGCGCCACCAGGACAGCATTCTGCTTTTTCAGCTCGGCGGCGATCTCGCTGCGATAGCGAGCCTCCTCCTCGGCGCTCAGCGGCCGGAGCTGCTTGGCGTCGAGATGAGCCTGGACAAGGAGGCGTTCGGAAATCTGCGTCATGTTCACTAGTCCTAAGGGCGCGGCGGATGATTATATCATCGACAACCTCGCCCTCGGCGAATCCGCCCCGACCGACCAGAGGGCTAGGCGTAACCGGCATCGGTCGGCGTCAGCTTTACCTTCGCCTCAGACGCTTGGCATTGGCGACCGCACACTTGTGCACCGGAGCCAGCCCCTTCCCCAGCACATCCAGCATGGCGGACTGATAGGCCTGCACCGATCTGGCCAGGGCATTTCCGCCGAGCAGGGGATTCCAGCTGAACATGAGCGACAACATCAATTGCTGGTTGGCCTGTAGCATGCGCATCGACATGGCCAACCAGGCTTCGCCGAAGGCGGCTGCCTTCTCGGCCCCCATGAGATAACACTCGTGCCGGTCCCTGGCGCTCGGATTCGCCCCCGCCATGGCCAGACGAGCGAGACGCGCAACGATGACCTGGGGCGCGGCGATGCCCAGCTCCATGGCCTGCTTGGAAAGGAGATTCGTCCTACGGCTGGTGGTCGCTGCCATGAAAACCTCCGAGAGCCTCATAAGCCGGAACCGACTTGGAGAGTCTAGACAGGCCCTGTGTGCCTGCAACTCGCTGCGGCCAGCCGGTGCAAGAGACAAAGAAAGCGGCTGCACAATGGGCAGAAGATCCGGGAAGAGTCGATCTCAGATGACGAAAAGGGCTCGGTAAAAACCGTAGATAAATGAATATTCATCTCATATAGTAAATCATCTCATTAATGCAGTTGTCGGACTGCACCGAGAGACAGCAAGGGCACCATCGCCCCTTCCCCGGCATGCCGGTCTTCCCAGAGAATTCGAAAAAATGGGTGAATCGCCATTCGAGGCTATCAGTCTGCGCCAGCTCGCCGGCTCGCTCCCCGGGCGCCTCCTCGGAATCGGCCTGCTGGTCCTCCTGAGCAGCAATAGCCCGCGGGTACAGGCTCACTCTCTTCAGACCGGTCTACCGAAGGAGTACCGCTCCCATGCCAAGGAGAACCTGCTGGGGGATATGGGGGGATTTCGCGAGTGGCTGTACCGATACGGCGTGAGTCTGAATATCCAGAGCGACGACGAGCTGTGGGTCAACGCCCAGGGCGGAACCCGGCAGCACGAAGCCTACGAGGGCATCGGCACCATCCAGATCGGCATCGATCCGGAAAAGCTCACCGGCATCAAGGGCGGCTGGTTCAACGTCAGCTGGCTCAATATCCGCGGCCGCTCCATCACTCAGGACCGGCTCGCCGACTACAACCCCATCAGCGGTTACGAGGCCTATCGCTCGAATCGACTGCTGGAGCTCTGGTATCAGCAAGGCTTCTGGAATGACCGGCTCAACGTGAAGGTAGGACAACAGGCGCTGGACAACGAATTCCTCCTCAGCGATTACGCCAACCTGTTCCTCAACTCGAACTTCGGCTGGCCCATGGCGCCGTCCATCAATCTGTATGCCGGCGGCCCGTCCTGGCCGCTGGCGTCGCTGGGCGCTCGGGTCAGCTACCAGCCCACCGATCAGCTTTCCTGGCTGTTCGCCGTGGCCGACGACAATCCGCCCGGCCACAGCTTCTACAACGCGAACGATCCCACCAATCAGAGCGTGCATCCACACGGCGACAACTTCAATCTCGGTGGCGGCGCCCTGTTCATCAATGAATTCCAGTACGGCATCAACCCGCAGCCAGACAATCTGAGCGACGACAGTCCTGATCCCGGCCTGCCCGGCACCTACAAGATCGGGGGGATCTACGATACCGGCCAATTTGCCGATCAGCGTTACGACAAGGACGGCAAGCCACTCGCCTCGCCCGACAGCACGGGCACGCCCAAGGAGCACAGGGGCAACTGGATTCTCTACGCCGTCATGGACCAGATGGTCTGGCGGCCCTCCTTGAGCTCCCCGACCTCCGTGGGAGTGTTCGCCCGCATAACCGACAACAGGAGCGACCGCAACGTGGTCGATTTCGCGGCCGATGCGGGCTTCAACCTGAATGCCCCTTTCGAAAGCCGCACGTATGACGCTTTCGGTATCGGCTGGGGCATGGGGCACACGGGGAAACAGGCCAGAGAGGCCGACCGGGATGCCCGCTCGTATTCGAACGATTACTATCCCATTCGACAGAACGAGCACCATATCGAAGTCACCTACAAAGCACAGGTCACCCCCTGGTTCTTCGTCCAGCCCGATTTCCAGTATATCTACCATCCCGGTGGCGGCGGCTTGAACGAGAAGAACGACCACCGGGCACACAACGAAATGCTCTTCGGCGTGCATACCCGCGTCGTGCTCTGAAGAGAGGGCAGAACTCTCCGGTCCGACCAGAGCTGACGCCTGCCCGGTAAGCCCCTGCCTGCCATAAGCGCACCGGTGTTACGATAACCCTATCGCATCAAGCGCCGCCCCTTTCTGCCGAGGCGTTGCCTTAGCCCTGACAGCCCCACGCTCCCTCGGCAGCAACGCACCTCGGCGCATCTCCCACCGCCTGCCGACGCACCGAAGCGAAAGGCCGAGCGCATCGGGCACACGGACCATCACCCCATCGGATTGCAGATCGGATGAGTACAGCGGATACACGACCCACCGCCTCCTGGAGGCAAGATCTAGTGGCCGGGCTCGCCGTAGCCGGACTGCTGCTGCCCGAAGCGGTCGCTTACTCGAGCATCGCCGGTCTTCCGCCGGGCTTCGGCGTGATCGCCCTGCTGGCCGGACTCGCCTGCTACGGCCTGCTGGGCCGCAGCCGCTTCGCCGTCGTCTCGGCCACCTCGTCTTCCGCAGCGGTTCTGGCTGCCGCCACCGCCAGCCTGACACCCGACGATGCTGGACTGAGGTTGGCGTTGGCCAGCGGCCTGGTACTGCTCACCGGACTGTTCTTCCTGGGCGCCGGCTTCGCCCGGATGGGCGCCCTTTCCGCCTTCGTCGCCAAGCCGGTGCTGCGCGGCTTCACCTTCGGCTTGGCGGTGGTCATCATCGTCAAGCAATTGCCGCACCTGCTCGGGGTCACGTCGCCGTTCGACGACATCCTGCGCTTCAGCCTTGCCCTCTACGAGCAATCCAGCCACTGGAATCCACTCAGCGTCGCTCTGGGACTGGGAGCCCTGGGGTTGCTGATGGTGCTCAGACCCTACCGGAGCGTCCCTGGCGCCCTACTGGCCATCGTCCTGGGCATCGCCGCCCAGTCGTGCTGGGGGCTGGACCGCTTCGGCGTCGCGCTGGTCGGCAACATCGATCTCCAGTTCAGGGCGCCCAGCCTGCCAGGACTCTCGAGCAGCGAATGGCTGCGCCTCGGCGAACTGGCCTTCGCCATGCTGTTCGTGCTGTATGCGGAGTCTTACAGCAGCATCCGGAGTTTCGCCCTCAAGCATGGCGACCCGGTTTCCGCCAACCGCGACCTGCTGGCCCTGGGGGTGGCCAACCTGGCCTCCGGCCTGTTCGGCGGCATGCCCGTCGGCGCTGGCTATTCCGCCACTTCGGCCAACGAGGCCGCGGGCGCACGCTCCCGGCTGGCGGCCTGGTTCGCCGCCCTGGTGGTCCTACTGGCAGTCCTGACCCTGCTGCCCTTCGTGGCGCTGACCCCGCTGCCAGTACTGGCCGCCATCGTCATCCACGCCGTCGGGCACAGCCTGAAACCGGGCGAGCTGCGCGTCTATTTCGACTGGCGCCGTGACCGACTGGTCGTCCTGCTGGCGATCACCGGGGTTTTGCTGCTCGGCATCCTGCCGGGCCTGCTGGCGGCGGTCGGCGCCAGCCTGCTGATGACGCTTCGCGAACTCTCGCGCCCCAAGGTGGCGGTGCTCGGCCGTCTCGGCGAGGGGCACGACTTCGTGGATATCCTCGCCCATCCGGAGGCGAAGCCGGTTCCCGGCCTGTTGATCATGCGCCCGGAAAGTCCCTTGTTCTTCGCCAATGCCGAACAGATCCTGTCCATGGTCCAGCAGCGGCTCCAACCCTCGGACGCCCCGGAAGAACACCCCCCGCGGTTCCTGATCCTCAGCCTGGAGGAGTCGCCGGATCTCGACGGCAGCAGCATCGAGTGCCTGCTGGGGCTGGCCCGCTTCGCCCATGCGCGGGGAGTCGGCCTGCTGGTCGCTCGCCTGCACGAGCCGGCCAAGGCCGTACTCGCCCGGGCCAACGCCCCCGAACTGCCCCGTGAATCGCTGATCCACTGGAGCGTGGACGACGCCGTCTCGAGCGCTCTGGCCTCGCTCGGCGCGCCCTCGGCCGAAGCCGGCTTGATCAGCCAACCGCCCTCGACCTCGAGGAGCGGGAAGCACATCGCGCTCCCCTGAAGCCAATTTCTACGGAAGACTGACTGAAGCCGCGAATCGGTCCGGTAGCCGCCCGTCATGCGAGAAGGTACCGGCACGGATCCACCTGCCGACCCGGAGCAAGTGAAGTCCGCCCCAGATGCCCAGCCCAGGACATTTCCTGCCTTGGACAACCAATAAATAAACGAACAATTATCGCGGCTTTACAACACTCAATCTCCGGCAGGAAAACAACCAATCAACTGGCCGATAAAACCGCTTATCCCCGGACAGATCGAACAGAGCAAACACGCGGTCATCATCGTGCCCGCCGGCCTTTCCTCTTACCAACTTCGAATATTTTCATACGGATACCGGCACTCACGTCTTTCGCCGGCAGCGCTTCCAGGCGCCTGTCTTTGCCGAACTATTTCCGTATCGTGCGATACAGATCACAGCACTTTTCCCAAGTTGTAACAAAATGCCATCATGACGTTAAAATCTCGTTAAGACCGCTATCGCACGAAAAGTTACGCCATATATACCGAATCATTCGCCCCCATGAAGGGCCATTCGGGAACGAGGTAGACGAGCGATCGCCGTACTGACTGCGCCAGGTAAATGAATGGTCGTCACCCAAAAGAACAAACCCCAAAGCCGAGGATTCACCCTGGTGGAGCTAATGGTCACCCTGGCGGTGATGAGCATCCTGCTCGGCTTGGCGGCCCCCAGCTTTACCGACCTGATCCGCCGCCAGCGCATGCAGTCGGCCACCGTCGAATGGTTGAGCCTTTCAGCCCTCGCCCGCAACGAAGCGATCAAGACCGGCCATGCGATCAGCATCGCTCCTAGCGACTCCGGTTTTCGCATGCTCGATGCAACCACCAACGAGGTCCTGCGGGAATGGCAGCAGCCCAACGTCGCAACCAACCTGATCGACTTCGCCGACCTGCAGTTCATACCGCCGCTGGGGACACTGAATCGCCCCGAGGCTTGCGTCCGACTCAGCTACAGCGGCGTCGGCGGCTACGAGCGCTTCGTCTATCTCGGCCGCTCCGGTCAGAACCTGGTGTTCATCCCCGACCACGACCAAGTGCCGGCCAAGGTACAAGCCCTATGCGCCGCCTCCTGAGTCCCCTCGCCCGCTCGCAGCGCGGCGTTTCCATGATCGAGGTACTGGTCACCCTGCTGGTGCTGTCCGTCGGCCTGCTCGGTATCGCGGCCCTGCAGGTCCGCACCCTGCAGTTCAATCAGGACGCCTACTACCGCAGCCAGGCGAACGTGCTGCTGTACGACATGGCCGAACGCAGTCGATCCCACCCGGAGCTGGATGCCGGCTTCGCGACCGAAAAAGCCCTCTGGCAACAACAGGTCGCCGATACGCTGCCGGACGGCCAAGGTTCGGCCGAGTGCGATGCCGACCTATGCAACCTGACCGTCAGCTGGCAGGGACGCAGCTTCCTCGACGACTCGACCGCCGCCGACGATGCCCGGGAAAGCCTGCAATTGGCCGTCAAGGTGGGAGTGCTCTGATGGGTATGCGCTTTTCGCAACGAGGTCTGTCGCTGGTCGAACTGATGATAGCGATGGCCATCGGCCTGTTTCTGATACTGGGCGCCACCGAAGTCCTGCTCGCCACCAAGCGCAGCCAGAGCCTGAACGAGGAGCTGGCACGCAGCCAGGAACGCATCCGCTTCACCAAGGAGTGGCTGACCCGCGACCTGCGTCAGCTGGGCTATTCGGGCTGCGGCTCGCGCAACAAGCACTTCGTCGCGCTCGACGAGGACAGCACCGATCTCAGTTTCACCTTCGTCAATATGACCGACCTCGTCGATCCGGACGCCCGGCTTCTCGGCGTTACCGGTTTCGACGGCGACCACCTGCCCTCCGACCTCGGCGGCGTGGCCTCCTGGCGCCCGGACGACGCTCCGGATGGCTATCCCCGCAGCGATATCCTGACCCTGGGCAGCGTCCAGCCGGGTTTGCGCATCATCAGCAAGGACGCCACGGCCAACGCCAATCTTCGCGTGATCGCCGTCGACAGCGATCGCCAATGCAGCTCGGCCAACGGCAATAAATCCACTCCCGCTCCCAGCGGCCTATGCGAGGGCGACCTGCTGATCGCCGCCGATTGCGACCAGGCCGTGCTGTTCGTCGGCACCAACGTCAAGACCGTCAGCGGATGCGGCGCAGACATCGCGAGCTGTACCCAAGTGGTTCACTCCGAGGCCAATACCGGCGGAGCCGGCAATAGCGCCAGCGTGTGGCAGAAGCAGGTCGAGCGCTTCGGCACCGGAGCCGAGCTGATCCGCATCGCCGGAGCGAGCTACTTCGTCGGGCTTTCCGGCCTCACGGGCGAGCCCGCCCTGATGCGCTGCGAGCAGCCCTGTGCCGGCAGCGACCAATGGGAGGAGCTGGTGCCTGGTGTCGAGAATCTGCAGGTCTGGTATCGCCGCGGGAGCGAAAGCGACTTCCTGCGCGCCGACCAGATCACCAGCAGCTCCGATTGGGAGCGCATCACCGCCTTGCGCATCAGCGCCGTGGTGCGCTCGCCGACCTCCGGCGGCGAAGCGGTCAGGCTGGCCTTCGACGGCGAGAGCTGCGAGTCGCCTCTGGCGGACGGCGCCACCCCGCTCAGCTTCGCCGACGGGCGCAACCGGCAGAAGCTCTGCTTCACCGTCGCCTTGCGCAACCGGCTGAAATGAGGAGCGCACGCATGCAACATAGCCAACGAGGCGCAGCCCTGCTGGTCGCCCTGATTCTGCTGCTGATTCTGACGCTCATCGGCGTTTCCGGCATGAATTCGGTCGGTCTGCAGGAACGCATGGCCGGCAGCCTGAGCTTGCGCGCCGACTACTTCGAGGCCGCCGAAGCCGGACTGCGGGATGCCGAGCGCTACCTCAGCGCGGCGGCACTGCCCGCTTTCGCCAACGCCGACGGTCGTTACCGGTTCGAGCGCGACCAGTGCCGCTTCGACACCCTGGCCGATGCCGCGCAGTTCTACGGCCCCTGCTCCAGCATGGCCCTCTCCGCCAGCGGGCTCACCCGCCGCACGGGCGAGAGCTCGGACAGCATCGACGTGCGCTACCTGATCGAACTGCTCGACGGC
The DNA here is from genome assembly GCF_042643485.1 of Azotobacter bryophylli. Classification (NCBI taxonomy): domain Bacteria; kingdom Pseudomonadati; phylum Pseudomonadota; class Gammaproteobacteria; order Pseudomonadales; family Pseudomonadaceae; genus Azotobacter; species Azotobacter bryophylli. The sequence goes on along the minus strand of NZ_JBHRSJ010000034.1, from coordinate 484,611 downwards.
TCAGGCCTGACCCGCGACAAGGGCCTGGAGCTGGGAGAAATCGAGGAACTGGCGCTCTACCGCATCACCGTGCTGGCCGCGGCCAGGACCGACGGCGATGCCGTGGCCGATCCGATGGTGGTGCTGCAAAGCACCTATCTGCGCTGAAGGAAGACCAAGCGAATGAACATTTCCAGTCGGCTGACGCTGACCCTGGCCGGCCTGCTGTTCGGCGGCCTGTCGGCCCAGGCCGCGGTTTCGATATCGCAGATTCCGTTGAGCAAGAGCGAGACGGTGCCACCGAACGTCGTGCTGCTGATGGATACCTCGGGGAGCATGGCCGACCTGCTGCCCAATTCGAGCGAATCGCGTCTGGACGCCGCCAAGCGGATAGCCAAGGACCTGATCAACAACAACTCCGACAACGTGCGCTTCGGCCTGTTCCGCCTGGATGGCACGCGCACGACCTACCGGGCCGGACGTTACCAGTACCTGGATGATGCCAATTCCTACAACGGAGCCCGGCTGATCCAGCCGGCCGGCGCGAGCGTCCAGAATCTGCTCAGCGGTATCGACAGCCTCACGGCGAACGGCTCGACTCCGGTCGCCGAGGCCCTCTACGAAGTGACTCGCTATTACCGTGGCATGAGTTCGGCCTACCAGAACGGCGTCAGCTACAGCAGCCCCTTGCAATACCGCTGTCAGGCCAACTACACCATCATGCTCACCGACGGCGAGCCGCAATACGACAGCCGCTTCCCCAGCAACGATCCGGATGCATTGACCATGCACGGCCAGAGCCCCGACGAATACGGGACCCGCAACAGCCTGCCGGACTGGGACGGCAAGCACGACACCAACAAGAACGTACGTTTTTCCGACGGCCCGCGTAACGACATCAGCAACGTGGGCGATTACCTGTACGTCGACGATATCGCCTTGTTCGCCTGGGACCTGGACATCGCCGACAGGCTCTCCGCGGACCTGAACAACGACTCCACCCGCGAGCGCCGCCGTCTGCACACCTACACCGTCGGCTTCACCACGGCCCAGCAGATGCTCCAGGATGCCGCCGAGTACGGCCGCGGCCAGTACTACACGGCCGACGATGCCGATCAATTGCAGAGTGCCTTGGGCCAAGCCATCGCGGCCATCAGTAGCCAGAGCGGTGCGGCCGCCTCGACCACCGCCAACTCGAGCTCCCTGGACAGCGGCACGCACTTCTATCAGGCCACCTACGATCCCAAGGACTGGTCCGGGAGCATCCTCGCCCGCCAGGTGAACAGCGATGGCAGTCTCGGTTCTGCCGTGTGGGACACCGGGAGCAGCTTCCCCAGTGCGGCCGGTCGCCATATCTACACGTGGCGCGCAACAGCCGGGAAACAGGGGGGAGTGACCTTCCAACTCGCCAACCTCGATGCGGAAGTGCAGACGGCCCTGGCTGCAGGAGGCGACAGCAGTCTGGCGCAGAAGCGAGTGGATTGGCTGCGCGGCGACCGGAGCAGAGAAGATGGCGTGACCCTGCGCAAGCGCAGCACCCTGATGGGCGACGTGATCAACTCCAACCTGCTGTTCATGGGCGGCGCACAAAGCTATGGCTTTGATCGCCTGGGCAACCTGAACCCAAGCGACAGCGCCGAGGAGCTGGGACAGAGCAGCTATCGCGACTACCTGCAGAAAAAGGCCCAACACGCCCCGGTGCTCTTCGCCGGCGCGAACGACGGCATGCTGCATGCCTTCCATGCGGAAACCGGTCAGGAGCTGTTCGCCTTCATTCCACGCGGGGTTGCCGAGAAGCTCGCGCTCCTGACCAGCCCCGGCTATGGTGGCGGAGCACACCGCTACTATGTCGATGGCGGCCTCAGCCTGTCCGACGTCTACCTCAATGGCCAATGGCACACCTTGCTGGTGGGCAGCCTGGGCGCCGGGGGACGCAGCGTTTTCGCCCTGGACGTCACCGATCCCGAGAACTTCGGCACCGAGGACATCCTCTGGGAATACAGCGACAGCGACCTCGGCCTGACCTTCGGTACGCCGCAGATCGGCCCGCTGGCCAACGGCGACTGGGGGGTGCTGTTCGGCAACGGATACAACAGCGACAGACAGCGCGCCATGCTGTACGTGCTGAGCGCCGGGAGCGGAGCCCTGTTGGCGAAGATCGATAACGGCGATGCGGCCAATCCGGCCGGCAGCGCCAACGGCCTGTCCTCCCCGGCCGCCCTGCCGGATTCCCGGCGCATCATCCAGTCGGCATACGCCGGGGATCTGCTCGGCAACCTATGGAAGTTCGACCTGTCGACCGATACCGCCGCTGGCTGGGGCGTGGCCCTGAAGTCGGGCAACCAACCCAAGCCACTGTTCCAGGCCGGGAACAGCCAGCCCATCACGGCCAAACCGACCATAGGATCGGTCACGAACGCGGAAGGCCAGCTGATCTATTTCGGCACCGGCCGCTATCTCGGCGCCGAGGACAAGGGCGACACGTCCCTGCAGGCTTTCTATGCGGTCTGGGACGACGGCAAGAGCAACGGCAAACCGCTGACGCCGGATGACCTGTACAAGCGGAGCATCAGCCTGATCAGCCAGAACGGCCAAAGCTATCGTCAGGTCGACACGGGCAGATTCACCATCGGCACCGGCCAGGGCCAGTCCCCCGGCTGGTACCTGCCCCTCGTGACCAGCGCCGGAGCCGAGGGCGAGCGCGTGATTTACGAAGCGCGCCTGCGCTACGACCGGGTCATCTTCGTCACCGCCATCCCCACCCTGGATCCCTGCGTGGCCGGCGGCCGGAGCTGGCTGATGGAGCTCGACGCCCAGAGCGGGGCACGCCTGCCCTACTCGGTGTTCGACACCGACGGCGATGGCGACTTCGATGGGAATGACGGACTGGTTTCGGGCATGCCCTTCGATGATGGCATCGTGGGCTCCCCCAGCATCATTTCCGGCGGCAATATCGAATACAAATACATGGGCAGTACGTCGGGCGCGATCAAAGTCGTCAACGAACAGGGCGGATTCGAGTCCGGTCGGCAATCCTGGCTGCAATTGAGGTAGACACATGTTTCTGAACCGCAGAGCCCGGGGCTTCACCCTGATCGAACTGATGGTGGTGGTAGCCATCGTCGGCATTCTCGCCGCCGTGGCCTATCCGTCGTACCAGTCCTATGTGCAGCGCAGCAACAGGGTCGACGCGCAGACGGCGCTGCTCGATGCGGCTCAGCGGCTGGAGCGCTGCTTCAGCCGCAACAACAGCTACCTGAATACGGAGGCTCGCCCCTGCACGGCCGCCCAGCAGCTGGCCCAGGGCGAAAACAGCGCCAAAGGCTTCTATCAACTGATCGCCGAGAATCTGAATGCCACCAGCTTCACCCTGAGGGCCATCCCGGCGCGTGCCCCGCAGACCAGCGACAGTGGCTGTCCGAACATCAGCCTCAATCATCGTGGCCTGCGCACTCCCGCGACCTGCTGGTGAAGTCGGCGCCGTCCCTCTAAAGAACGGCCCGGCTTCCGGCATCCTCTCTCCTCTAGCCCTACGGATCGACGCGCTCGAAGAGCGCCAGATGCAGGGTGTGCAGCAGCGGGAGTCGGGCGAAATCTTCGACCAGACGAAAACCCTCGAGCCGGAAGTAAATCTCCAGCTCCGCCAGCGATGTGGCGTGTTTCTCCGATTTGCGTCCGCCGCGCGCTTCTCGCAAGCGCCGTTTCATCGAGGTGACGGAGAGCGGGCTGAAATAGGACAGAACGACGTAGCGGCCGGCAACCCGGCACAGTTCCCTGATCACCCGGTGACGGATGCACGGCTCGGGAAAATGGTGGAACAGCCGGAAACTGACGACCGTGTCGAAGCCACGATCGGGCACCGACAGATGCTCGATATCCTGCTTCTCGACGCTGCAGCCGAGTCCCTGGGCGGCCAGATTGCTCCGTGCGATATCCAGCATCGCATCGGACAGATCGGCGGCGCTCACGGCATAACCCCGATGCGCCAGATGGGCCGTCACCCGACCGCCGCCGCAGGGAACATCGAGTACGCGATGGTCGCGGGGAATGCTGGCGAAGGCACGATCGATCAGGCGCATTTCGGCAGAGTCCTTGGAGCGATGGCGGCGCTCCTCGTAGCTCAGGGCCGTCTGCTTGTCGTATTTGACGCGACCGCGGTAGGTCGTCGAACTGGAATTAATCAAGGCTGTGCGCTCCGGAGAAATATAATAATTATTTCAAGCTCCGCCATGCTCTCAGGCAGTCATCCCCCACTCTTCTTTTCGAGAGAAGGAGAAGAAACTTCTCTTACAACGCGCAAAGCATTGGCATTACCGAAAAACGATCAATACATAATTAACCGATACTTGAACTTGCCTGACAGCACGCCGCACTACTTCTCTTTGAATATTCCATATCCCGACAAAGTGGGAATAACGTGCCACCCGGCTACAGCGGCACGTACGTGCAGACCAGCACACACAAGCTAGACAAGCACTGGTGAAAAGACCGTCAAGGATCCATCAAGATAACGTCGTTATCGAAACAGCATCGATTCATGATATCAATACAATATTTCAGCAACATGAAAACCAAAGAGCACGTCCAAACTTCAGACAATCCATGAGCAGGAAGTTCAGCGAAGCGCTCCTACGCCCAAACATATTGCAATCCACTGACAATGAACTAATTTTAATTCTCAAAGAAGCGTTCGAGCCGAAACGGGAAAGCAACTTCTACCATGCGCAGGATGAGGCGATGAAACGGCTATACCTCGTTCGACATGCCCAATCGAGCAAAGAGGGGGCCGCCTTTTCCGATCGGGACCGCCCGCTGACCGACCTGGGAAGACGGGCTCTGGAGAAGATGGCCAAGCGACTGGCGAAACGCTCGGTGGAACCCGATCTGATCCTGTCGAGCCCGGCGCTGCGGACTCTGGCCACCGCGGAAGGAATCGCCAAGAAGCTCGATTACGACCTCAAGGCCATCGTGGTGAACGAGCGGCTCTACGCCTGCCAGGCAGACGAGATGCTGGAGATCATCCGGGCCCTGGACGACACACTGAAGCGCGTCATGCTGGTCGGTCACAACCCCCAGTTGTTCGCGATGGCCAATCGCCTATCCCGCAAGATCAAGTGCCTGCCCACCTGCGCCGTCGCCGAATTCAGGTTCGCCATCAAGTCCTGGGCGGAAGTGGGCGAAGAGAAGCCCGAAAAGACCAGGCTCGACTATCCCAAGAAGGCCAAGGGCTAGCCATCCCCCCGCTCACGGCGACATCGCCCCCTGCTTCCTTACTTGCGGCCGGGCTCGTCGACTCCCCCGGCGCCGGCTGGCCGAGCAGGGTTACCGCGGCTCGCAACCGAACGGTAAGATGACGCCGAGGCACTCCCGGCAATGACCGCAGCGTCACCGCCTCTCTTTTTCATTCATTGGGCGCTCTTCTGGAGGAAACGATGATCGTCGACGATCTGATCGAGCACGTCGTGACCTCGGAGTCCCTGCTCTTGGCCTGTAGCGAACGGCTGAAGGCCCGCAGCGACGGCGAAGCGTTGCACGATCTGCGGGTCGCCATCCGCCAGCTGCGCAGCGTATTGCGCCCCCTGCGGGGATTTCCCGGCATCGGCGCCCTGGAAGGCGTCGCAGCCGAGATCGGCCACCGGAGCACGCACCTGCGCGACACGGAAGTCCTGATCCAGGAACTCGATTCCCGCGGGTTCGCGCAGCTGAGCGCAGCCCGCCGGCAGGCCCTGGAGAACAGCTACGATGCCCTCCTGTCCAGCTCCGAATGGCTGCTGCTGCGCAGTTCCCTGGCCGCCTGGCCGGCGATCTGCCGCACGGCGAAGCGGGAGGGCCAACTCAGGGAGCTGCGGCGGCATATCCGCAAGCAACTGGCCAAGCAGCAACGGAAGCTGGGGAAATGCCTGCGCGATCCCGGCCATGACCGGCATCGGCTGCGCGTCCTGATCAAGCGGGTGCGATATGCCGACGAGGTTTACCCCGCCCTGTCCGATCTGCCGGGCAAGGCCCCGAAACGTCTGAAGGCGGCGCAAGCGGCACTCGGCGACTGGCACGACCGCGTGCAATGGCTGAGCCGGGCCGAGCGGGAAGCCGATCTGCAGGCGTTGCGGCCGGCCTGGCAGCAGGCCCTGGCCGAGGCCGAACGGCGCTCGGACGAGGCGCTCGCCCCCTTGCTCAAGGACTTCCCCGCGGCCTGATCCCGGCGCCCCCGCGACTAGATCTCCACCTGGGCTCCCAGCTCGATCACCCGGTTCACCGGCAACTGGAAGTAACGCATGCTGCTGTTGGCGTTCTTCTGCAGGAAGGCGAACAGCGTCTCGCGCCAGTAGGCCATCGCCATGCGCTTGGTCGGAATGAGAGTTTCCCGGCTGAGGAAGAAGGTGGTACGCATCGGGCTGAAGTCCAGATCCTCCAGATGGCTCAGACGCAGGGCTTCCGGCACGTTCGGCTCCTCCATGAAGCCGAAATGCAGGATCACCCGGTAGAAGCCCTCCCCGTAGCTGTCGACCTGGAAGCGCTGCTGCCGCGGCACCCGCGGGCTGTCCTCGGTCTGCACGGTGAGCAGCACGACCCGCTCGTGCAGCACCTGGTTGTGCAGCAGGTTGTGCAGCAGGGCATGCGGTACGGCCTCCGGTCGCGCCGACAGGAACACCGCCGTGCCGTGCACGCGGTGCGGCGGCTGCAGACGCACGCTCTCGATGAAGGCCGGCAGGGGCAAGGCGGTTTCGTCCAGCAGCTGGATGAGGTTCTCCTTGCCGCGCCGCCAGGTGGTCATCAGGACGAAAAGGCCGATGCCGGCGATGACGGGGAAGGCGCCGCCCTGGAAGACCTTCGGCACGTTGGCGGCGAAGAACAGGCTGTCGACGCAGAGGAAACCCAGCAGGACCGGGATCGCCAACCAGCGCGGCACCTTCCACAGCAGCAGGATCACCGTCGCCACCAGCAGGGTGGTGATCAGCATGGTTCCGGTCACCGCGACCCCGTAGGCCGAGGCCAGCGCCCCGGACGAGCCGAAGCCGAGCACCAGCAGCACCACGCCGGCCATCAGCGCCCAGTTCACCAGACCGATGTAGATCTGGCCCTGCTCGGCGCTGGAGGTGTGCTGGATCTGCATGCGCGGCACGTAGCCCAGCTGGATGGCCTGCTGGGTCAGAGAGAACGCGCCCGAGATCACCGCCTGGGAGGCGATGATGGTGGCCAGGGTGGACAGGATGATCATGGGCAGCAGCGCCCAGTTCGGCGCCAGCAGGTAGAAGGGGTTGCGCGCGGCGGCGGGGTCGGCCAGCAGCAGCGCGCCCTGGCCGAAGTAGTTGAGCACCAGCCCCGGCAGCACCAGGGAGAACCAAGCACGGGCGATCGGCCGCCGGCCGAAGTGGCCCATGTCGGCATAGAGCGCCTCGGCGCCGGTCAGCGCCAGCACCACGGCCCCGAGAATGGTCACGCCGAGCCCCGGATGGGTCAGGAAGAAATTCACGGCCCACCAGGGATTCAGCGCCTTCAGCACCTCCGGCCGCTGCAGGATGCCGTGGACGCCGAGCCCGCCCAGCACCAGGAACCAGATCACCATGATCGGACCGAAGAGGATGCCGATACGCGCGGTGCCGTGCTTCTGGATCAGGAACAGGGCGACCAGCACCGCCAGGGCCAGCGGCTTCACCCACTGGCCGACGCCCTTGAAGGCGAGATCCAGCCCCTCGATGGCCGACAGGACCGAGATCGCCGGGGTGATCATGCTGTCGCCGTAGAACAGCGCGGCGCCGAACAGCCCCAGCAGCATCAGCGTCCGGCTCAGGCGGGGATAGGCCGCGGTCGCCCGACGGGCCAGCGTGGTGAGCGCCATCACGCCGCCCTCCCCCTGATTGTCGGCGCGCAGGATGAACAGCACGTACTTGATCGACACCACCCAGATCAGCGACCAGAAGATCATCGACAGGATGCCCAGCACCCCGTCGTGATTGACGGCCACGCCGTAATGGCCGGCGAACACCTCTTTCAGGGTGTACAGCGGGCTGGTGCCGATGTCGCCGTAGACCACGCCGGTGGCCGCGATCAGCAGCCCCAGCCCCGAGGATGCGCGCACCTGATCGTGGGAGGACTGCAGTACGCTGGTTTGACTCATTCGCTCGCTCCTGACGACGGCACGCCCGGCCTGCCTGTCACGCCCCTATCTCCCGCCGGCCGGCTGGTCCGGCAGCAGGCATCGGCACTGCCATGACGGACCGAGCGCGGTGCCAAAAAGACCGCTGCCGGAGCATCCGCTCGGCGGGGATTCGGGGGGCCGACTCATAGGAAAAATGAGACGCCAGTATCACCGGGAACCCGGCGGAGCGGGCGTAAAGAAGCCGTAAAAAATCGAAGCGCAGGCGGAACCCGGCAAACGGCCCTCCGCGGCAAAGCCGCGAAGGCCGGGGAGCGGCGTCAGACCATCGGCGCCACCCCCTCCATCGCTTCGGCCAGCCAGAGTTCGAAATCCAGCGGCGCCAGCGGACGGGAGAACAGGTAGCCCTGGGCCACGGGGTAGCCCTGTTCGCGCAGCATCAGATGCTGGGTCGCGGTTTCCACGCCCTCGGCGACGACGGTGAGATGCAGGCTCTTGCCGATGCCGAGGATGGCGTTGCTCAGGGCGCGGGCGGCCTCGTCGTGGTCGAGGTCGGCGACGAAGCTGCGATCCAGCTTCAGCTCGGAGACCGGCAGGCGGCGCAGATAGCTGAGACTGGAATAGCCCGTGCCGAAGTCGTCCATCGACAGGCGCACCCCCTGGGCATGGACCTCCTCGATGGTCTTCATGGTGCTGGGATTGGTGTCCAGCAGGACGTTCTCGGTCAGCTCCACGGTCAGGTCCTCGGGCATCAGCGCATTGCCCCGCAGGGTATCGGCGATCATCCGGGGCAGGTCGAGATTGTGGAAGCTGGTGGGCGACAGGTTCACCGCGACGGCCGGCACCGCCAACCCCTTGGCGCGCCACGCCGCCAGCTGCCGGCAGGCCTCGCTCAGCGCCCAGCGCCCCAGATCCGCCACCAGACCGCACTCCTCGGCCAGCGGAATGAAGCGCGCCGGGGAAATCTCGCCCAGTTCCGGATGGCGCCAGCGGGCCAGCGCCTCCACGCCATACAGGCGACCGCTGGCCAGCTCGACCTGCGGCTGGTAGTGCAGATGCAACTGCCCTTTGCGCAGGGCTTCCCGCAGGGCGTTTTCCAGCACCAGCCGCTCCTGGGCCAACCGGTTCATTTCGCTGCTGAAGAAGCTGAAGCAGCCGCGACCGCTGCTCTTGGCCTGGTACATCGCCATGTCGGCGCGCTGCAGCAGGGTTTCCATGTCGCGCCCGTCGGAGGGGAACATGGCGATGCCGACGCTGGCGGAGACCGTCAGCACCGTGTTGGCGATCGTCATCGGCTGGGCCAGGAGGGTCTGCAGGCGTTCGACGATGTCGGCGGCGCCGTCCGCGTCGCATTGCGGCAGGACCGCCACGAACTCGTCGCCGGACAGCCGGCCGGCGATGTCCGAAGCGCGCAGCTGGCTCTGCATCCGGTCGGCCGCCTGCCGCAGCAGCTCGTCCCCGGCCGGATGGCCGAGGGAGTCGTTGACCTGCTTGAAGCGATCCAGATCGATGAACAGCACCGCCACCGGCTCCTCCTGGCGGGCCGCCGCGGCGATGGCCTGGTCGGCCTTGGCCTGCAGCAGGCTGCGGTTCGGCATGCCGGTCAGGCCGTCGTAGAAGGCCAGTTGCCGGATGCGCTGGCGGGAGCGTTCGCGCTCCAGCGCCAGGGTGCAGAGATGGGCGCTGGCATCCACCAGCCGCTGATGGAAGGCCAGCGCCGCCTCGGTGCGCGGCTTGCGGAAATAGAACGCGAAGGTGCCGATCACCCGCCCCTGACTGTCGCGGATCGGCGTGGACCAGCAACCGATGAAGCCCAGCGGCAGGACCAGCTGGCGGTAGTCGGCCCACAGCGGATCATGGGCGATGTCGTCGACCCGCACCGTCTGGTTGCGCCAGGCCGCGGTACCGCAGGAGCCGACGGTGGGCCCGATGGGCACCCCGTCCAGCTGCTGGCAATAGTCCTGCGGCAGGCTCGGCGCGGCCAGGGGGCGCAGCCGTCCCTGGTCGTCGACCTCGAGAATGGAAGCGGTGATTTCCGGGGCGATGCGCTCCACCTCCTGGCAGATCAGCTCCAGCACCTCGGTCAGCGGCTGCTCGCGCGCCATCGCCTCCAGCGCCCGGTGCTGCAGCGCCTCGTGCATCTTCGAGCGGGTGATGTCGGTGAGCAGCGTCACCGTGTACGACCAGCGCCCCGCCTCGTCGAAAATGGGGTTGCTGATGATCTTCGCCCAGTAGCGCTGACCGTCCTTGCCGACCACGATTTCTTCCCGCTCCGCGGAATGCCCCTCGCGCAGGGCGGCGTCGTATTCCGCGATGCCGGCATCGGGCAACTGCGGGGCGAGCAGCGCCAAGGCCTGCTCGCCGTGGATCTCCTCGAGGCTCCAGCCGAGCATGCGGCTGAAGCCGGCGTTCACGTAGGCGATGCGCAAGTCGCCGTCGCTGATCATCACCGCCGTGTCGCTGGCGTCGGCCACCAGCGACAGCCGCTGCAGATGCTCCTGCTGGGCCCGCTCGAGCAGCAGGCGCTCGCTGATGTCGGTGGCGATCTTCAGCACCTGCAATACCCGCCCCGCCCCGTCCAGCACCGGGGTATAGGTCGCCTCCAGCCAGCAACTGCTACCGTCGCTGCGCATCCGCTCGGCCAACCCGGAATGGGCCTCGCCGCCGCGCAGACGCGCCCAGAAGTCGCCGTAATCGTCGCTGTTCGCGTAGGCGGGCAGGCAGAAACTGCTGTGATGGCGGCCCAGCGCCTCCTCGCGGGTGAAGCCGAACAGGGACAGGTAATTGTCGTTGGCATGGATCAAGGTGCCGTCCGGCTCGAATTCGGCGATGGCCATCACTCGACTGAGTGCGGCCAGCTGTGCCAGCGGCGATATGGCCGACCCGGCTCCTTCGGTCATTCTCATTTCCTCGCAGGTTGGAGCCCGAAAAGCGGCCCGCTTCAAAGGCGATAGGGTGGGTGTTCGAAGGACGCGAGCGGAACGCTCTTGGCCGGCGCGTCGCAACACCGACCGAAGCGTCGGTGCGTACCCCTGCCGGGCAGAGGCACTGCACCGGGCGCAGCAGAGCTGGAACGCTCGTACCACTTCCGATGATCGGTACCTTGATATCGGCAGCGCGCCGCTCTTCTTGAGGCGTGATGGGGGGACGTCGCCTCGCCGGGGCGCACCCGGCGGCCATCCGCCGCCCTTCTCAGCCCCGTTCGCCCCTCGCCGCCGAGCGCACCCGGAGCCCGTCGAGCAGAACAAAGGCCAGCAGGCTCGCGCCCATCACCGGCAGGCAGAGGCCGAGGACCGTGGCGCCGGCCAGGATGCCGAGCCGCATCGGCCCCGGCAGCCGCCGCAGGGTTCGCCAGAGCCCCGCGGCAGCGCCCCGCCCCGGCCGGCGGCGCCACCACATCCGGTAGCCCCAGCCCGCCATCAGCAGCAATCCGCAGCCGACGCCGGCCAGCAGCAGCTGGTTGGCCAGGCCGAACAGCACGCCCATGTGCGCATCGATGCCCCAGCGGGTGAGCTTGGCCGCGAGGGGGTAATCGGCGAAGTCGACCCGGTCGGTGACGGTCAGGCGGACGGGGTCCACCGCGACCGCATCGACCTGGGTCGGCCAGCCACGGTCGATCTCGCTCACCGTCCAGGCCCTGCCGGCGGCCGTGGCCGGCACGATCTCCAGCTTCCCGGCGTCGATGCCGGCCGCACGGGCCGCCGCCAGCACCGCATCGAACAGCGCCGGCTCGGCCGGGAGCGCAGCCGCGGACGGCGCCGTGCCGTGATGGGCATGCTCGTCGTGGGCGCCGGCGGCGGACGTCGAAGCGGACAGCGCCGTCGACAGCGCGGGCGTCGCCCAGCCGAACTCGGCGCGCAGCAGGCCGATACGGCTGCCGGCCCACTTCGACCAGGTCAGCCCGGTCGCCGAGAAGAACAGCAGCCCGAGCAGCAGCCCCAGGCCGAGGCGGCGGTGCCAGCGGGCCGCGAAGCCAGACGGCGCCGCTCCGCCGCGACGCGTCAGCCACAGCAGCAGGCCGCCGACGGCCGCGACCCAGAGCCAGGAGGCGGCCAGCTCGCTGTACAGCCGCCCCCATTCCCCCAGCAGCAGGCTGCGGTGGAGCCGGTCGATCCAGGTCCGCAGCGGCAGCACGCCGCTGGTGCCGTAGACCGGCAGGTCGCCGCGGATCTCGCCGCTCACCGGATCGACGAACAGGGCGCGGTGCTCGGAGGGGCCGGCTCCCGCCTGGGCGAACATCACCCGGGTGGTGAAGCCGGGCGCGGGCGCCGGACGCACCGCCGCCAGGCGCGCCGCCTCGCCGATGCGCGCCCGGGCCGCCTCGATCTGCCAGGCCAGCGGCAGCGCCGGTCCCCGGCTCGCGGCGAACAGCTCGCCGGCATAGAGGCGCTCCTCGAGCTGCGGGGTCAGGGCGTAGAGCACCCCGCTGAGGGCGGCGACGACGAGGAACGGCCCGACGAACAGGCCGATGTAGCCATGCAGCCGGAACAGCAGCGGAGCCAGGTGGCCGCGGGCGGAGCGGACCGAGGAAGGATTCGACATGATGACCTGCCTGCTGAAGGGGAAAGGAGCCGGCCGCGACCGGCTCGGGAGTGGCTCAGAAATCCAGCGTCATGCCGGCGTACAGTGCCCGCCGGTCGCCGGGGGCGTGCAGGGCCTGGGTCCCGTCGTACCAGACGTATTCGTAATAGCGGTCAGCCAGGTTCTTCACCTGCAGGTCCACGGCGAGGCTGGAGGTCAGCTGATAGGTCGCGCCGACGTTGACCAGCGTGTAGCCGCCGTACTTGCCCTGGGTGTTCTCCCGCTCCAGGTAGTAGTCGCTCTGGCCGTTCAGCCAGCCGCTCAGCTGCAGCTTCGGCGTGGCCTGGTGGCTCAGCCCGGCGGAATAGAGCTGCGTGGGCACGTGATCGATCTGCTTGCCCTTGCTCGCCGGCAGCGCCGGGTCGGGCTTCTCGATGCGCGAGTGCTGCCAGGAGTAGGCCAGCCAGAGGTCGGTGTCGCGCGGCAGGTGCAGGTTGAGCTGCAGGTCGTAGCCCCAGCGCTTGGTCTTGCCGACGTTCTCCGAATCCCCGCCCGGGTCGTTGAGCTTGCGCCGCACCTCGTCCGAAGCCACCTGTTCCCAGTAGGCGACGCGGCCGTCCAGCCAGCGGACCGGTTTGAACTTGATGCCGGTCTCCCAGCCGTCGTTGATCGAGGGCGCCAGGTCCGTGGTGCGCGGCGGCACCTTGTAGGCCGAGGCGCCGGTGCCGACCTGGAAGGTGCGTCCCCAGTTGGCGTACAGGCTGGCGAGCCGCCAGGGCGAATAGACGACGCTGATCTTCGGCTGCTTGATCAGCCCGTAGTCGTTGACGTCGTAGCGATTGCCGGTGAGGCCGTCCCTGAGGCTGCCGAAGATCCGGTCGATGCGGTAGGCGGGAACGATCTTCAGCGACTCCACCGGCTTGAGCACCAGCTGCGCATAGGCGCCGTAGATGTCGAAGTCGAAACGCTGATCGCGGGTCTGCTTCTGCTTGACCCGCGCCTGGGTGGTCCAGCGCTTGCTGGAGTTCTCCTGGCGTTCCATGTCGAGGCCGCCTTCCAGGGCGAAGTCGTTCAGCAGGCCGATCTCCGGGCGCCAGGTCAGCGAGGTCCGCGCCCCGTAGTGGGTTTCCCCGGTGCTGCGCTGCTGCTGCGAGACGCTCTGGGAGTACCGGACCCAGCGGTCGTCGTCGAGACGGTTCAGGTAGCTCTTGGTCGACCAGGACAGATCCGGCGTCAGTTCGCTGTCCAGATGCAGGCTGAGCTGGGTCATGGCGCGCCGGCCCTGGTCGTGGTCGGACAGGTCGTAGGACAGGCGCGGCGAGCGGTGCGCGTCGTCCCGCAGCAGGTAGCCCGGCTCCTTGGCGTCGGCCTGGTAGTGCCGGGCGATCAGGCCGATCCGGTGGCGCCCGTCGTCCGGGCTGTAGAACCACTTGCCGGAGAGCGTGTAGCGGTCCATGTCGGCGTGGTCGCGGTAGCCGTCGCTGCGCTGGTAGCCGACGAAGAAGTTCTGCGTCCAGCGCTCGCTCTCGAAGCCCTTGGCCAGTTGGCCCTCGAGCGTGTCGAAGCTGCCGTAGCGCACTCGTGCCTTGCCGTAGTCGCCCCCGGTGCGGGTCACCACGTTGGCGTTGCCGGCGATGTTGTGCAGGCCGTAACGGGGATCGTTGGTGCCACGCACGACCTCGATGCTGTCGATCTCCAGCGGGAAGATCATGTCGAGATACGGCATGTTGCCGTCGTTGCTGTTGCTGGGAATCCCGTCGATCAGCAGCTTGACGGCGTTGATCTCGCCCTCCCCGTTGAAGCCGCGCATGGAGATCTTGCCCGAGCTGGTGCCCTGGCCGAACTGGGTGATCTCCACCCCCGGCGCGCGGTTGAACAGCTCCCAGCTATAGGTGACCGGCTGCTTCTCGATGATGTCGGCGCCGAGGATATCCACCGAGCTGAGCACGCTGGCGGTGGACAGCGGGCCGCTCTGGCGGGAGCTCACGGTGACGGCGCCCAGGGACATGGCCGACTCGGCCCGGTCTTCGGCCTGGGCCATGGAACAGCAGAGCGCCCAGCCCGAGGCCAGCAGGCAGGGCAGGCGCGAAGCGGAGAGGCTGCGACCTCTCCTGTACGACGAAAAAGACATCTGTACCCCTCGATGGATCGGGACGAAACAGTCGCCCGAACCCGGCCGCCCGATGCGCCCGACAGGCGCGGGCACGGCAACCGGCGGCAGCGGTCGCTGCCGCCGCAGGCGGACGGGTCGGGGCCGGTGAAAGCCGGTCGCGTCGGGACCGGACCACGGGCGGCTTACGCGGAGGGGGAAGCGCGGGGGTTAAGACTGGGCCATTGCCGGCGCGGAGACAGCGCCGCCGGCGGCGGTTGCGGCAACGTCGCCAGATGCGCCAGGAGACGGGAAGCGATCGGCGGCGGCGCGGCGGGCGGCAGCGCGGGCAGCGACACCGCGGACACCCCGCAGCAGCAATGCTGCATCAGCGCATGGTGGGTCGCGTCCGGGTGATCGTGATCGGCATGCTCGGCATGGGAAAACTGCTCGTCCCCGCCCCGGACCGACGCTTCGGCGCTGCCGCAATAACCGCCCCAGCCCATCAGCCGCTTGGTCTGCACCGGCATGCTGCCGGACGCGGGCATCAGCAGCAGGTGCAGCAGCAAGGCCAGGCAGGCGATCCAGGCAGGGATCGGACGGTGTGGACGCATGTGACAGCCGTGTCGTCTCGAGGGTTGCGGGCAGTCCGGCAGGAGAACGCCGGTCCGGTGGCGAGTCGTGCAGACTAGCGGAAAGCGCAGCGGCCGCCCAGCGCGGAGCGCGGCTGCGGCCGGCGTTTTTTTTTCGCGTCGCAGCTGCTAGCCTTTGCCCGTCCGACTTTAGGCAAGCCTTCCGTATGCGCCGCTGGATCACCATCCTTCTTCTGGTTCTGCTACCGATGCAGCTCGGCTGGGCCGCGCTGGGCAGCTATTGCCAGCACGAGGGCGGCAAACATACGAAGCACCTCGGTCACCACTCCCACCAGCACAAGCCGAGTGCGACAAGCGAGGACGACCCCGCCGATCCCCAGACCGGCAAGAGCCAGCATGGCGACTGCAACGCCTGCTTCTCCGCGAGCATCACCCCGCTCCTCGGCGAACTGTCGCTGCTCGTGGCCACTACCGACTCGCCCGGAGCGACCGGCTTCCAGGCCCATCCCCTGTTCCGCCCCGCCTCCCCGCCCGATCGCCCCGACTGGGCTCGCCTCGCCTGATCGGCGAGGGCCTATTTCCCTCGCCCTGACCCACGCCCGGGCGCACGACATCGTGCCTGGCGTGACCTGAGCCGGCCGCGCTCTGACAGCCCGTGCCGGCGGTACAGCAATCCCTTGTCTGCCCACACTGCCCCGTCACTGGGCGGTCTTCGGCCGCGGCCATAGCGATCGGTCCGCCCGAGCGACCGGCAGAGCCAGGGAACGCATCAGGAGTATCGAGTTGCTCTCTCGAAAAAAACGCTGGTTGCCGGGCGCCTGGCTGGCGCTGGCGATCATGATCTTTCCGATCGACCGGCAGGCCGTCGTGGCCGCCGAGGTCGAATCCCTCTCGATAGGAAACGCCCTGGCGATCGCCTACGAGAACAATCCGGAGCTGGCCGCGTCCCAAGAAGAAATCGGGATCGCCCAGGGCTCCCGGCGCCAGGCCGGCCTCATCCCCAACCCGACCCTGTCCTGGGAGGCGGAAGGCATCCGCCGAAGCAAGACCACCGCCACGCTGCTGCTGACCCAGCCCATCGAACTCGGCGGCAAGCGCGGCGCCCGGATCAAGCTGGCCGAGCGCGGGCAGGACGTCGCCGCCGTCGGCCTGGAGCGCAAGCGCAACCTCCTGGCCGCGGCGGTCATCGAAGCCTTCTACGGGGCGTTGCGGGCGCAGGCCCGGCTGGACCTGGCGCAGCAGTCGTACGCCCTCGCCGAACGCGGAATGCGGGTGGCGACGGGACGCGTCGAATCCGGGAAATCCTCGCCCATGGAGGCGACCCGGGCGCAGATCCAGCTCTCCGCCATCCAACTGGAGTTGAACGAGGCCGGGCGGCTGCGGACCAACGCCTTCCGGCAACTGTCCGTGGCGATGGGCGGCTCTCGGACCGAGTTCTCGCATCTGCAGGGCGATCCCCAGGCATTTCCCGCGCGGCCCGAGCCGTCGCGCCTGCTCGCCCTGCTTCCCGAGTCCGCCGATCTGCGCCTGGCTGCCCTGCAGGTCGAGCAAGGCGAAGCTGCGCTGGCGCTGGAGAAGAGCCATCGCATCCCCAACCTCAGCCTCAGCGTGGGCACCCAGTACGAGGGACAGAACAGGGACCGGGTCAGCGTCCTCGGAGTATCCATGCCGCTGCCGCTGTTCGATCGCAACCAGGGCAACGTGCTCGCAGCCGCCCGGCGGACCGATCAGGCCCGGGATCTGCGCAACGCCACCGAGCTGCGTCTGCGCGCGGAGACGCAGCAGGCCCTCGACCTATGGGCGACCGCGCTGATTTCGGTGGAATCGTACGAGCGACAGATTCTGCCCTCGGCCCAGAAGACCGTGGATACCGCGACCCGCGGCTTCCAGATGGGCAAGTTCGGCTTTCTCGACGTGCTGGACGCGCAGCGCACCTTGATCGCGGCACGCAACCAATACCTGCAGGCCCTGGCCGACGTTACCGGCGCCTGGGTCCAGATCGTTCGCCTCTACGGCAACGCCACCGCCGACGGTCAGGACTGAGACCGCCGCGACCGGTAGACCGCGAACCAGAGCGTTTCGAATACGGAGCATCCATGCACAAATCACAGAAACTCGCCATCGCCCTGATCTTGGCCCTCGGCCTGGGCACCGGCGCCCTGATCCTGAACCACAGCCCGCAACCGGCGGCTCCCCATGAGCATAACCACGGAGCCGAGGACGAAGGCGAGGCCCATGGGAACGAGGCAGAACACGGCCACGAGGAGACCGACGGCGAGGCCCACGCCCATGACGAAGAGGAAGACGTCGTACACCTGAGCGAGGCGCAGATACGGGCGGCCGGCATCGTACTGGCCAAGGCGCAACCCGCCCGCCTTGACGTCTACCAGAGCTATCCCGGCACGATCGGCTTCGATGAGGATCACACCGCTCACGTGGTTCCGCGCGCCTCGGGAGTGGTCGAGGAAGTGTTCGTCACTCTCGGTCAGGCTGTGGAGAAGGGCCAGCTCCTGGCGGTGCTCGCCAGCCAGCCGCTGTCCGATCTGCGCAGCGAGGCGGCAGCGGCGCAACGTCGGCTCGAGCTGGCCCGTGCCACCTATGCGCGCGAAGAGCGCCTGTGGAAGGAGCAGATTTCCGCCGAGCAGGACTACCAGCAGGCCCGTCAGGGGCTGCAGGACGCGGAGATCGCCCTGGACAACGCCCGCCAGAAGCTGAGGGCGTTCGGCGGCGATGCCAGCCGCGGCAGCGGCAACCGTCTGGAGCTGCGCGCGCCGTTCGCCGGCATGATCGTCGCCAAGCACCTGGTGCTCGGCGAAGTCGTGAACGAAACGACCAGTGCCTTTACCGTCGCCGACCTGTCGCGGGTCTGGGCCAATTTCAGCGTCGCTCCCCGGGATCTGAGTCTGGTCCGCGTCGGCACGTCGGCCAGGGTCGCGGCGCCGGACCTGGATGCCGAGGTGGCGGGCACCGTCACCTACATCGGCAACCTGATCGGCGAGCAGACCCGCACGGCGACCGCCCGGGTCACCCTCGACAATCCCCAGGGCGCCTGGCGGCCGGGTCTGTTCGTCAATGTGCGGGTGGTCAGCGAGAGCCGCGAGGTGCCGGTCAGCGTACCGGAAGAAGCGCTGCAGACCTTCGAGGAGCGGCCCACCGTCTTCGTGCGCACCGCCGAGGGTTTCGTCGCCCAACCGGTCAGCCTTGGCGAGCGCGGGAACGGGTACGTCGAGATCGTCGACGGGCTGACGGCGGGCACCGAGGTCGCCGCCGCCGGCAGCTTCGTCATCAAGTCGGAGCTGGGCAAAGCCTCGGCTTCCCACTCCCACTGAGCCGCACCGGCAGCGAGTCCCTCCCATGTTCGAACGCATCATTCGCTTCGCCATCGAGCAGCGCCTGGTCGTGCTGCTCGCCGTGCTGGGCATGGCCGGCTTAGGTATCGCCAGTTACCGCCAGCTCCCCATCGACGCCGTGCCCGACATCACCAACGTGCAGGTGCAGATCAACACCGCGGCGCCCGGCTTCTCGCCCCTGGAGACCGAGCAGCGCATCACCTACCCCATCGAGACCGTGATGGCCGGCCTGCCGCATCTGCAGCTGACCCGTTCGCTATCGCGCACGGGGCTGTCGCAGGTCACGGTGATCTTCGCGGAAGGCACCGACCTGTTCTTCGCCCGCCAGCAGGTGGGCGAACGGCTGCAGCTCGCCCGCCAGCAATTGCCCCCGGGGACGCAGGCGACCATGGGCCCCATCTCCACCGGACTGGGCGAGATCTTCCACTGGACCGTCGAGGCCGAAGAGGACGCCCGCAAGGAGGACGGCACGCCCTATACGCCGACCGACCTGCGGGTGATCCAGGACTGGATCATCAAACCCCAGCTGCGCAACGTGCCCGGCGTCGCAGAGATCAACACCATCGGCGGCTTCGCCAAGCAGTATCAGATCGCCCCGGACCCGAAGAGCCTGGCCGCCCACCAGTTGACCCTCACCGATCTGATGAGCGCCCTGGAGCGCAACAACGCCAACGTCGGCGCGGGGTTCATCGAGCGCAACGGCGAACAGCTGATCGTCCGGGCTCCCGGCCAGGTGGCGACGGAGCAGGACATCGCCGACATCGTGGTCGCCAACGTCAACGGCACGCCGATCCGGGTCGGCCAGATCGCCACGGTCGGCATCGGCCGGGAGCTGCGCTCCGGGGCGGCGACCGACAACGGAAAGGAAGTCGTATTGGGCACGGTCTTCATGCTGATCGGGGAGAACAGCCGGAGCGTCTCCCGGGCGGTCGCCAAACGTCTGGAGGAAATCAACCGCTCCCTGCCCGAAGGGGTGGTGGCGACCCCGGTCTACGACCGTACCGACCTGGTGGACCGCGCCATCGCCACGGTGAAGAAGAACCTGGTCGAGGGCGCCATCCTGGTCATCGCCATCCTCTTCCTGTTCCTCGGCAACATCCGCGCCGCGCTGATCACCGCGATGGTGATCCCGCTGGCCATGCTGTTCACCTTCACCGGCATGTTCGGCAACCGGATCAGCGCCAACCTGATGAGCCTGGGCGCGCTGGACTTCGGCATCATCGTCGACGGCGCGGTGGTCATCGTGGAGAACGCCATCCGCCGCCTGGCCGAGGCGCAACACCGGCTGGGCCGCGGCCTGAGCCGGACCGAACGCATGCAGGAGGTGTTCCTCGCCGCCAGGGAGGCGCGCCGCGCGCTGATCTTCGGCCAGTCGATCATCATGGTGGTGTACCTGCCGATCTTCGCCCTGAGCGGGGTGGAGGGGAAGATGTTCCACCCGATGGCCTTCACCGTGGTGATCGCCCTGCTCGGCGCCATGCTGCTGTCGGTCACCTTCGTCCCAGCCGCCATCGCCCTGTTCATCACCGGCAGGGTGAAGGAAGGGGAAAACGCCGTCATGCACGCCGCCCGGCGCGCCTACGGCCCGGTGCTGGACTGGGTGATGCGCCAGCGCCCGGTGGTCTTCACCCTGGCCGTCACCCTGGTGGCGCTCTGCGGCCTGCTCGCATCGCGAATGGGCAGCGAGTTCATCCCCAGCCTGAGCGAGGGCGATCTGGCCCTGCAGGCGCTGCGCGTACCGGGCACCAGCCTCTCGGAGTCGGTGGCGATGCAACGGCGCCTGGAAAAGACCATCGTCGAGCGCATGCCCGAGGTGAAGCGAGTGTTCGCCCGCACCGGCACCGCCGAAATCGCCGCCGACCCCATGCCGCCGAACATTTCCGACGGCTACGTGATGCTCCGGCCGAAGGCCGAATGGCCCGATCCCGGCAAGTCCCGCGAGCAGCTGATTGCGGAACTGGAGGCGGCCGGCGCCGAGGTGCCCGGCAGCAACTACGAAGTTTCGCAGCCGATCCAACTGCGCTTCAACGAGCTGATCTCCGGGGTGCGCAGCGACGTGGCGGTGAAGGTCTTCGGCGACGACATGGCGGTGCTCAACGCCACCGCCGCGCGCATCGCATCCGCCCTGAAACAGGTCGGCGGCGCCGCCGAGGTCAAGGTCGAGCAGACCAGCGGTCTGCCGGTGCTGACCGTGAACATCGACCGCGACAAGGCCGGCCGCTACGGGCTCAACGTCGCCGACGTGCAGGACACCGTCGCCATTGCCGTGGGTGGTCGACAGGCCGGCACACTGTTCGAGGGGGACCGACGCTTCGACATGGTGGTGCGCCTGCCCGAGGACCTGCGCACCGATATCCCGGGGCTGTCCCGCCTGCTGCTCCCGCTTCCGCCGAGCGCCGGCGGGACTCCCGGACCGGCGGGCTTCATTCCGCTGTCCGAGGTGGCCAGTCTCGACCTCGCCCAGGGACCGAACCAGATCAGCCGGGAGAACGGCAAGCGCCTGGTGGTGGTGACCGCCAACGTGCGGGGGCGCGACATCGGCTCCTTCGTCCGCGAGGCGAGCGAACGCCTCGACCGGGAGGTGAAGATTCCCGCCGGCTACTGGATCACCTGGGGCGGCCAGTTCGAGCAGCTGCAGTCGGCGGCCGAGCGCCTGCGGATCGTGGTGCCGGTCGCCCTGTTGCTGGTGCTGACGCTGCTCTATCTGATGTTCAACGACGTCAAGGACGGGCTGCTGGTGTTCACCGGGATTCCCTTCGCCCTGACCGGCGGTGTGCTCGCCCTCTGGCTGCGCGACATCCCGCTGTCGATCTCCGCGGGGGTCGGCTTCATCGCGCTGTCCGGGGTCGCCGTGCTGAACGGTTTGGTGATGATCGCCTTCATCCGCAATCTGCGCGAAGCGGGGCATCCCCTGGCGGCGGCGGTTACCGAAGGGGCGCTGACCCGCCTGCGACCGGTACTGATGACTGCGCTGGTCGCATCCCTGGGCTTCGTGCCGATGGCGCTGGCGACCGGCACCGGCGCCGAGGTGCAGCGCCCGCTGGCCACCGTGGTCATCGGCGGCATCCTCTCCTCCACGACCCTGACCCTGCTGGTCCTGCCGGCCCTGTATCGCTGGGCGCACCGACGCGACGAGGACGAGCCGGAGAAGGCCATGGCGCCGGCCCCCTGAAGGCGCGACCGATGCCCGCGGCAGTGCCATGCGCGGGCTGTTTTGACCCTATAGTGGCTACAGAGCCTTAATTGGGACAGCCGTCCCCTAGGAACTCGACATGGCGAATTGTTGCGACACTGCGAAAACTCCCGATGCCTGCTGTGCCGGCGCATCGGACTCCGGAAGCCAGGGCCCTTCCCATCCGCCGCGGCCCGACCCGGGAGGCCGCCTGAGCGCCTTTCGCATCGAGCAGATGGATTGCCCCACGGAAGAAGCCCTGATCCGCGACAGGCTGCAGGTATTGCCCGGGGTGCGGGATCTGCAGTTCCGGCTCGTGCAGCGGACCCTGACCGTCCGCCACGACGACGATCTGCCGATGCGGACGATCATCGACTCCATCGCCTCGCTGGGCATGACCGCGGTCCCGCTGACGGCCACGGTCGACACCCGCATCGCCATCGCCCAGATGGACTGCCCCACGGAGGAGCGCCTGATCCGGGAGCGGCTCTCCGGGCTGGCGGGCATCGAGGGGATGCGCTTCAACCTGCTCCAGCGCTCGCTCACCCTCAGCCATACCCCGGAAAGCCTTCCCGCCGCCCTCGCCGCCATCCGGGAGCTCGGCTTCACCCCGGAAGTCGCGGATGCGGCCGCACCGCCCGAAGTCGAAAAGCCGGAGAAAGGCGCAGGACGGCACTGGTGGCGCTTCGCCCTGTCCGGTATCGCCGCCGCCACCGCCGAGATCCTCGACTTCGCGCAGCTGGCGCCCGAGTGGCTGGTCGCCTGTATCGCCCTGTCGGCCGTGCTGCTGTGCGGCCTGGACGTTTACCGCAAGGGCTGGATCGCCCTGAAGAACCGTAACCTCAACATCAACGCGCTCATGAGCATCGCCGTGACCGGGGCGCTGCTGATCGGCCAGTGGCCCGAAGCGGCGATGGTCATGTTCCTGTTCGCGGTCGCCGAGCTGATCGAGGCCAAATCCCTGGACCACGCCCGCCATAGCATCGGCGAGCTGATGAAGCTGGCCCCGGACAGGGCCACCGTCCGCCAAAACGACGGCACCTGGGCCGAGATCGCGGCGGACGCGGTGGCGCTGGGCAGCATCGTCCGCGTCCGTCCCGGCGAGCGGATCGCCCTCGACGGCGAGGTGGTCGGCGGTCGCTCGGCGGTGAACCAGGCCCCGATCACCGGGGAGAGCCTGCCGGTGGAGAAGAGCCCGGGCGATCCCGTCTTCGCCGGGACGATCAACGAAGCCGGCTCGCTGGAGTATCGGGTGACGGCGGAGGCGAGCCGGACCACCCTGGCCCGCATCATCCACACGGTGGAAGAGGCCCAGGGCGCCCGCGCCCCGACCCAGCGCTTCGTCGACCGCTTCGCCCGGGTCTACACGCCGGCCGTGTTCGCCCTCTCCCTGGCGGTCGCCGTCCTGCCGCCGCTATTCCTGGGCGGGGCCTGGTTCGAATGGATCTACCGGGCCCTGGTGCTGCTGGTGGTGGCCTGTCCGTGCGCGCTGGTGATCTCCACGCCGGTCAGCATCGTCAGCGGCCTGGCCGCCGCGGCCCGCCAGGGCATCCTGATCAAGGGCGGCGTCTACCTGGAGAACGGCCGCCATCTCAGCCACCTGGCGCTGGACAAGACCGGCACCATCACCCACGGCAAACCGGTGCAGACGGACTTCGAGATGCTGGCCGCCGCCCCCGCCCAGGCGCCGCTCTACCAGTCGCTGGCGGCCAGCCTCGCCAGCCGCTCGGACCACCCGGTGTCGCGGGCGATCGCCCGCCATGCCGCCGAGGCCGGCATCGCGCTGCAGCCGGTCGAGGAGTTCGAGGCCCTGGCCGGACTCGGGGTCCGCGGCCGCATCGACGGCCGGCTCTACCACCTGGGCAATCACCGCCTGCTCGAAGAGCGCGGGCACTGCTCGCCGGCGATCGAGAAAGTCCTCGCACGCCTGGAGCTGCAGGGGAAATCGGTCAACATCCTGTCCGACGAAACCCGGGCGCTCGCCCTGTTCGCCGTGGCGGATACGGTCAAGGACAGCAGCCGGGCGGCCATTGCGGAGCTGCACGGGCTGGGCGTCAGGACCCTGATGCTGACCGGGGACAATTCCCACACGGCCGACGCCATCGCCGCGCAGGTGGGGATCGACGAGGCCCGGGGCGACCTGCTGCCCACGGACAAGCTGCACGCCGTCGAAGCCCTGATGGCGAACGGGGGTGCCGTCGTCGGCATGGTGGGGGACGGCATCAACGATACGCCCGCCCTGGCGCGAGCCGACATCGGCTTCGCCATGGCGGCGGTGGGCAGCGACACGGCCATCGAGACGGCCGACGTGGCCATCATGGACGACGACCTGCGCCGGATTCCGGCCTTCATCCGTCTGTCGCGGCACACCGTGGCCGTTCTGCAGCAGAACATCGCGCTGGCGCTGGGCGTCAAGGCGCTGTTCATGGCGGTGACCCTGACCGGACATGCCACCATGTGGATGGCGGTATTCGCCGACATGGGGGTCAGCCTACTGGTCACCGCCAACGGCCTGCGCCTGCTGCGCCGCTGACGAAACCTCCGGGCGACCGGGGCGGGAAGGCGCCGCCCCGCCCCTGCCGGTCCGCGGCGAAGATCGATCCGGCCCGGCCATTTCCCCCTGCCAGCCGCCCCACCTCCCGCTCTTCCCCCCGCCGTCGGCCATCGCTCGCCGCTCGTGCCAATCCGTCGGTTCCAAGGAGTTCGGCAACAAATTCTTCATCTGCGGCTGACGAGGCTTTAACAGTCCCCCTCTTATCCTCCGGGCCATCCGAATGCGGCCCGAGGGATATGGGCCGCTCGGCCCATGACCCCGGATGTGAGGTAGAGACCATGTTTTGCCTGGACAAGACGCACGATTGGCGGATTTTTCCCTTCCTCCGGGTGGGCGTCGGTTTCGATGGCCGTGGCAAGGATGCCGGCGAGTCGCTGACGGCGGTGCCGAACGTCGCGCCCGTGGTACTGGAAGCCCGACCGGATGCCCAGGCGGCGCCGGCGGTACGGATCTTCCTCGGCACCCGGCCCGAGCAGTACCGGGCCGAGCGGGTCTTTTTCTATTCCCTGCTGCAGGTGCGCAACCCGGACCGGCGCTACGAGGTCTATCGACTGACCGGTCTCGCCAACGGCCGCTTCGCCGTGCCGGAGCTGGCCGGGCGCCATGGGCGGGCGATCTACAACGAGGTCGGGCAGATCTATCTGGCCGACCCGGCCGAGCTGTTCGATCAGCCCATGGGCGAGCATGGCTACCTGGCGCTGCACCCCGAGGAGACGACGGTGATGCTGATCGACTGCGCGCGCATGGCCCCCTGCTGGAATCTCGCCAGTGCCCGCCGCGGCGCCGGCAAGGCCCTGCAGGCGCAGGCCAACGCCGAGCCGGGGCGCTGGGGCGAGCTCGACCCGCTCTGGCATGCCCGCGACCTGGAATACCTCCCCGAGCGCTCCAAGCTGCTGCATTACAGGTCCCGGAACCTGCAGCCCTGGCGCCCCTCGCCCGAGCGCCGCTCGTATCACATCAACCCCCATGCCGAATATTTCCACAGCCTGGAACAGGCTGCCGACCGGGCAGGCTACGACATCTACACGGTGCGCCATCCCAGTCCCGGCTTCGCCCTCGCCTGCCGCTCGGAAGCGCTCCTGATCGAGGCCTGGAGCGACGGCGGCGAGCGTCTGGTTGCCCGCTGGTCGCCCGAACAGCTGCGTCGCGACTACCTGCCGGTCCGGGACTCGATCGCCGTGAGCGGCCTCGAACGCCTGCCGGCGGAAGACATTCCCTGGCTGCTGGATCGTCTGTTCCGGCTCGGCCGCCAGCAGGTCCTGGTCAGGGCGGCCCTGGGGCCGCGCGGCTCGATGATCGACAGCCAGGCCGGCTGGCTGGCGCTGCTGCGGCGGGTGGCGCTGCGCTATCCGGAGCGCAGCTGGCAGCTCGACTGTCCGGACCGCGAGGGACGGATGCAGAGCTACCGGGCCGACTTCTTCCGGCGCACCAAGAACGAAGCCGAGCCGCCGAAGGTCTGGGTGCTGCGCGGCATCCATTCCGGCGACAACGCGCAACTGCTCGATCTGGTCGAGGCCCTGGGCTGGCCTTATGAAATCAAACCGCTACGCGCCTGCCTGACGGAGCCGACCAACGCCTGGCCGGATCTGCTGATCAGCGTGGGCTGGCTGTCGTCGCTGGTGGCCCGCCGGATCAGGCACCGCTCGGCGGGGCATACCCGCCTGGTGGTGCTGGGGCGGCCGTTCGCGCCGCTGTCGCACTTCGACCTGGTGGTGACGACGCCCCAGTACGGATTGCCGCTGCGGCGGAACGTGGTCGACCTGCCGGCCCCCTTCACCAACGAACGCCAGCTCGACCCGGCGAAGCTGGAGGCCTGGCGGCAGCGCTTCGCCCATCTGCCTCGGCCCTGGATCGCGCTGCTGGTCGGCGGCTCCAGCAAGCCCTACCGGCTCGACGAGCGGACCGCGGCGGCCCTGGGCCGCGAGGTCAGTGCCGCGGCCAGCGCCCGCGGCGGCTCGCTGCTGGTGTCGACCAGCCCGCGCACCGCGGACAAGGCGGCCGATGCGCTGCTGGAAGCCATCGATGCGCCCTGCTGGAGCTATCGCTACGCCGATACCGGCGACAATCCCTACCCGGCGCTGCTGGCGCTGGCCGATGCCTTCATCGTGACCGGCGAGAGCGTGTCCATGATGACCGAAGCCTGCATGACCGGCCGGCGGGTGGCCACGCTACCCCTGCCGGCATCGCGCAGACCGCTGGGCTGGCTGCTGAATGCGCTCGAGCACTGGGCGGGCGTCATCGGCCCGGAGCCGACCGGCGGCGCCGCGCGGCTGCGGCAGCGGACCCTGGGCAGGCTCTACGACAGGCTCGTCGAGGCGGGCTGGATCAACCGCGAGCGGCGCTTCGACCAGGTGCATCTGGCCCTGGGGATCGCGCCCTTGCCGACGGGGCTGGATCAGCTGCCCGGCATCACCCCCGAGTTGCTCGCCGCCTCCCGCGAACGCGCCATCCGGGCCATCCGCGAGCTGATGGCGGCGGAAAGGCCCGCACGGCAGAAAGAAACCTTGCCCGGCCGGCAGCCTGTCGAGGGCGTCGGCCAGCCGCATCCTGCATGGGAGCATGTATGAGTCTACCGGTCGAAGAATGCCTGCTGCGCCCCACGCTCGGGTCGCCCCGTTCCGAACTGGACGGATTCAGGCCGGAGCCCGGCACGGCGCCCGTCGTGCTGGAAGCCCGCAAGGGCGCCCCGGCGATGCCGGCGGTGCGCATCTTCCTCGCCACCCGGCCGGAACATCACCGCGCCGAGCGGGTGTTCTTCTATGCCCTGCAGCGGGTGCGCAATCCGGACCGGCGTTACGAGATCCATCCCATCGCCTGTCTCCCGGCGTCGGAGAAGCACGACGGCTTCGGCAACGACCGCTTCGCCGTGCCGGAACTGGCCGGGCGCCGCGGGCGGGCGCTGTACAACGAGGTCGGCCAGATCTACTTCGCCGATCCCGCCGAGCTGTTCGACCTGCCGATGGACGGACATGGCTACCTGTCGCCCTCGCCCATCGACACCGAGGTGATGCTGATCGACTGCGCGCGCATGGCCGATTGCTGGAGCCTCGACCGGGTGCAGCGCCTGGCGCCGCAGGCGCTGCAGGATCAGGCAGCCGCCGAGCCCGGACGCTGGGGCGCCCTCGATTGCCGCTGGCATGCCCGCGACCAGGGATACCGGCCCGGCCGGACCCGCCTCCTGCACTACGCCAACCGTGCCCTGCAGCCCTGGCAGCCCACGCCCGAACGCTATTCCTATCATTTCAACCCCGTTGCCGAGGTCTTCCACAGCCTGGAACTGGCGGCCGACCGGGAAGGCTACGAGGTCTACAGCGCGGCCAGCCCCAGCCCCGGCTTCCTGCCGGCCTGCGCCCGGGAAGCCGGGGAGCCGCAGACGCTGCCGGAGCATTTCGTCCGCGAGTGGCTGGAGCCCGGCGACCGACGGCTGGCGCTGGTCGGCGCATGGCGCCAGGAAGATACCGGCACGCAGGCCGCCACCCGCTGGTCCCTGGCGCAGTTGCGCCAGGCGGATCTGCCGCAGCAGGACGCCATCGCCGTCAACGGCCTGGAGCGACTGCCGCCGGAAGATCTCCCCTGGCTGCTCGAACGTCTGTTCCAGCTCGGCCGCCGCACGGTTCTGGTGAAGGCGGCGCCGGGCCCCGCCGGCTCGCTGATCGCCACCCTGGAGGACTGGCGGGCGCTGTTGCGCCGCATCGCCCGGCGCTACCCGGACCGCAGCTGGCAGCTCGACTGCACGGAGCGCGACGGCAGCCCCCGGCGTTACCGCTCGGACGCCGGCCAGCACCGGGAGCCGCCCAGGGTCTGGGTGCTGCAGGGCCAGAATGCCGGCGACTACGCCCAGCTGCTGGACATGGCCGAGGGCCTCGGCTGGCCCTATGAAATCAAGCCGCATTCGACCCCCATCGAATCGCTGGGACCGCCCTGGCCGGATCTGATCCTCAGCGCGGGACGGCGCACGGCCCCCCTGGCCTGCGCGATCCAGCGGAAGGCCGGGGAAGGCACCCGCTCGGTGCTGCTGGGACGGCCGCGCATGCCGCTGTCGCGCTTCGACCTGGTGCTCAATACCCCGCAGCATGCCCTGCCGCTGAATAGCCGCAACGTGGTCGCCCTGCCCGCCCCCTTCATCGTCGAGCACCCGCTGGACGAGCAGGAGCTGGAACGCTGGCGGCAGCGCTTCGCCCATCTGCCGCGGCCCTGGATCGCCATGCTGGTGGGCGGCAGCAGTCTGCCCTACTGGCTCCACCCGGGCTCGGCCCGGGCCCTGGGCCGGGAAGCCAGCGCCGCGGCGCGGGCGCGGGGCGGCTCGCTGCTGATCTCGACCAGCCCGCGCACCGGCAACGTCGCGACCAAGGCACTGCTGGACGCGTTGGACGTGCCGTCGTGGAGCTACCGCTTCGGCAGCGA
The DNA here is from genome assembly GCF_042643485.1 of Azotobacter bryophylli. NCBI lineage: Bacteria > Pseudomonadati > Pseudomonadota > Gammaproteobacteria > Pseudomonadales > Pseudomonadaceae > Azotobacter > Azotobacter bryophylli. The sequence continues at coordinate 455,854 of NZ_JBHRSJ010000034.1, read as the reverse complement.
CGAGGACAATCCCCACCACGCCCTGCTGGCGCTGGCCGACGCCTTCATCGTGACCTGCGACAGCGTCTCCATGCTCACCGAGGCCTGCTTGACCGGCCGGCCGGTCGCCCTGTATCCCCTGCCGGTGCACCGACATCCGCTGCAGTTCCTGCAACACAAGGTGGAAGGCTGGCTGGGCGTCTTCCCCAGCCGGGATGCGCAGCAGCCCGCGGGCCGGCTCGAACGCCTCTACGACCGACTCGTCGAGAACGGCAGGATCACCCGCGAGCCGCTGTTCGGCGAGGTGCACCGGACCCTGGGAGTACCCCCCCTACCGGACGGGCTGGACAGCCCGCCGAAACTCTCCCCCGAGCTGTTCGCCGCTTCCCGCGAACGGGCTCTGCAGGCGATCCGGGAACTCATGGCGGCCGAGCGGCCGGTGCGGACCTGAGATGCGCTCGCCCTCCCGAAGCGCCAGTCGCGCCAAAAGTCGGCGGGCATCGCCTGCCATCCGGAGATCGCCATGACCGCCTTTGGAGTCGGGGAGGCCTGCGCGATGAACGCTCGCCCCATCGCGGCGGACGACACGGCGTCACCACCGATAGCCCTGTACATGCCCGACCTTTCCGACGGCGGCATGGAGCGGGTCATGCTGAACCTGGCGGAAGCGTTCATGGCTCGCGGCCACGCGGTCGATCTGCTGGTGAGCCGGGACGACGGCATCTATCGGGATCACCTGCCCGAAGGCGTGCGCCTGCGGGTGCTCGAGCCGACCGGCCCGCTGCTCGGCCGTCTGCAGGCCCTGCGGGCGACGAGGCCCGCGGAGTGGAAAACGCTGGCCTGGACCGTACTGCTGGGGCGCAAGCCCGGCCGGCAACTGTCCCGTCTGCCCTCGCTGGTCCGCTACCTGCGCGCACGGCGCCCGGGGGCGCTGATCGCCGCCAACACCTACTGCAATCTGAACGCCGTGTGGGCCAGACGGCTGGCCGGCGTGCCGACCCGGGTCATGGTCACCGAACACAACGCCCTGTCGCCCAAGAACACCAGAACCGGCATCGGCGGCGCCCAGTGGCTAGCGCGGCTGCCACTGATCGGGCAGGTCTACGCCCGGGCCGATGTTGTCCTGGCGGTTTCCGACGGCGTCGCGGACGACCTCAGCGCCGTTACCGGGCTGGCGCGCAGCCGCATCGCCACCGTCTACAACCCGGTGATCAAGTCCGATCTGGCGGCGCGAGCCGGGGAAGCGGCGCCGCACCCCTGGCTGGCCGACGGCGGCGCGGCACCGGTGATCGTCGCCACCGGACGGCTGGCGCCCCAGAAGAATTTCCCGCTCCTGCTGCAGGCCTTCGCGCTGCTGCGCCGGCAGCGGCCCGCGCGCCTGCTGATCCTCGGCGAAGGCCGGCTGCGGCCGCAGCTCGAAGCCCTGATCGCGGAACTCGACCTCGGCGAGGACGTGGCGCTGCCCGGCTTCGTGACCAATCCCTACGCGGCCTTCGCCCGTGCCTCCCTGTTCGTGCTGTCCTCGGACTACGAAGGGCTCGGGAACGTCCTGATCGAAGCCATGGCCTCCGGCTGCCCGGTCGTCAGCACGGACTGCCCCAGCGGCCCGGCCGAGATTCTGGAAGGCGGACGACTGGGGGAGCTGGTGCCGGTGAAGGATGCCGCGGCGTTGTCCGCCGCGATGCTGCGTGCGCTCGACACGCCGCGAGCCAATGCCGATGCCCTGCGCCGGCGTGGCGCCTACTTCAGTCAGGAACGCAGTGCCGAACGGTATCTGGATTTGCTGTTCGGCCAGCGGCGCGCGCCCTCCGAAGTGACGGCCTGCCAGCCCCAGGCGAGGCGCTGAGCCCTAGTCCTTGAGGGTTCGGGCGTCGCCTGGACGCCAGACGGCCGTCACGCGACGGCGCGGCCGGCCCCGTCAAAGACCTCGCGAGAGCCCCGGCCGGCACCCCGTCATGCCGAGTGCCGGTACCATTGCTCGACACCGTGCACGAGCCGCTGGAGGGGCGTCCGGCGCTTGCGGATCACGACGATGAACACCTTGCGGTAGTGCCCTTCCGGGCAGGTGATCTCGCGCACGCCGTGCCAGGAGTTGCCGTTGCGGACGAACAGGAAACTGTAGTTGCCCATGGCCGTGGAGTCGATGGCCCGGTCGAAGTCCTCGAACGCGGGCGCGCTGCGGAAGTCGAAGCGTCCGCCGTCGTCCAGCACCACGGTCTGGCCGCCCCACTCCGGGCGCCAGTCCTCTTCGGTATTGAAATAGAAGATGTGCGAGCCGTACTTGGCCAGGGAGTCGCAGTGCGGCGATACCGAACAGCTGGCCGGCGTGTAGTGCCAGTGGCATTGCAGCTCGTAGTCGCGGGTGCCCAGCATGCGGGTGATGAAGTCGTGATAGACCGGCCCCTTGATCTCCTCCATGAACTCATGCCAGGCGGGAGACAGATTCATCTTGGGCCAATAGGACAGCGACAGGCGGTCATGCGGCTGCTGGCCGTACTCGCGCGACTTGCCGAAGATGGATTCGAACCGGTCGGCGGACGGCAGGGATTCGCGCAACGCCCGAAAGCCCTCGTCGGTCAGCAACCCGCAGGGGTTGATCCAGGGAAAGGGTTGCTGGTGTCGGAAGGCATCGGCGTCGAGCCGATCGAGCGCCTCGGTGTTCAGAAAACGCATGCTTGTCCACCTGTCATTCACTTGGCCCGAATACCGTTTCCAGGCAGGACGCCTGCCGGACCCCATCACATCGCCCGGGCCGCCTCCCCTGAATATAGCGGTGCATTCTTACAAAATGTCGCTCGCCTGACAGGACGGCCTCGGTCGTATTGACACCCCTGGCCGTCCCCCGTCGACGAGCACGATTGCGATCAGACTGCCTGCCACTGCGACTCGAGCGCTCCCGATCGTGCGCGATCTGCGATCGCCGGCCCGGCCTCGGTGCCGATGGGCCGGGGCGATACGACGAGCTCCGCGGACGGCAGGTCCGCGTCATGGCCACCGAGATGGAAGACCGCGACCGCGTCACGCAATGCCTCCGCCTGCCGAACCAGCGATTGGGCGGCGCCCGAAGCCTCTTCCACCAGCACGGCGTTCTGGTGCGTCACCCGATCCAGCTGGACCACGGCCGCATTGATCTGGCCGATGCCGGTGCTCTGCTCTTCCGATGCCGCCGCGATATCGCCCATCAGATCGGTCACCCGCTGCACCTCCCGGACGGCCTCGCCGATGGTGCAGCCCGCTTCCTCGACCAGCTTCGCGCCGACATCGACCCGCGACACCGACTCGCCGATCAGCTCGTTGATCTCCTTGGCCGCCGTCGCGCTGCGCTGGGCAAGGGTGCGGATCTCCCCGGCCACCACGGCGAACCCGCGCCCGTGCTCGCCCGCCCGCGCCGCCCGCGACTGCCTCATCGGGCCGGCTCGAAGGAGCAGGCCAAGACCTCAGAATTTCCAGGCATAGGCGGCACTCACCATGTCCTGATTCATCCGCACGTTGGCCTCGCCGCCGCCGAAGGCCTGCGGAATGGAGTTGTGTCCTTTCACGCTGTCTTCCAGGGCATGGGTATAGGCCAGACTCAGCTCGTTGGACGGCCTCGGGCTCCAGGTCAGCCCCAGGCTCAGGTGATCCTGAACCACTCCCGGCGCCAGAATGTTCAGGAAGGTCTGGTCCTTGCGCACCGGTTGATCGACGTGACTGAACCCGCCGCGCAGAGTCAGCCGGGAGTTCACGGCATAGCTTGCGCCCACCTTGTACACCGTCACATCCCGCCAGCCGAAACCCTGTCCATTCTTCGAACCGAAGGTATTGCCCGCGAACAGCGACTGGATGTCGAACGCGTTGCCGACGGAGCGCACGTGGCCATATTTGATCTGCTGGACATCCGCCGAAAGCGTGAACGCGGGCGTGATCCGGTAAGCCAGGCCGGCGCCGTAATTCTCGGGGACGTCGAAACTGCCGCCATTGGCGAAGAGACCGGCATATCGGTCGAGTTTCGACATCTTGGCCTTGGAAGCCCAGGTCACGCCCAGGGTCAGTTTGTCCGTGACCTGTCCCTGCCAGCCCAGGCGCACGCCCACGCCGAAGGAAACGTCATGGTTGCGGTCGTTGAACGAGCCGCTGTCGCTGGAAAAGGGGGCGAAGCCGCCGAGACCCTTAGCGGCGAACCGCTGGCCGACCAGGTTCAGCCCGATGCCGAACGACTGCCGGTTGGTGAACTTATAAGCCACCGATGGCGTGACGAAGACCTGCGCCAGATCGACCCCGGTACTCCCCGTGCTGCCGTAGGCGCCATAGGGATTCTTCTTGTAGTCGGTATTCATCCCGCCGTTGCCGTATACCGCGATGCCGACGCCCAGACGGTCGGAGAGCTGCTTGCTGAAACCGAATTCTGGCAACAGGAAATACTTGCGGTTGTTCCCATGGTAGTGGCCGTTAGCCCCGGGAACGGGGTTTCCCTCGATTTCGGCTTCGCGGTCGGGATTGAACAGCGTGGCGCCCACATCGAAGCGGTTGCCGATCCAGGCCATGCCGGCAGGGTTGTTGGCCGCCGCCAGGGCATCCTGCGGCTGGGCGATGCTGACCCCGGCCTGGCCCTGGGCTTTGATACCGTACCCATGCATGAAGTAGCCATTGGTGGCGAAGGCGTTGGAGCTGCCGACGCAGCCCAAGGCGATCAGACTCGACAACAAGTATTTCTGGGTTTTCACGCGGTTCGCTCCTGAACGTCATGGCATAAGCCTGTTTAGGAGCATGATTAAATAGAATATATAACGTTTAAAAATAATAAGAAAAGTTATATTTATTCTATTTAAGAATAAATATACCAAGCCATGATTACCATTGACGCGGGTAGCCAGGACGGGTGTCGAGCAGGACCGAGGGCGGTAGAGGCGGTACGCCGCTCGGACCGCCGCTCCCTACGCCCGCTACCGGGCGTCGGCATTTCCCATGCCGGTACGGAGCCATCCCGGGCATCGGCGGAAGTAGGACTCAGCCATCGGGCAGACATGGGATTGCTGGCCACCATTCCGGCGCGCAAGCCGGGATGGCCTACCTGGAGCCGGCCCGACAGGCTGGCCTGTCAGTGATCGTGGTCTTCGGCGGGCAAGTCATCCGCATGACGATGGTGAATCTGCGTCTCGCCGCCACCATGTCGATGCCCGCCACTCGAGGCGACAAGAGCTCGATAGCTCTGCGGATCGAGCTGGGGAAGCCGCTCGATGAATGCCACCAGAGCCCAGATATGCTCGTCCGCCATACTCTTGCCCCAGGCGGGCATTCCGGTGGCCTTGATCCCATGCTTGATGATCCAGAAAGCCTTCGCCGGATCCCCGTCGACGCCCAGCCGGACCAGGCTGGGCGGAGCCGGATAGAGGTTGCGGCTCAGTTCGGTCGGGGCCATGCCCGGCGACAGATGGCACCCCACGCACATGGAGTCGTAATTGCCGGCTCCTTCCCGGATCTGCGCCTCGTTACCCAGATCGGGTACTACGATGCCCCTGGCCCGGATGGCGATCGACCGCTCCCGGGCCATGTTCAAGAGCGCATACACCGGAGCCAGATGGGGATCGTCGGCGCCGACATTGATCAGCCCCGAATACAGGATGCCGGCCGCCACCAGGGTGGCCAGGCCGGTCAGGAGCACTGCCTTGCTTGTTCCGTTCATTCAGCGCCTCGAAACCAGCCCCCTCCAGACGGGTATGCCGACCAGCGGGCCCTCATGCGCAGCGGATCGTCCGCATTGCCCGAAGCGCGAGTGGTCGGCATCGATACGGGAGCCGAACGCCGGGACGGGCAGCCCCTCTTCCGGAGTGGCCACTCCGCGCGCTTCGGCTGGGCAGCACGGTGCTGGGCATCGTTCCCAGGCTCAGAGCCCGCGCAGCCCTTCTATTGCTCCTCCTCGGAGTCGTGGTTCGTCCGGTCTCCTCCCCCCTGACCGGAGTCCATCTGCCTTTGCTCTTCCTTCATCTGATGCTCATGGCTCTTGCGCATCTGCTCATGGGTGTAGCCCCTCCCGGAGTGATCCATTTTCTCGGGGACATGCTCCCTCATGGGTTTCATGTTCTTGTCGTGGGTCTTCTCGACCGGCTGGGTGTCGTGGGCCGGGGGAGTCTGCGATGGAGGGGCGTCACGCTCGCTCTGCGCGCTGACCGGCGACAGTTGCGCAGCGAGCAGGCCAAAGGCCAGGGAGGTGGCGAGCAGGGTCTTGTGCTGGGGCTTCATGGCTGGATCTCCGTCATTCATCCACCGGGACCTCACGGAAGGCGAGGTCCATGCGTATCGACAGAGGCAGTATAGGCCTAGCAGCCCGGGGCATCGGCCGTCATCCGGCTGTGGTGCCTGAACTGGTGTGCCTGCGTGCGAGAAAGCTGCCGGCCTCAGCCTCGAGATAGCACCACCTGCCATGCAAGTGGCTCACTATAAGATAATCGTTAAAAGTTATTTAAAATAAAATTAATATTCCATTAAATTTAATACTGTCGCGCACTCGACGGCCAACCGCTGAGCCGCATGAAGAGAACGGGGCCTTTGCCCTCCAGCTCGGAATCATCCGAGCCGTCGCCAGATTCTGCATGTGGAGATATTCATGTCAGCGGTTGAATTTCCCCTACCCCGCCTACCCAAGCCCTTGCCACTTGTCACGTTGTATACAAGGCAACATAAAAAAGGCCTTTTTTAATGCCTTTGTGACAAGCAAACGCAGACGGGCGTCAACGCAAAACCCATAGCAACTTATTGATTTATATAGCTTTTAAGGCCAAATAAAGACACGTGGCGGGTTTCTTGCTTCTTGTCCAGAAACAAGGACGATCGTATGGCCTGTCGCATATAAAACAGCACCTGAGCCAGGCGCTGTAGGAGTGCGGCTCGCCGTGCAACCCAGCAGGAACTCGACGACGGCGCATGCCACTACCCAGGCGCATCGATCGTGATCAGGCGCAGCCGTCAGCGGGCGACAATCCCGGCGCGCCTGCCCAAGGCTCAGGACATAGAACTCGAAGAACCCAAAAGCCGACGAGCGAAGCTGGAGCTCATTTCCAATCGTTTGATTGCCATGCCGACCGGATGGGGCGGTCGTTTCGTGCAGGCCGCCAAGGGATAGCGCCTCGCTGTTACTCACCTAGGAGTATGAAGAAAAATGCAAAAATCCAATCTGAGTCTGGCCGTTCTAGCGGGGGTCCTGGGGCTGCCCATGGCAGAACCGGCCTTTGCCGGGGGCTTTTTCGAGGACAGCAAGGCCACGCTTTCGCTGCGCAATCTGTATTACAGCCGGGATGTTCGTAATGAGCCCGCCCCGTCCGACAAGGAGTGGGGCCAGGGATTCATTCTCGACTATCAATCCGGCTTCACCCAGGGGATCGTCGGCGTCGGTATCGATGCCACGGCTCAGTATGGTTACCGCCTGACGCAGGCCGGAATAGGAGGGCAGGTTTTCCCGCAGCAAAGCCCCGGCACGGCCGAGCGCGATTTCAGCCGGCTCGGACTGACCGGCAAGCTCCGCTATTCCAAAACCGTGGCGAGGGTCGGCACCCTGAAACCGATGACGCCAGTCCTAGGCACTGGGGATTTGCGCTTGTTGCCGCAGATGTGGCAGGGCGTGCAAGTCACCTCCAACGAGATCGAGAACCTAACTCTGACCGCAGGCCGGATCGATCACGTCCTTGATCGTAACTCCTCCAACCGGGAAGGGATGCATATCTCCAGAACCAGTCCGGACAGCAACGAGTTCTACTTCACTGGCGCCGACTACAAGGTGAACAAGGACCTGCTGCTGCAGTACTACTATGGCACTCTGAATCATTTCTACAGCCAGCACTTCTTCGGTCTGGTGCATAACTGGAAATTGCCGGTGGGCGCCCTGAAGACCGACTTGCGCTATTTCGAGAGCTACTCGGACGGTAGGAATGGTAGTGCAGCCGGTCGGGCCGACGGTTACCGCATCGGCGGCTACTGGGCATCCGGGGACAAGCACAGTGGGGAGGTGGACAACCATCTATGGAGTGCCATGTTCACCTACAGCCTGAAAGGCCATGCCCTGGGCGTCGGCTATCAGCAGGTCACGGGCAACAGCGACTTCCCCCATATCAACTCGGGCAACGGTCGTTCGCTCTACCTGATCACCAACTCCCAGTCAAATAAGTTCACCAGCTCCGGCGAGAAGACCTGGGTCGGGAGCTACAGCTACGACTTCGCCCAGCTCGGCGTGCCGGGCCTGAGAGCCAGTGCGATGTATTTCAACGGTCAGGGCATCAATGCCAAGGGCAAGGACAACAGCGAGTGGGAGCGCGATCTGCGCGTCGACTACGCGCTGCAGAGCGGCCCGTTGAAAGGCCTGGGCCTGACCCTGCGTCATGCCTCGCTGCGCGGCAACGATACCCAAGACATGGACGAGGCCATGGCGATCGTGAACTACTCCATTTCCCTGCTCTAAAAGCCCGCTCCCGATCCATCGGCGTTGGGACTCACCGACAGTTCCAACGGCTCCGTAAAGCGTACGCAAGAACGCCAGGTCTCGGCAGCGAATCTGCACGAGGCCTGGCGCCAAATGCCTTTACCAGGCAGCCCCATGCCTTGGTACCTCGACCGCTAGAACCAGCCCAACGGGAAATCCGGAGCCAGCGTTTCCCCCTGCCCTCCCCGGCCGGACGCCCCCGTAGTCTGATCGACAGGTTGGACAGGTCTCGCCAACGCCTGCGGGTCCCCCAGGCCGCGAACAAGCGCTCACACCCCAGCCAATGGAGGCCGGGGCCTGAGCGAGACGGGCGCAGCGTCGACTCACCGCACACCCACATGGCGCTCATCGCCGTCCCCCACCGGTAGCCGGAAGATCCCGCGGTAGAGGCACATTGCCACACGCGCCTTATTACTTTACATTATTTGCATATAACAAATATAAATTAGAACCAGCCTCGAATCGTGCCCGTGCGCGGATATTTACGGAAAGCACCACCCCCGGTCGCGCTTCCGTTGATCTGCCCGCTTCATCCACTTCGTGCGAGAGGAGCTGTCGACAATGCTAAAAAAAATCAGCGTCGCCCAACTCAGATTGGGCATGTTCGTCAAAGAGTTCTGCGGCTCATGGATCGAGCATCCCTTCTGGTTCGGCCGTCACTCTTTCGTGATCGACGACCCGCATGACCTCCGGCGCATTCTCGCCAGCAGCATCAAGGAAGTTTGGATCGACAGTTCGAAAGGGCTGGATGTGGCCGACGATGTCGAGTTCGTTTCCGAGGCGGAAACCCGCGGGCAGGCCGAGGCCGCGCTGCAGGAGGCCGCCCGGGCCGGGCGAGTGGCACGGCTGACGCCCATCGAAGAGGAATACAAGCGGGCGGCGATGCTCTGCGAGCACTCGCGCCAGGCCGTGACCACGATGTTCCAGGAAGCGCGGATGGGCAAGGCGGTCGACAGCCAGCGCATCGAACTGCTGGTCGACAGCATTTCCCAGTCGATCCTGCGCAACCCCGGCGCCCTGATCAGCCTGGCGCGGCTGAAGACGGCGGACGACTATACCTACATGCACTCGGTGGCCGTCTGCGCGCTGATGATCGCGCTCGGCCGGCAGCTGGATCTGGACGAGGCGCTCCTGCGCCGGGTCGGCGTCGCCGGCCTGTTGCACGACTTGGGCAAGGCCATGATCCCGATGGATATCATCAACAAGCCCGGTCGCCTGAGCGACGAGGAGTTCCAGCTCATCAAGACGCACCCCGAAGAGGGCTACCGCCTGCTGGCCAATGACAACGGCGTCTGCGAGCTGGTGCTCGACGTGGTGCTCCACCACCACGAGAAGATGGACGGTTCCGGCTATCCGGAAGGGCTCAAGGGCGACGAAATCAGTCTGTATGCCAGGATGGGAGCCATCTGCGACGTCTACGATGCGGTGACCTCGAACCGCCCGTACAAGGCCGGCTGGGATCCGGCCGAATCGCTGCGCAAGATGGCCGAGTGGACGGGCGGACACTTCGACAAGCGGGTGTTCCAGGCTTTCGTGAAGAGCATCGGCATCTACCCGGTCGGCTCGTTGGTGCGCCTCAAGTCCGAGCGCTTGGGCATCGTCATCGAGCAGTCCTCGAAGAGCTTGCTGGAGCCCCGGATCAATGTGTTCTTCTCGATCCGGAGCAAAAGCCATATCACGCCGGAAATCGTCGACCTGTCGGCGCCGGGTTGCACGGAGAGAATCATCGGGCGCGAGGATCCAGCGAAGTGGGGGCTCGACCATCTGGAAACCTTGTGGCTTCCCTAGGCCGAATCGACATTCACCTCTCCCAATGACGGTGAGACCAGAGGGGCCATGAAATGCGCCGGCTTGCGACCGTAACGGGTTGCCAAGCGGCGCATTCTACGATGCTGCCAATCGCAAGGTGATCCACCCGCCCCGGCCTGCACCGGGTCGGATGGGTAGAGCAGGAGCGGATTACGCGGTCTTCTTATGCAGGGTGCCGGAGCCGATATCCGCGCCGGTGACCGGGTTGGACGCGGTGTCCGACAAGGTGCGCGTGGCCATCTGCTTCAGGGCCTGTTCGTCCTTGCTCGGCAGATCGACCGCCGCCATGCCGGTCCCGCCGTCGACCGCCGGCTGCGGCGACTCGACGTAGACCCATTCGTCGCCCTGGTTCCAGGGGCCGCGCAGGTCCGCCGCGCCCTGGGACATATTGAAGTAGGTCTTGGCCATCTCCGGCATGCCCGGCAGCTTCCCTTGCGGGAAATTCGGCTGGATGGAATGCAGGGCCTTTTCGAACGACTTCTGGTGGGCGATTTCGCGGGTCATCAGGAAGGTGAGCGCTTCCCTGATGCCCGGGTCGTCGGTGACGTTGACCAGGCGCTCGTAGATGATCTTGGCCCGTGCCTCGGCCGCGATGTTGGAGCGCAGGTCGGCCGTGGGCTCGCCGATGGTGTCGATGTAGGCCGCGCTCCAGGGCACACCACCGGAGTTGGTCAGGGACGGCCCGCCGCCGTACAGCAGGGCAGTCACGTGGGAATCGTTGCCGCCGCCGGTCAGGGAGCGGTAGAGATCGGCCTCCTGCTCCACCGCCTCGGCCAGTTGGCCCTTGGCGCCCTTGTTCAGCATGCCGACGATCGAGCCGATGACCTCCAGATGGCTGAGCTCCTCGGTAGCGATGTCCATCAGCAGGTCCTTGCGGCCCGGATCGTCCTCGGCCAGGCCCTGGGTGAAATAGCGCATTGCGGCGGCAAGCTCGCCCTGGGGCCCGCCGAACTGCTCCAGCAGCAGATTGGCCAGCCCAGGATTCGGCTCCGCAACCCGGACGGTATATTGAAGACGCTGATTGTGGACGAACATAGAGTCCTCCTCACGGTTGATCGCAATCTCCCTATCGAGTGCTCCTTGGCGTTCTGGCGCTTCACGAAAGCGGCAGGCAGATGTCCCGCCCTGGGAAGTAGAGGGAACTGCGATTCGAATAGTTCAGGAGGAAATGCCCAGTGGTCGGGGGCGCCCACCGGAAGCGGGAAGGTGCTGGCCCAGGTTGATCCGGGACTGACCGCCCTACTGGCTATCCGCCCGCTATTGCCCTTCGGGGACAGTGATTGATGTCTGATTCAGCGGAAACGGAATTTGCTGTACGTCATACGTCACGCGGCCCCTGGGGAGCCTGCGGATCATGCCGCGCCATAAGGCCCTTCCCTTCGCCCAGTTCAAGCAGTCGGAACTGGAGTGGCCGACGCGGATGCGAGACGATTTGCGAACAAGGCGGAGCCGTCACCACCAACTAATGCAGCCTGCCCGACTGGATGCCGTCTGCGCAGCACACAAGCGGACCGGCGCTACGCGTGCTCAGGGGGAAGTAGGGGCGCAATCCTGCGTGGATTGCCCCCACCCGATATGAAGCCTACTTGGACTGGCAAAGTGCAGTGCGATTGGTCGCCCGGTTTGCCAATTCAGCCGATAGATGATGCGTCAATGCCTGCAGAGGCAGTCGAGTCGTGCCCCCGTTTTAGAAGAAGATACCGGCCTCGATCATGGCTCGACTTTCCGAACGTCTGTTGCCACTCGAGCCAAAGGCCATGCCCGAACTCGTGTTGGATGCGCCGACATAAGCCAAGTCGGCACGGGTGAAGAACCGCTGGTACTGGTGGGTCGGCGTGACCGTGAACGACCAGGCCTCGCTGCCCGCTCCGTAACCCAGCAGGTTCGGAGCGCCGTTGTCCGCATTGGCCGAAGAGGAAATGTATTCGAGGCGCACTGGCAGCTTGAAGCCCGGCAAGCGCAATCCCGCGGGGGAGGAATCCGAACCGAAATCGTAGCTCATGAGCAGGGCGCCGCCCAACGTCGAGGCGCTATGGTTGATTCCTCGTTCGCCGACCAGGTCGGCGTGAGCGTTCCCACCGCCATTCCTCAGGCCTCGGTCGTCCCGTTCCAACAGGGAACTATGGGGTTCGGCCCTGTTCGATGAGGTCGGGCTCTCCTCTGCGCTTCGCCATCGCAAGCGCCACGACTGCCAGGGCAAGCGGAGCGAAAGATACCCACAGCACCGTATTCCAGCCATAAGCATTCAGCAGGCCACCAGAAGAGAAGGAGCCGATGGCCATCACTCCGAACACGATGAAGTCGTTGAGCGACTGAACCCGCGTTTTTTCCTCAGGCTGGTGGCATTCCAGAACCAGCGCAGAAGCGCCGAGAAAGCCGAAGTTCCAGCCTACCCCGAGCAGGACAAGCGCCCACCAGAAATGAGCGATATCGACACCACCCAGTCCCACCGCCGCGGAAAGACCGGTCAACAGCAGGCCCGCGGTCGCGACGCGCCCAGCTCCGAAACGGGAGATCAGCTTGCCCGTGAAAAAACTTGGCGCATACATCGCGATGACGTGCCACTGCAGCCCCAGGTTAGACGACTCCTGCGAGTGCCCGCACATGTGCATCGCCAGTGGTGCGGCCGTCATCAGGAAGTTCATCAGCATGTAGGTCACCGCACCGCAAATCGCGGCGGCGATGAAGCACGGTTGCCGCGAGATCGCCGCAAGCGGGCGGCCGCCCGCCAGTTCCGCAGCAGTTGGCATCGGCAGCCGCACCCCGAGCAGGACGAGCGCCGATACCGCAGCGACTGCCGCCTGCACCAGAAACGTGGCGGCGAACGTATGCGGTGGCCACAAATCCATGGTCCAGGTCACGAGTTGAGGACCGATCACCCCGGCGGCAATGCCTCCGGCCATGACCGACGACAAAGCGCGGGCACGCCGCTCAGGCGCGACACCATCGGCGGCCGTGAACCGAAACGTCAGTACCACGGCGGCGTAACCTCCGCCGAAGAAGGCTGCCAGGCAGAAGAGCCAGAACCATCCCAGGATGACGGCAACCATTGCCAGCAGGCCGGTGAGCACGCCCGCGGCGGTTCCGGCCAGGAACGCGGCACGACGGCCGTGACGCCGAGCCATCGCCCCCACCGGAAGGATGCACGCCGCCATCCCGACCACAAAGATTGAAATCGGCAGGGTTGCCAGAACCGGGATTGGCGAGAGCGTGTTCCCGACAATCGCGCCCGTAGCGTAAATGACTATCGCATTCGCGCCGGCCAGTGCCTGCGCAATGGCAAGACGCCATATATTCCCGCGTTGAACGCGTTCAGAAAGCTCGGTAGGGAAATCGCCCACCGCGCCGGTATGGTTGTGTCGCATCTGCTATTTACTCTGACTCTGAGGAGCGAGCCCTGCGGGCAAGGGGGTATGAATCATGCCGAGATGTGGCGGTTTGCGGTCGAATCCAGCAGCAAAGCTTCCACGCCATCGCTGGCAGCCTTGATGGCACCGGCGAGATAGCCAGGAAACTCACTTGACCATTCACTGGCAATGCCTATGACGCGATTACGCCATATGCCGGCCGATGCCGTGGCCAAAGAAGCGATGCTGCGGTAGACCGGACCATCCTGGTCAGCAACCGTCGCCGTGTACGGATCTGCGGCCCAATCTTTGATGAACTCGGCCTTGGGCGCTGCCGCCCAAGGGCCGAACAGCCGATAGAGCTGTGCTCGACAATGCGAGCGCAGTACGTCTTCGGAAAGGTTCCGGCGTACGTGCGCCGGCAGACTCAAAAAGCCGAAAAGTGCCGCGCTGCCGCCCGGTACTGACGCATCATGGATCTCAGTCAGCGGCCCTGAGGCACTGCGGGCCTTGCCGGATAGCCCCAACGCACGCCAGAACGGCTTGTCATAGACGGCGACATACTTGGCATGCGGCGCCATCCATGTCGCGATGCTTTGCCAGGCGCGCATCGACGCCTCGGGCAGTGCGGGATGGAAGTCGATCGTTGCCATCGCCAAGCGGGGTGGAACGGCCAGAAGGACACGATCGACCCGATAGGACATGACATCCCCATGCCGATCGTGGGCCTCCAATTCGATCTGCCGTCCATCGCATTGCAAGCGCCGAACCTGTTGACCGGCAATGATCCGCGTAGCGTCCAGGCGTTGACTCAGGGCATCGATCAGCGATGCCATTCCCCCCACCAAACGCATCGGGGTAGGCGAATCGACGTAGCCGCGCACATGCACGGGCGGATCGTCGGGCGAGCGCTCTACGACCATGTCGCCGGTCTCCTCCTGCTCGAAGCGCTCCAGGCCGAACTCGCTGACCACACGGTCAAGCGTGCGCTGGTAATCGGGCCAGAACCACGTCGCCCCCAGATCGAAGCGGTCGAAATCGTCTCCTAGGGGCGTCATGCCCGAGGCATGAGCGGTCGTGATGCGCCCTCCAAGGGTATCCCGAGCCTCCAGGATCACGTAGTCCCGGATGCCCCTGCGCTCCAGCAGATAGGCCGCATACAGACCGCTCAGACCCGCGCCGATGATGGCAATACGTGCTGTCTGCATGCCTATGCCTCCATCGCCATATCGGTCAGGTGGCCAGTCTTGAGGTAGAGGGTGGTTCCCCGAATACCAGCCGCGATCTCCGGGTACTCGCCGCCGGGCAGGCGCATCCAGCTGCCGCGCGGGTAGGACTGGCCTCCATCAGCCAGCTCCCCGCCCAGCACCAGCAATTCTGCGCTGCTCAACGGACCGGCAAACAAGGCTTCGCCCGGTGCCAGGCGCAGCAGGCTGACCTGCTCGGTATCGTCGGAGAACAGCGGACATACCTTGCGCGCCTCATGTCCGCGCCAGGAGGACGGGGCGCAGGTATCGATGCGCACTCGGCGGTTCTCGCCCGGCGGCATCTGCCAGAGCTTGACGAAAATAACGGCCCCCTCACTGCTGGAGGGTTGATGGCTTGAACCCGGCGGATTACGCAGATAGCAGCCCGCCCTATAGTGTTCGTCGCCTTCGGAGAAGATGCCGGACAGAACAAGGATCTCCTCCCCGCCAGGATGCTGGTGGTACGGGAAGAAGGACTTGGGAGCGTAGCGCACGATACTGGTCGCCCGAGCTTGTTCTCCGCCCTGCCGGTCCAACATCATGCGTTCGACACCGCGCTGGGGAGAGGCGACCCATTGGTACTGACAAGGCGCCACGATGGCGCGGCGCGAAAAGTCTGCATTGATGAGCATAAGCGGATTATCCAGCCATTGAAGAAGAACGCTCGGCTGGCCGAATGATCGACAGCCGTTACCCCGTCAATGCCAATCAGGCCTCAGGCAGTTGTCCGACGGCTTCCAGCACGCGTGCCGAGTACACCAGCGCGGCGCCCGCGTTCAGGGCGATGGCCACGCCCAGCGCCTCGGCGATTTCCTCCCGCGTAGCGCCGTGTTCGACGGCCTTCTTGACGTGTACGGAAATGCAACCATCGCAGCGTGTCGTCGCCGCCACGGCCAGGGCTATCAGTCCGTGCATCTTCGGCTCCAGATGGCCGGTCTTGGCGGCAGCGTTGTTGATCGTCATCAGCCCCTGCATCACATCAGGGTTTTCTTGGGCGTAGTCGTCTACCAGTTCCATCAAGGAAGCACGGTATGCGTTCCAGTCTTGCATCATGGCAGTCTCTCGTGCGGGGAATGCTGGGTTGCGTTGCGTCCGAAGGTCAGACGACTTGGTAGATACGCACATCGGGGCTGGCATCCAGCAGAGGCTCAAGACCGGCAACCACGTCGGCTGTGAATAATTCGCTCTGCAGGTAGGCCCGTGCGTTCTCGGCGCTGTCGAAGCCATGCAGCACCTGCACGTCCTCCTCGCGCACCAGCAGTTCCTTCGTCTTCGCGCCGGCGATGGTGTTGAGGAACGGCGCCTTGTACTTCTGGTAGATGCCGGCAGCGGCAGCCCGGTTGGCGGCAGAGATGTTGAGGGTGATTTGCAGGTAAGCAGCCATAGCCAGCTCCTGTGGGTCAAGATCGAACGGCATGCATGAGCCGGCGGAAAACCAAAAGAATTTCTTTTTGGCCACCAGCCCTTTCCTTGAGATTCTTCCGCCCATGCAGGCGATGGGCAAATGAGATAAAGTTTTCCTGACTGAAAGAAAAACTTTATTGGTATGAAGGCCCCCAGCCACCTGAACGCCTTGCGAGCCTTTGAAGCCAGTGCTCGCCACCAGAGCTTTTCGGCAGCGGCCGCGGAGCTCAACGTCACGCCAGCAGCCGTAGGCCAGCTTGTACGAAGCCTTGAAGAATGGCTCGGAATGCCTTTGTTCGTCCGCAGCACCAGCGGCCGGGCCAGACTCGTCGCCACCGAAGCCGCTCTGCGCGCCTTGCCCGAGATTCGAGCCGGCTTCGACAAGTTGAGCCTGGGGCTGGAACGCCTTAAAGAGAGCACCGCCAGCGGCGTGCTGACCGTGACCGTCAGTCCGGCTTTCGCCGCCAAGTGGCTGCTACCACGCTTCGAGCGATTCCAGGCCACCTGCCCCGACACGGATGTGCGCCTGGAGACCAGCCTCAAACTGGTGGATTTCGTTGCCCAGCGGGTGGATATCGGCGTGCGCTACGGCACAGGAACCTGGCAGGGGGTGACGGCGGAAAAACTGATGGAGGAGGAAATCTACCCGGTGTGCTCCCCTGAGTTCCTGCGGAGGAACCAGCCTCTGCACGAGCCCAACGACCTCGGGCGCGTCACCTTGATCCACGACCTGTCGATGGATGGTCATGCCGGCTTCCCTACCTGGGATCAGTGGCTTCAGGAGGTCGGGGTAACGGGCGTGGCGACCTCACGCGGCATGAAGATCAATAACTCCGCAGCGGTTCTGCAGGCGGCGATCGAGGGCCGGGGTGTCGCGCTCGCCCGTAGCGTCATGGCCCACGACGATCTGGCAGCGGGGCGGCTGGTACGACTTTTCCCGGAGATCCGGTTCGTTTCCGAGCTGGCCTACTATGTCGTGTACCGTCCCGAGTGCGCCAGCTTGCCGAGGCTTATAGCCTTTCGGGACTGGCTACGGCATGAGGCTGCCGGCTCATAAAAATAGTGCAACGGCTGACGTTCGAGACCGGCCATGCTGGGAAATCAGCACCGGGCACCTGCCCGCGGCCGCGCGGCAGCGTCTACGCGTCTTGTCAGGTGCCGACGAACCGGTCGCCCAGACCGGCGCACTAGCCGAGTTCTTCTGCCTGGATGCCGGTGAGGGATTGGGCTGCAAGCGGGCCCTGGTCGACATCTGCCTCGCGGAGAAGCCCGGCAGCGCAAGGTCCTGGCCTACACCGTGTACAGCGGGACACGCGACACCACCAGTCGACTCAAGCGGATGCTGGAACAGGCCGGCTTGAAGGTGGCGGTGCTGCGCGCCTCGGTGGACACAGCCCGGCGGGAGGATTGGATTTTCGACCAGGTCGATCGAGGGATCGATGTACGGATTACCAATCCGGAACGGGTGAAGACCGGCCTGGATCTGCTGGACTTCCCGACCATCGCCTTCCTGCAGACGGGCTACAACGTCTACACCCCGCAGCAGGCGGCGCGACGGTCGTGGCGGATCGGGCAGAAGCACCCGGTGCGGGTGGTGTTCTTCGGCTATGCCGGCAGTTCGCAGATCACCTGCCTGCAGCTGATGGCCAAGAAGATCGCCGTGGCCCAGAGCACGTCGGGAGACGTGCCGGAATCGGGGCTCGATGCGCTGAACCAGGACGGGGACTCGGTCGAGATGGCACTCGCCCGGCAACTCATCGCGGCATGGCGGTCAAGGCCACCTTCGGGTGGCCTTTTCTTTTGAGATACTCTGGAGCCTAAACGACTCTTGGAGTAGCCCCATAGAGGAACATCTGCTCGAGGACCGTTGCCGAGCGCGCGGGGGCCGCTCGCCCCAATCGCTCCGAATCGACCATGCCCCAGATCAGCGCGCCGAGCAGATCGGTGAGCACGGGAGCACCGACATCGACTCGGAAGGCCCCCAGCTGCTGGCCGCGCAGAAAGAAGGCATCCAAGGCATCGACGAGGCTTTTCCATGGACTGCCCTCCTCGACCCAGTCCAGAGAATCCGGGCGGTACATGAACATCAGGAAAAGCATCAACTCTCGGTGCGCGAGATGACCGTCGATCAACATTCGCAATGCCACCACGGGCTCGGCCGTTTGCAAATCGGCCTCCTCGATTATCTGCGCCATGACCTTGGAGGTATGGCACATCAGCATGTCGACCAGATTGTCCCGGGTGCCATAGAGGCGATGCAGGGTAGCCTTACTCACGCCGGCCGCCTCGGCCAACTCCTTCAAAGTCGCCCGAGGACGCACGACCAACCCGGTGGCCAGCGCCTTCAGCAGCTTTTCGTCTGTGTTAGCAATTGACATAGAGGCCCCATAGGCAGTTTCGGCCGGGCATTATGCAAAAAACTCCTCGCTTCTTTGTGAAGAATTCGAGATCAACCGGACCACAATGAGACTTTATTGTCTCAATAGAATCTTTTGTATAGCATCCACAACCTTAAAGCCTTCCTGTGGATGAAATCATGCATGTCATACCACCCCGTGTGCGCTCGATCAGTATGGCGCTAGCGGTCACGCTGGCCTTGAGCGGCTGCGGCGGACCGGAGCAAACGGAACAAGAGCCGGCACCGCGCGAGGTGAGGACCGTGACGGCCACGCACGAGATCCTGCCCCTGTACGCCGAACTGCCTGGACGCATCGAGCCGGTACGGATCGCAGAAGTGCGCGCACGGGTGGCCGGCATCGTGCTCGAACAGAATTTCGAGGAAGGGGCGGACGTGAAAGCCGGAGACCTGCTGTTCCAGATCGATCCGGCGCCACTGAAGGCCGCCGTGTCGCGCGCCCAGGGCGAGCTGGCTCGCGCCGAGGCTCAGCTTTTCGATGCCCAGGCCAGAATCCGCCGCTACGAGCCCCTGGTCAGGATCGAAGCGGTCAGCCAACAGGAATTCGACAGTGCACGGGCCACGCTGCGCAGCGCCGAAGCCTCCAGGCAGAGCGCTCTCGCCGAGCTTGAAACGGCGACCCTGAACCTCGGCTATGCCAGTGTCCGTGCGCCGATTTCCGGTCGCATCGGGCGTGCGCTCGTCACTGAGGGCGCGCTGGTCGGCCAGGGCGAGGCCACGCTGATGGCTCGCATCCATCAGTTGGACCCGATCTACGCCGACTTCACCCAGCCGGTCGCCGAGGCACTGAAACTGCGCGAGGTGCTCAAGCAAGGCAGCCTGTCCGAGCGCGACGGCGATCGGCTGAGCATCCAGATCGAGGGTACCGGTTACAGTACCCAGGGCACCCTCATGTTCACCGACGCGACCGTGGACCGCAGCACCGGCCAGGTGTCGCTGCGTGGCCGCTTCGCCAATCCGGACAGGATCCTGCTGCCCGGCATGTACGTCCGCGTGCGCGCCTCTCAAGGCACGGACAGACAGGCCATCCTGCTGCCCCAGCGCGCGGTTCGGCGCGACAACGATGGGCAGGCTTCGGTGATGGTGGTCGGGCAGGACGGCATCGCCCAGGTCAGAGCCGTGACGACCGGGGTGATGCAGGACTCGCGCTGGCAGATCCTCAGCGGCATCGAAGCCGGCGAGCGCGTCATCGTCGGCGGGCTGAGCGGACTCAATCCCGGGGATCGCGTCGCCATGCAGCCCGATGATACCCAACAGGCGGCTCGCCACGAGTGAGCGCAACAGGCGCGCGAGGATTCGACATGTCC
Organism: Azotobacter bryophylli; assembly: GCF_042643485.1. Lineage (NCBI taxonomy): Bacteria > Pseudomonadati > Pseudomonadota > Gammaproteobacteria > Pseudomonadales > Pseudomonadaceae > Azotobacter > Azotobacter bryophylli. The sequence continues at coordinate 435,896 of NZ_JBHRSJ010000034.1, read as the reverse complement.
GGTTTTTTCATCAAGCGGCCCAACTTCGCCTGGGTCGTGGCCCTGTTCATCTCGCTGGCCGGCCTGCTTGCCCTTCCGGCCCTGCCGGTGGCGCAGTACCCCAACGTGGCACCGCCACAGATCACCATCACCGCCAGCTATCCGGGAGCCTCGGCCAAGGTCCTGCTCGACTCGGTGACCAGCGTCATCGAGGACGAGCTCAGCGGTGCCAACGGCCTGCTCTACTTCGAGTCGACGAGCAACTCCAACGGCGTGGCCGAGATCGTGGTGACGTTCCGGCCGGGAACGAATCCGGACTTCGCCCAGGTCGACGTGCAGAACCGGCTGAAGAAGGCCGAGGCGCGCATTCCCCAGGCCGTGCTCACCCAAGGCATCAGCGTGCAGCAGACCAGCGCCGGCTTCCTTATGTTCTACGCCCTGGGGTACAAGCAGGACGTGCAACGCCAGGACACCACGGCCCTGGCCGACTATGCCGCGCGCAACATCAATAACGAGATCCGCCGCGTACCCGGAGTCGGCAAGCTGCAGTTCTTCGACGCCGAGGCGGCCATGCGGGTCTGGATCGATCCGCAGAAACTGGTCGAATACGGCCTCTCCGTCGACGACGTGGCCGGTGCGATACGCGCCCAGAACGTACAGGTGCCGGCAGGCAGCTTCGGCGGCTCGCCCGGCTCGCTGGAACAGGAGATCACTGCGACCCTGGCCGTACGCGGGTCGCTGGAAACACCGGAAGAATTCGGCGCCATCGTGTTGAGAGCGGCCCCGGACGGGGCCACCGTGCGACTGGCTGACGTCGCCCGCCTCGAAATCGGCAGCGAGAACTACAACTTCGCGGCGCGCCTGAACGGCAGGCCGGCAGTGAGCGCCGGGGTCCAGCTCGCCCCCGGGGCCAATGCGGTCAAGACCGCCGAGGCAGTCAGACAACGCCTGTCCGAGCTCTCGGTGAATTTCCCGGAGGGTGTCGAGTTCTCCGTGCCGTACGACACCTCGCGCTTCGTCGACGTGGCGATAGACAAGGTCATCCATACGCTGGTCGAGGCCATGATCCTGGTGTTCATCGTGATGTTCCTCTTCCTGCAGAACATCCGCTACACCCTGATCCCGAGCATCGTGGTCCCGGTCTGCCTGCTGGGCACTCTGGCCATCATGAAATTGCTGGGGTTCTCGGTGAACATGATGACCATGTTCGGCATGGTGCTGGCCATCGGCATCCTGGTCGACGATGCCATCGTGGTCGTGGAGAACGTCGAACGGATCATGGCCGAGGAAGGTCTGCCGCCGACGGCGGCAACCGTCAAGGCCATGGGCCAGGTGTCTGGAGCGATCGTCGGCATCACCCTGGTGCTGTCGGCCGTATTCCTGCCGCTGGCCCTGATGTCCGGCTCGGTGGGGGTGATCTACCAGCAGTTCTCCCTGTCGCTATCGGTGTCCATCCTGTTCTCCGGCTTCCTCGCCCTGACCTTCACCCCGGCCCTCTGCGCCACCCTACTAAAGCCGCTGCCGATCGGGCACCAGAGCAAAGGCGGATTCTTCGGAGCCTTCAACCGCCGCTTCGCCCGACTCACCGAAAGCTATGCGACGCTGAATTCCTGGCTGGTCGGGAGGTGCGGTCGCCTGATGCTGATCTACCTGGGCCTCCTGGCACTGCTGGGCTACCTGTACCTGCGTCTGCCGGAATCCTTCGTGCCGCAGGAAGACCAGGGCTACATGATCGTCGACATCCAGTTGCCGCCCAATGCCACGCGCGAGCGCACCTTGGCCACTGGCCAGGAACTCGAGCGTTTCCTGCAATCGCGCACCGCGATAAAAGACAACTTCCTCATCCTGGGCTACAGCTTCTCTGGGATGGGAGAAAATGCCGCCCTTGCCTATCCCACCCTGAAGGACTGGTCCGAGCGAGGCACGGGGCAGTCCGTCGAAGCGGAGAGCGCAGTCCTGAACCAGCGCTTCGCCAACCTGGATGACGGGGCCGTCATGGCGGTCGCCCCGCCCCCCATAGACGGTCTGGGCAACTCGGGGGGCTTCGCCTTGCGCCTGCAGGATCGCGCCAATCTCGGGCGCGAGGCGCTACTGGCGGCACGCGATCAACTGCTCGGTGCGATCCAGGGCAACCCGAAATTCCTGTACGCGATGATGGAAGGCCTAGCCGACTCCCCGCAGCTGCGCCTGAAGATCGACCGGGTAAAGGCACAGACCCTGGGAGTGAGCTTCGAGTCCATCAACAACACGCTGTCCGCCGCGTTCGGCTCGTCCGTGATCAACGACTTCACCAATGCGGGGCGTCAGCAGCGAGTAGTGATCCAGGCCGCCCAGACCGCGCGCATGACGCCGGAAAGCGTGCTCCGCCTCTATGTGCCCAACAGCAGCGGCTCGCTGGTTCCGCTGAGCGCCTTCGTCACCACCACCTGGGAAACCGGCCCGGTACAGATCGCGCGCTACAACGGCTATCCCAGCATACGCATCTCCGGGGATGCCGGCCCAGGCGTCAGCACCGGCGAGGCCATGGCGGAGATCGAGCGACTGGCCGCGCAACTGCCGGCGGGGATCGGCCACGAGTGGACCGGTCTGTCCTATCAGGAGCGCATCGCCAGTGGCCAGGCTCTGGGACTGTTCGCCCTGGCGCTCCTGGTGGTACTGCTGTTGCTGGTGGCGCTCTACGAGAGCTGGACCATTCCATTGTCCGTCATGCTGATCGTGCCGGTCGGCGCGCTGGGCGCCGTGCTCGCGGTGATGACGGCAGGCCTGCCCAACGACGTCTACTTCAAGGTCGGCCTCATCACGGTCATCGGCCTAGCGGCAAAGAACGCGATCCTCATCGTCGAGTTCGCCAAGGACCTGCACGAACAGGGCCGTTCGCTACGCGAGGCAGCCATCGAGGCGGCCCGCCTGCGCTTCCGTCCCATCGTCATGACCTCGCAGGCATTCATCCTCGGCGTAGTGCCGCTGACCTTGGCCAGCGGCGTCGGTGCGGCCAGCCAGCGCGCCATCGGCACGGGGGTGATCGGCGGCATGCTCAGCGCCACCCTACTGGGAGTGATCTTCGTGCCAGTGTTCTTCGTCTGGGTGCTCTCCCTGCTGCAGCACGACCAGCTCCCGGCCAGCGATCGTCCCGAACCGCACCCCACACGGAGCGCAGAATGACCGTGATCAAACCACTCCGACCCGGCGTCGTCCTGCTGCCCCTGGCGCTGATATTGGCCAGTTGCTCGCTGGCCCCCCGCTACGAACGCCCGGCTACGCCTGTCGCCGGGCACTGGAGCGGCCAGCCGGCCCAGACCGAGCACAGCGCATTGGATTGGCAATCCTTCATCGCCGATGCTGATCTGCGCGCACTGGTACAGACCGCATTGGACAATAACCGCTCGCTGCGTCAGGCCTTACTGGACATCGATGCCGCTCGCGCGCAGTACCGCATCCAGCGTGCCAACCGTCTGCCCGGCCTCAATGCCGGGATCAGCGGTACTCGCCAACGGCTTCCGTCCGATCTGTACGGCAGCGGCAGCGGGACCCAGGGCAACCTGTCCGGCAACGGCGGTAGCGGTTTCTCCGGCAGCTACCATAGCTACCAAGTGAACCTGAGCCTGCCAGAATACGAGATCGATCTGTTCGGCCGGGTACGCAATCTGTCCGAGGCGGCCCTGGAACAATATCTGGCCACGGAGGAAGCCACGCGCAGCACCCAGATAACCCTGATCGCCGACGTGGTTCAGACCTACCTGACCTACGATGGCGCGGGCCGCCAGCTGGCGCTGACTCGGGAGACCTTGAAGACCCGTGAGGCCTCGCTGGCACTGATCGGCCAACGCCGCGCCAATGGTACAGCCACCGCCCTGGACTACCAGGAAGCGCTGGGCCTGGTGGAGCAGTCGAAGGCCGAACTGGAAAGCATCGGACGCCAGCGACAACTGGCCCGCAATGCGCTGCTCCTGCTGGTTGGCACAGCGGACGCTGCGAACCGGCTCCCTGCGCAGCCGCGCAGCGGGTTGCTACTGGTTCAGGACATCGCGCCCGGTACAACGTCCGAACTGATCAACCGCCGGCCGGACATCCTGGCCAGCGAACACCGGCTCAAAGCTCGTCACGCCGATATCGGCGCAGCACGGGCCGCGTTCTTCCCGCGCATCACCCTGACCAGCGACATCGGCACTGCCAGCGCCGATATCGCCGGGCTGTTCGGCGCCGGATCGCGCAGTTGGTCCTTCGCCCCGACGCTGTCGCTGCCGATCTTCGCCGGCGGTCGCAACCGGGCCAACCTCGACCTGGCCAGGGTGCGCAAGGACCAGGAAGTAGCCGCATACGAAGGCACCATCCAGACCGCCTTCCGCGAAGTGGCCGATGCCCTGGCCAGCAGCGATACGCTGCGTCGCGAGGAAACGGCGCGTCGGGCCCTGGCCAACACCAGCCAGGAAGCCCTGCGTCTGGCCAAGGCACGTTTCGAGGGAGGTCTGGACGACCACCTGCGCTATCTCGACGCCCAGCGCAGAGCGTTTGGCGATCAGTCCGGCCTGATCGACGTCAGCACCCAGAGACAGATTGCACTCGTGAGCTTGTTTCGTGCCTTGGCCGGGGGGTGGGGAAGCTCGAAAGAATGAAGACCAGTCTGGAACCGCTGGGCTTCCCGCCCCATCGTCCGCGGAGCAGAGCATGAGCCAGCCCCCTTCGCCCCGCTCAAGCAGTCGGAACGGGAGCGGCTGGCGCGGATGCGGGACGAGGCGCCTGGTCTGGGGGGAGGAAGGGGGCGTAAGCCTTCATGGTTTGCCCCCAACAGGTATGGAGCCTATTTGGACTGGCCAAGAGGCCCCTCCAGAGGGTCACCCAGTTTGCCAATCTGGCCTACGGATGGCGCGTCAACGCCTGCAGAGGCAGTCGAGTCGTACCCGTTCTAGAAGAAGATACCGGCCTCGATCATGGCTCGAGTTTCCGAACGTCTGTTGCCACTCGATCCAAAGGCCATGCCCGAACTCGTGTTGGATGCGCCGACATAAGCCAAGTCGGCACGGGTGAAGAACCGCTGGTACTGGTAGGTCGGCGTGACCGTGAACGACCAGGCCTCGCTGCCCGCTCCGTAACCCAGCAGGTTCGGAGCGCCGTTGTCTGCATTGCCCGAAGAGGAAATGTATTCGAGGCGCACTGGCAGCTTGAAGCCCGGCAAGCGCAATCCCGCGGGGGTGGAATCCGAACCGAAATCGTAGCTCATGAGCAGGGCGCCGCCCAACGTCGAGGCGCTGTGGTTGATTCCCACCTCTTCGATCTTCGGCACATGGGTGTACTGGATGTACGGTTGGAACGTCCAGGGACCGTCGGTATGCGTATAGATCAAGTTGTAGATTTGCTGGTTGTTCTGGGCGACCGGTGCGGCAAACGAGTTCTCGTGGGAGTGCTTGGTGTTCGCTCCGCCACCCAAGGTCAGTGTGTTGTTGCTGTCGAAGGCATAGCTGGTCGACATGGTGACCCAACTATATTCCCCGGAATAAAAGCCGTCGTTGAGAGACGCCGAAACGGACACGGGCCCCTTGGCGTAGTTGACTTGTACGCCCCGATTCACGGCATTTTCCTGGTTCCACAGCAGACCACGCTGAACGTTCATGTTCTGGAACGTGAAGGTGCTTTCCGCACCGATCAGCGTAGGAAGCTTACCGACCTGCACCGAGAGTTCTTTGGTGGGTGCAATCTTCAAGTAGGCTTGGGGAACAGCGTCGAACAATAGTTTCCTGGCATCAGAAGCCTTCGTATAAGGCACGCCCAAGACAGGCACGGAGTAATAACCGGCTTGCACGAAGAACTGCACCAGCCCATCCGATTTTTGGATGAACAAATGAGCATTGTTCAGGTCGCCACGACTGTCCCGATCACCGGCCGGGGAATGGCCCTGGAACAGGCCCATTCCCGTCACAAGCCCGGAGGCGTAGATCTTACCCATGCGGCCGAGATCCAGGCTGAAAGGGTTGGAGTTGGCCGAGAGGGTCGAGCTAACGGGGATCGGCAGCGGAGGGGCGGAAGGGGCTTCGGCCTCCGGGGTGGACTGGTCTGCAGACAGCTCCTGCGCCTGTTCGTCTGCCGAGGCGGCGACCGAGTTCATGCTCAGTAACGCCAATATGACGGTCTTATAAAGGGCGGTGTGTTTCACGTAAGCAATCCCTCCGATGCACTTCGCTACTCTGTTGTGTCATCGCTACGGCCAGCACGAGATCCACGAAATGAATCTGTGCAGGCATCGCAGGGACTGCAACGCAAGATGCAGGCCAACCATGATTTCGCCGGCGCGAGGGCGATCTTTCGACATGCCACCCTGCGCTGTGCCGGAATCCTCGCAGGCACTCTAATGAACTCAGTGACGAAACAAGATTTGGCTAGCCCGCCCGCCATGCAGAGTTCTCGGATCCTCAACTCCTGCTGCATCGAGTTCCGTCTAGCGGCGAAGGGTTATGTACCGGTGCCCAGGTGGCAACCGTAACGGTGCAAGCGAGCGACACACGCACCACATACGAGCTCAATTAGCACCAAAATAGAACATTTGATCATGGGCACCGAGACAGAGAGCACCAACTTGGTGCAAATAGCAGGTTTCGGGTGTGAACGAGCCCCTTGAAACACAGGACACCGTTTCCCCCTTACCACAAGGGATAGGCAAACGACTGTGTTTATGACTACCAGCAAAGACAAGACCATCGAAGTACTCGGCCAGGAGCGGCGTCGCCGCTGGAGCGTCGAGGAGAAACTGGCCATGGTGCGCGAGAGTCTGGAGCCCGGGCAAAGCGTCTCGGTGGTGGCCCGGCGTAACGGCATCACCCCCAACCAATTGTTCCACTGGCGCAAGCTCTACCAGGAAGGCAGCCTGTCGGCAGTCAGTGCAGGTGAGGCGGTGGTGCCCGCTTCCGAGTTGGCCGATGCCCTCAAGCAGATCCGCGAACTGCAACGGATGCTGGGCAAGAAGACCATGGAGGCCGAGATCCTCAAGGAAGCGGTGGAGATCGCCCGCTCGCTAAAATGGCTTGCGCACTCACCCTTGTTGCCGAGGGACGGCCAGTGAAAACGGTCAGTGAGAGTCTCGGTGTGGCGCGCTCGCAATTGACGACCCGACTCAAACAGCCCGCTCCGGAGCCGCAGTCACGTCATCGCCGGCCGCTCAACGATGTAGCCCTGGTCGAGCAGATCAAGCAGGCAGTCGGTGCGTTGCCCAGCTATGGCTATCGCCGGGTCTGGGGCCTGTTGCGTCGGCAGCATGAGCGACAGGCCCAGCCACCGGTCAACGTGAAGCGAGTTTACCGCGTCATGCGCGACCACGATCTGCTGCTGGAACGCCGGTGCAAGCAGCCGGGTATGGCGCGGCGTCACGAAGGACGTGTCGCCGTGGACACGAGCAATACCCGCTGGTGTTCGGATGGCTTCGAGTTCCGCTGCGAGGATGGAGACAGGCTGCGCGTGACCTTCGCCCTGGACTGCTGCGACCGCAAGGCCATCGGCTGGGTGGCCAGCTCACATGGCTACAGTGGTGACGATGTCCGCGACGTGATGCTGGAGGCCATCGAACGGCGCTTCGGTGACGCGCTGCCGGCGTCGCCGGTGCAATGGCTGAGCGATAACGGCTCGGCCTATACCGCCGAATAGACCCGCGCTTTTACTCGGCAGATCGGCCTGCTGCCGCTGGCAACCCCGGTGTGCAGCCTGCAGAGCAACGGCATGGCAGAGAGCTTCGTGAAGACGATGAAGCGCGACTACATCCGCCACATACCCAAGCCGGATCGAGCGACAGCCCTGCGCAACCTGGCCATCGCCTTCGAGCACTACAACGAGGAGCACCCGCACAGCGCACTGAAATACCGCTCGCCTTGGGAATTCAGGCGCCTGGCTGAGGCATCAACTTAACGGGGGGCGGTGTCTGGTTTTATAGGCGCTAATCCACACGGACGTGCCCCCGTAACACCGGCCTGGTTCTGGCTCGTCGTGTTCGAGACCTTCGTCCACACGGGGATCCGCCTGAACGCCCTGCTCTGCCTCAGACTGGCCGATGTCGACCTACAGAAACGCACGCTGCTGATTCGCGGCGACACCGAGAAGACTCACCGCGAATTCATGGTTCCCGCCACCGCGACGCTGTACACCCACCTGCAGCAGTTGGTGAACCGGGCCGTCGCCGCAGGCTTCCAGACCGAAGATCAACTCTTCAACGTGAATCGGTTCTCGCCGCACTACAAACGGCGGACCATGAACCTCAACCAGGTAGAGGCGATCTTCACCAAGATCAGCGAGAAGATCGGCACGAAGCTGACGCCCCACCGCTGCCGGCACCCCCTGGCCACGGAGCTGATGCGCCGGCCGGAGCGCGACATACACCTGGCCATGAAGGTGCTGAATCATTCCAATGTCAGCACCACCATGGGCTATATCGAGCCGGACCAGGAGCAGATGCGGGCGCTGCTGGAGGGCTGTAGCCAAGCACGGGATCGGCGACCACCGAAACGGGTGGTCCAGAACATCGACCCGACGGTCCAAGAGCCGAAACGGGCTCCGGGGGAGAAGGTTGGCGTCGATCACGGCCGAGCCGAATCCCCGGCTGCCTCGCCGGAAACCCAGCCGCCCAGGACGGCAGCAGAACCGT
>NZ_JBHRSJ010000034.1:123327-427287 GCF_042643485.1 Azotobacter bryophylli | reverse complement strand
AATCAGGCCATTGCCCGCATTCCGCAACTGATCGCCGATCAGGTGGAACAGCATCTGGAACAACACCTGGAGCGGCACCTGGCGAAGCTGTGGCAGAGCACCCAGGACGAGATGGCCACCCGTCCGGAGGGGCAGGCTCGCACGGCTATCGAGGCAACCGAGCCCCCTGTCGAGAGCGCTCCACCGGCGCAGAGCGAGCGGACTGATAAGGCCCCGGAACGCGAAGGAGAGCCTGCCCCGACGACTCTGATTCCGGCTCCGGATCCCGACGATATCGAGCGACTCAGGCCCTGGGCAGCCGGCGCCGTACCGTCTCGCGACGAACCACCCTGCGGGCCGCAACCCTCACGGCTGGAAGCAGACCTCGAACGCGGCGCCGCGCTCCGTCAGCCCCTGCCGGCGCTCCAGCTCGCCCGATTGGTCCGCGCCGTGAGGCGTGAGACGAGTCAGCCACACAGCGCCTCGCGCCGCAGTCAGGCCGGTCTATTCCGGCTGGAAGCACAACCTCCCAGCCGCTAATCGCTCGCCTCCCCGGTAGCGACACCGATACCCGCGAATCGGACGATTAGCGTGGGCGGAGCCGGCTGCGCGTGTGGAAAGCGAGAATGAGACGAAAGTCTAGTCATACCAAAACGATAGAACCGCCGCATTTGGGCCTATACCCGAGTGGCGATGGCGCTCGTCGGTAAAAAAAGGATGACGACAATTTAACGCTCCCAATTTGACATCATGGGAGGAAACGGCTAGGTTTCGCCGTGAAGACAGCTGTGAAGTCTGTTGGTGTTGTGTTGGGTGCTAATTCACGCAGGGTCTGGACTAGGAATGTCCAAGTGAATCGCAGGAAAGCGGTTGGTCTTACTCGCTCTACCACTTTTACGAACGTCACACCGTCTTGCACGATGTGCGTCATAAAGATGGTGGGTCGTGTAGGATTCGAACCTACGACCAATTGGTTAAAAGCCAACTGCTCTACCGACTGAGCTAACGACCCAACGCGAGACCTATAATACTGATTTAATTCGAAATTTCAATACCTGCCAAAAACTTAGGCATAGTGGGTCGGATCAGGCACTCCTGCCGCCACGAATCCGGCTGCACGCAGCCGGCAGCTGTCGCACTTTCCGCAGGCCCGGCCCTGATCATCGGCCTGATAGCAGGAAACCGTCAGTGCGTAGTCAACCCCGTGACTGATTCCCGCCTGAATGATTTGCGCCTTGCTCAAGCTCTGCAGGGGAGCACGAATCCTGAAGCCCTGCCCCTCTACCCCAGCCTTGGTCGCCAGGTTGGCCATCCGCTCGAAGGCCGCGATGAACTCCGGTCGGCAATCCGGATAGCCCGAATAATCCACTGCGTTGACACCAATGAAGATATCCCGCGCCCCGAGCACTTCGGCCCATCCCAAGGCCAGGGAAAGGAATACGGTATTGCGTGCCGGCACATAGGTCACCGGAATACCCTCGCCCGGCGTCTCGGGTACGGCGATCGAGGTATCGGTCAGCGCCGAGCCACCGATTCCGTTGAGATTGAGGCCGATCACCTTGTGCTCCATCACTCCCAGCTGGCGGGCTACCCGCTCTGCGGCCTGCAGCTCGGCACGATGGCGCTGGCCGTAGTCGAAGCTCATGGTATGGCAGGCATACCCCTCGGCACGCGCCAAGGCCACCACGGTGGCCGAGTCCAGACCGCCGGACAACAGGATGACCGCTCTCTTCTCGCTCATTTTCATCTCCCCCAACCGGCCGGACGAAGTGGATATCGTCGATCTCTCATGCCAGACAAATCAGTGTCCGGGTTCGTCGTTCCAGAGAATCTTGTGCAACTGCAGCTGTAACCGTACCGGCAGATTGTCATCGATGATCCAATCGGCCAAAGCACGGACATCGACCTGATGATGGCTGGGCGAAAACAACACTTCTCCCGCACGCTGATCCAAACGGTACTCGATCAGCTTGGAAACCGCCCAGTCATAGTCATCCCGCGAACAGATCACGAATTTCACCTGGTCATTGCGGGTGAGGTACTCCATGTTCTCATAGCGGTTACGCCCGACCTCCGCGGAGCCGGGCGTTTTCAGGTCGATCACCTTGCTGACGCGTGGGTCAACAGCGGATACATCCAGAGCGCCGCTGGTCTCCAGCGATACCTGGTAACCGACATCGCAGAGACGGCGCAGAAGAGGAATGCAATTGGGTTGAGCCAGCGGCTCACCACCAGTGACACAGACATACCGCGGCTTGTAGCCGGCCACTCGCTCGGCGATGGCATCCAGGGTAAGGATCTCGCCACCGCTGAAGGCATAGGCGGTATCGCAGTATTGACAGCGCAGGGGACAGCCGGTCAGGCGTACGAATACCGTCGGCAAGCCGGCGGTTCGCGTTTCCCCCTGCAGCGAGTAGAAAATCTCGGTGATTCGCAGGGTTTCTTGCATATCAGCCACGGGCGTGACGGCTAAACAGGCCATCCGCCTCCGTTGCGGGAAATCGGGGCGTGGATTCTAACGAAAAAACCCGCGGCTGGCGCGGGTTTATTGCTGGGCAGAGGTTTTCGCTCTGGCTGCTCAATGCAGGTTCTGCAGATCGCGCTGAGCCAGCTGGGCTGCCGAGGTGCCCGGGTACTGGGCGATGACCTGCTGCAGGGCAGAGCGGGCCTTGTCGACATGCCCGAGGCGTCGCTCGACATCCGCCAGCTTGTACAGCGAATCCGGCACCTTGGCATGTTTCGGATAGTTCTGGCTGACCCGGGCGAACGCCTGGCCTGCCCCCTGCAAGTCGCCCTTGATCAGATTGACCTCACCCAACCAATACTGTGCATTACCGGCATACTGGCTGTTGGGATATTTGCGCAGGAAGGCGGTGAATGCCTGGCTGGCCTTGTCGAACTCCTTGGCCTTGATCAAATCGAATGCTGTGTCGTAGTACAGCTTTTCCTTAGCCGGATCGCCGGGCTCGCTACTGGCTGGGGCCGAGGCGGCTGGCGGTACCGGGGTTCCACTGGCATTGATTGCGCCAGCAGGGGAATTCTGCGTCGCCGGAGCGCTTGCCGCGCCACTGGACAGACGACTGTCGAGATCCTGATAACGTTCCAGGCTCTCTTGCTTCAGGCGGCTGATCTCGTGCTGCTGCTCCTCGACCATGCCACGCAATCTGGAGACCTCTTCCTGCAGTTGCTGCAACTGCAGGAAGAGCTCGCCTTGTGCCGAGGTCGGGGTATTCATCCCTCCCCCGGCATAGGCAGCGCCAGTGCCATATCCACCAGCCACAGGATAGGACCCGCTGCCGTTTCCGGCAGCATCGTCATCCACGGGAACCTCAGCCAAAGCCGCAAGCGGCAAGCTGAATGCCAGGAGGGAGATGGCAAGGCGGCGCATTTTCATGGCGAATTACTTGCGCAGTTCGACGCGACGGTTCTGAGCCCAGGCCTGCTCGTCATGGCCCATGGCAGCCGGGCGCTCTTCGCCGTAGGACACCAGCTCCAGCTGCGCCGGAGAAACGCCTTGCAGAACCAGGTAGCGCTGAACGGCCTTGGCACGGCGCTCGCCCAGAGCCATGTTGTATTCGCGGGTACCGCGCTCGTCGGTGTGGCCTTCCAAGACGACACGGGAGCCGTTGGAGCGCAGATCCTTGGCATGCACGTCCAGAGCACGCATGGCTTCCGGCTTCAGGTCGGAGCTGTCGTACTCGAAGTAGAAGGTGGTGATGGCGCGCAGATCCGCCTCGTCGCCGCTCATGCCGCTGTCGAGACCGCCAGTGCCGGCACCGTAGCCTGCATTCGGATCAACGCCAGCACCAGCGCCTTCGCCGGCAGCATCGCCGCCCTTGGAAGAACAGCCAACGGCAACCGCCATGGCCAGAGCCAGCGCAGCGAATTTACCGAATTTCAGCATTTCCATGATGGAACTCCTAATGAACCCCAGGTTGTGTTGTATGAAAAAAAAGGTGTCGTGCGTGGATGCCGCATCAGTTCAGGTAGGGTGACCAGGACGGCTCGCGGACTTCGCCTTGTGCGGTAGGAATCGGGATCCTAACTCGACCGTTGATCGAAGCAAGCACTAGAACCCCCCGGCCCTGCTGGCGGGTGGCGTAGATTAGCATGGTGCCATTAGGCGCGACAGTGGGCGACTCGTCCAGGCTGGTATCGGACAGGATGCGCAGGTTACCGCGCTCAAGATCCTGTGCCGCCACCTTGAAGTTGGTGTAACCATCCTGACGGTGAATCATCACCAGGGTCTTCTCGTCGGCCGACAGCTTGGGATTGGCGTTGTAGTTGCCGACATAAGTCACCCGCTCGGCGGAACCGCTGCCGATACGCTGCTTGTAGATCTGCGGCTTGCCGGCGCGATCGGAGGTGAAGTAGATGGTCTGACCGTCGGCACCCCAGAAGGCCTCAGTGTCGATGCCGAAGTGATCGGTGACGCGCTGCAGACGGCGGCTGCCCAGGTCCATGACATAGATCTCGGGGTTTCCGTCCTTGGACAGGACGAAGGCCAGGCGATTGCCGTCAGGGGAGAAAGCCGGAGCGCCGTTGAGCCCCTCGAAGTCGGTGATCTGCTCGCGATGGCCGGTATCGATGTTCTGCAGGAAGATTCGCGGACGCTTCTGCTCGAAGGACACGTAGGCGATGCGCTTACCATCGGGGGAATAGCGCGGCGACAGGATAGGCTCGCGCGATTGCAGCAGGGTCACCGCCCGTGCGCCGTCGTAGTCGGAGCGTTGCAGGGTATAGCGGGTGTTGTTGCCCATGCGCTCGGCCGTGACATACAGCAAGCGAGTGGAGAAGGCTCCCTGGATGCCGGTGAGCTTCTCGAAGGCCTGGTCGGAGATGTAGTGAGCCATATCGCGCAGCTGGTCGGTACCACCGGAGACGCTACCGGACAGCACCTGCTGCTCGGTGCTCACGTTGAACAGGGCATATTGCACCTGCAGACGACCGCCTGCCGGGACGATGCTGCCAACCAGCAGATACTGGGCACCCAGAGCAGTCCAGTCGCGATAGATGATTTCGCTGGCGTTGGTCGGCTGGCTGATCATGTTCTGCCGCGGAATGGGCTCGAAGACGCCGGAATTGCGCAGGTCGTTGCCGACGATTTCGGCCATATCCTCGGGCAGTGCGCCGCCTTGGGAACCAAACGGCACCACGGCGATCGGCGTGGCACGACTGGTCCCACTGGTGACAACCAGCGGATCAGCAGCCTGTGCGAGGCCGACCAGCAGGGTCAGGCCAAGCAGGGCGAAGCGAATGAAGATTTTCACAGATCCAAATCCTCCGGTTTGAAGATCATGCGCCGCTGCCGGTACATCCGGTCGAAGGTGGCGCGGTCTAGTTGCTGCATTTCCGGTATCCGGCCCACATTGCGCACGGCGGCGACAGCCGAGCTATCGAATGCCGAATCGCCGCTGGAACGGGTAATGCTGGCGTTGGTAATGGTGCCGTCCGGCAGCATCTGAATAGCGACCTCCACGCTCATGCCGTTACGCGCCGACGGCGGGCGCCGCCATTGCTGGCTGACCAGACTGATGATCAGATCATCCAGACTGCCGGCGACCTGATCGCCCTGGGTCTCGGCCAGCGCCTGCTGCCGTTCGGTCGTATCCGAAAGCAGCTCGGCCAGAGCTTGGGCCTTCTTGTCCTCGGCAGCCTTGCGTGCGGACTCGGCAGCGGCTTTCTTCTTCGCTGCTTCGGCTGCAGCCTGCTTCTTCGCAGCCTCTTCTGCCGCCTTCTTCTTAGCCGCCTCGGCTGCTGCCTGCTTGCGCGCCTCCTCCTCGGCCGCTTTCTTCTTGGCGTCCTCGGCGGCCTTCTTCTTGGCTGCTTCGGCCTCGGCCTGCTTCTTCGCGGCTTCTTCGGCCGCCTTCTTCTTGGCGATTTCGGCCTGCTGCTTCTGCTCGGCGGCTTTTTTCGCTTCGGCCTCGGCTTCGGCCTTGGCCTCCGCCGCCTTCTTGGCTTGCTCGGCTTTCTCGGCCTCGGCGGTCTTCTTCGCTTCGGCAGCCTTCTGCGCCTCTTCGGCGCGCTTCTCTTCAGCAGCCTTGGCGGCAGCCAGCTTTTGCTGCTCGACCTTCTTCTGCTCCATCTGCTCGACTTCGTACTGGCGGGCGGCGGTTCGCTTCGCCTCGCCGGCGATCTTCTGGTTGGTCTGCGTGGTCGCCTGGCTCTGGGATTTCAGCTGATAGAGGGTGGCCTGAACGATCGGCTTGGACGGCGGCAATTCCGGAGTGAAAGCAAAGCTGACGAACAGCAGGCCGAACAGCAGAACGTGCAGGGACACCGCCCAGACCACCGGCCAGAAGTAACTCTCCGAGGAGGAACGAGGCGTTTGCGACGACATCAGGGGGCCTCGGTAATCAGGCCGACATTGCCGACACCCGCCTGCTGCAGACCGCCCATGGCAGCCATCACCGCGCCGTAATCGACGGCCTTGTCACCGCGCACGAAGACCTGAACCTGCTTACCCTGACTACGGCTCTGATCCATGATCTTGGTGACCGCTGAAACCATCTCCTTCAACGTGAGCGCCCGATCCTGCACCTTGTCGGTGTCGACCTCAGTCCCCAGGTTCCAGTAGTAGGTCTTGTCCTTCTTGATGGAGATGGTCAGCACCTGCGCGTTGTTGTCCTGCGGCAACGCCTCGCTGGATACCTTGGGCAGATCGACCTTGACGCCCTGATTGAGCATGGGCGCGGCCACCATGAAGATCACCAGCAGCACCATCATCACGTCGATGTAGGGCACCACGTTCATCTCGGCGACCGGCTTGCGCCTGTTGCGAATTCTCGCCATCAGCTAGAGCCTCATTCGTCCGAAGTGTGCACCTTGCGATGCAGAATTGCCTGGAACTCGTCGGCGAAGGTGTAGTAACGACCGATCAGCATTTCCCCGCGGGCGGAGAAGCGGTTGTAGGCGATCACCGCCGGAATGGCGGCGAAAAGGCCGATGGCAGTGGCGATCAGCGCTTCGGCGATGCTCGGTGCGACGGTCGCGAGAGTCGCCTGCTGAACCTGGGCCAGACCGCGGAAGGAGTTCATGATCCCCCAGACGGTACCGAAGAGGCCGATATAGGGGCTGGTGGAACCTACGGTGGCGAGGAACGGCAGGCTCTGCTCGAGCTTCTCCTCCTCGCGGGAAATCGCCACGCGCATGGAGCGCGCCACGCCGTCCATCACGGCATCCGGATCGAAGCCCGGCTGCTGGCGCAGGCGCGAGAATTCCTTGAAGCCGGCACGGAAGATCTGCTCCAGTCCGGAATCCGGATCCGGATTGCTGCCGGCCTGGCGATAGAGCTTGGAGAGGTCGATGCCCGACCAGAAGCGCTCCTCGAAGCCGTCCAGAGCTTTCTTGGCGGCGCGCAGCATATTGGTGCGCTGGAAAATCATGATCCATGAGGTGACCGAGGCGCCCACCAGAATGAGCATCACCAGCTGCACCACCAGACTGGCGTTGCTGATCAGGCTCCACATGGACATATGGTCGACTGCGTTGGCTTCCACGCTTACTCTCCTGCTTCAGATAGACCCGAGACCTTGAAGGCCGTACGCAGCGCCTCAGGAATGGCTCGGGGTTTCAAACTGTCGGTACGCACACAGGCCACCAAAACCTGCCCTTCGCAGAGCAGCACACCGTCCACGGCACGCCGCACCTGCTGATGGAAACGCAGGCTGGCGCGATTCAACTCGCTCACTTCGGCACTGACCAGCAACTCGTCATCCAGCCGCGCCGGCAGCAGGTAGCGAGCCTCGCAGGAGTGAACGACGAAAAGCAGATTCTCGCGCGCCATCTGCGACTGGGAAAAACCCAGGCAGCGCAGACGCTCTGTGCGAGCCCGCTCCATGAACTTGAGGTAATTGACGTAGTAGACGATGCCGCCCGCGTCCGTGTCCTCGTAATAGACACGGCAGTGATGGACGAACGGCAGGGTTCCGTTTTGCGCGCGCATACTCTAGTGCTAGCTTTTAGGGTTGCCAATCGGCGTGGGTATAATTTTTTCTTTCACTCAATCGCTTGCGTCGTCGGCAAACAGGTCGGCGGCCACCGCTCCCCGCCCGGCAGGCAGGTTCAGGCCAAAATGCAGATAAGCGTGCCGCGTGACCACCCGACCGCGCGGCGTACGCATGATATAGCCCTGCTGGATCAGGTAGGGCTCGAGCACGTCCTCGATGGTATGCCGCTCCTCGCTGATCGCTGCAGCCAGACTGTCCACTCCTACTGGCCCGCCATCGAATTTCTCGATCATGGTCAGCAGCAAACGACGATCCTGCTGATCGAAGCCGCTGGCATCCACATCCAGCAGATTCAGCGCCCGGTCGGCGACTTGCCGACTGATCCGCCCCTCGCCGCGCACCTCGGCAAAATCCCGCACCCGACGCAGCAGGCGATTGGCGATTCGCGGTGTGCCGCGGGCGCGCCGCGCGATCTCGAAGGCGCCGTCGGCTTCGATCGGCATCCCCAGGATGCCGGCGGAGCGACTGACGATGGTCGCAAGATCGGCGGTGCCATAGAACTCGAGTCGCTGGATGATGCCGAAGCGGTCACGCAGCGGATTGGTCAACATACCGGCACGGGTGGTGGCGCCGATCAAGGTGAACGGCGGCAGGTCCAGCTTGATCGAACGGGCGGCCGGGCCTTCGCCGATCATTATGTCGAGTTGGTAATCCTCCATCGCAGGGTACAGGACTTCTTCGACAATAGGGGATAATCGATGAATTTCGTCGACGAACAGCACATCGTTCGCTTCCAGGTTAGTCAACAGCGCGGCGAGATCGCCAGGGCGCTCCAACACTGGACCGGACGTGCTCTTGATCGATACGCCCATTTCCTCGGCGATGATGTTGGCCAGGGTAGTCTTGCCGAGCCCCGGCGGCCCGAAGATGAGCGTGTGATCGAGCGCCTCGCGGCGTCGCTTGGCTGCCTGGATGAACAGTTCCATCTGCTCGCGCACCACCGGCTGGCCGATGTACTCGGCCAGCCTGAACGGACGGATGGCCCGATCCTGCTGCTCCTCGCGATCGCGACTGGTGGCGGTGATCAATCTGTCGGCTTCGATCACTTAGACCATTCCTCTCAATGCGCGACGAATCAGCTCTTCGCTGCTCAAACCATCCTCCTGCACCGCTGCCACTGCGCGGCTGGCTTCCTGCGGCTTGAAGCCGAGGGCGATCAAGGCGCTCACCGCATCGGTTTCCGCGCTTGAGACTTTCGTACCGGGAAGAGGTTCAACCGCCAGCTGAGCAATCGCCGGCACGGTCTCCCAGGCCTTGAAGCGGTCCTTCAGCTCGACCAGCAGACGTTCAGCGGTCTTCTTGCCCACCCCCGGCACCTTGGTCAACCTGGAGGCATCCTGCGCCTGTACGCAGCTTACCAGCTCGTCCACCTCCAGACTGGACATCAGCGCCAGCGCCAGCTTGGGGCCTACGCCGTTGAGCCGGATCAGCTCGCGGAACAGCTCGCGCTCGCGCCTCTCCGAAAAGCCGTAGAGCAGGTGGGCGTCTTCGCGCACCACCAGATGGGTGTGCAAGGTGACCGGCTCGCTGAGCGCGGGCAGACGGTAGAGGGTCGTCATCGGCACTTCCACTTCGTAGCCGACGCCATTCACATCCACGATCACATGCGGCGGCTGCTTTTCCGCCAGGGTACCGCGCAAACGTCCGATCAAGAACTCCACCTCATGCCGATTGAGCGGATATCAATCAGCTTCATCTTATAACCGCAAACGCCCGGAACGCCGCCGTGCACCATTCAGACCATGGGGGATCAAGCTCTGCCGATGGTGGGCATGGCAGAGCGCGATGGCCAGGGCGTCGGAGGCGTCGATCTGGGGCTTCTGCACCAGTTTGAGCAGATGCATCACCATCATCTGCACCTGCTGCTTGTCCGCTCCGCCACTGCCGACGATCGCCTGCTTGACCTGGGTCGCCGTGTACTCGGCGATCTCCAGTCCCTCCTCCGCCGCCGCCACGATCGCGGCGCCCCGCGCCTGACCGAGCTTGAGGGCGGAGTCGGCATTGCGTGCCATGAATACCTGCTCAATGCCCATGGTGACCGGGCCGTGGGTCCGGATGATCTCACGCACCCCGCGATACACAACCTGCAGCCGCTCATGCAGGGCACCGCTGCCGGTGCGGATGCAGCCGGAGGCGACGTATTCGCAGCCGCGCCCGGTGTCACGCACCACACCGAAACCGGTGATTCTGGAGCCGGGGTCGATACCGAGTATCAGAGTCATGCACATGCCCCCAAGCGCAAAGCCTCCAGCCCTGCCCTGACCACGAATGGCGGGAAGGCTGGAGGCCGAGCGAGGGGCGAGATCGCCGCCGGAATCACAGCTGAGCCATCACCTCGTCGGGGATGTCGGCGTTGTGATAGACGTTCTGCACGTCATCCAGATCCTCGAGCATGTCGATGAGCTTCATCACCTTCTGCGCGGTTTCCAGATCGGCGACCGGCGCACTGATCGACGGAATCATCGCTACCTCGGCCTCGTCGCCCTTGAAGCCGGCCACGTTCAACGCCTCGTTGACGGCATGAAAATCGGCGAAGCTGGTGAACACGTCCACCGAGCCGTCGTCGTTGCTGACGACGTCATCCGCACCAGCTTCCAGCGCCGCGTCCATCAGAGCCTCTTCGTCGACGCCCGGAGCGAAGCTGATCTGCCCCTTGCGGTCGAACATGTAGGCCACCGAACCGTCGGTGCCCAGGTTGCCGCCGCACTTGCTGAAGGCGTGACGCACTTCGGCCGCGGTGCGGTTGCGGTTGTCGGTCATGGCCTCGACGATGATGGCAACGCCGCTCGGCGCATAGCCCTCGTAGCTCAGCTCGACCATGTTGTCGGCGTCGTTGGAGCCGGCGCCACGGGCGATGGCGCGATCGATGGTATCGCGGGTCATGTTGGCGGTCAGCGCCTTGTCCACGGCCAGGCGCAGACGCGGGTTGTCAGCCGGGTTGCCGCCGCCGTGCTTGGCCGCCACGGTCAGCTCGCGGATCAGCTTGGTGAAGATCTTGCCGCGCTTGGCGTCCTGGCGTTCCTTACGGTGTTTGATGTTGGCCCATTTGGAATGACCAGCCATAACTCGCTCCGTTGTATCTCGTATGAATCTGTCGTTTAGACCCTGGATGAAGGGAGCCCGACGATCCGGGCTCCTGCCGGCCGGCTCACTCGGCCTTCGGCTGCTCGCGCAGGCGGATGTTCAGCTCGCGCAGCGCCTTGGCGTCCACCGGGCTCGGCGCCTGGGTCATGACGCAGGCGGCGCTCTGGGTTTTCGGGAAAGCGATGACCTCGCGGATCGACTGGGCGCCGGTCACCAGCATCACCAGGCGATCGAGACCGAAGGCCAGGCCTCCGTGCGGCGGTGCGCCGAACTTCAGGGCGTCGAGCAGGAAACCGAACTTCTCGTTCTGCTCGGCTTCGTCGATACCGAGAATGCGGAACACGGCCTGCTGCATTTCCTTGCTGTGGATGCGGATCGAGCCGCCGCCCAGTTCGGTGCCGTTGAGCACCATGTCGTAGGCACGCGACAGAGCAGCGCCCGGGTTGGCTTCCAACTCCTGGGGAGTGCACTTGGGCGCGGTGAACGGGTGGTGCAGCGCGCTCAGGGTGCCGTCGTCGTTCTCCTCGAACATCGGGAAGTCGACCACCCACAGCGGCGCCCACTTGCAAGTCAGCAGGTTCAGGTCGTGGCCGATGCGGATGCGCAGGGCGCCCAGCGCCTCGGAAACGATCTTGGCCCGGTCGGCGCCGAAGAACACGATATCGCCATCCTGGGCCCCGACGCGATCGAGGATGACGTTGAGATTCCCTTCCGGGATGAACTTGACGATCGGCGACTGCAGCCCCTCGAGCCCCTTGGCACGCTCGTTGACCTTGATGTAGGCCAAGCCCTTGGCGCCGTAGATGCCGACGAACTTGGTGTACTCGTCGATCTGGCTACGCGGCATGCTCGCCGCGCCCGGTACGCGCAGGGCAGCGACGCGGCCTTTCGGGTCGTTGGCAGGACCGCTGAACACCTTGAATTCGACTTCCTTCAGCTGGTCGGCAACGTCCACCAGCTCCAGAGGGATGCGCAGGTCCGGCTTATCCGAACCGTAGCGACGCATGGCCTCTTCGAACGTCATGTGCGGGAATGCGCCGAATTCCAGATCCAGTACCTCCTTGAACAGTTTGCGGATCATGCCTTCGGTCAGGCCCATGATGTCCGCTTCGTCGAGGAAGCTGGTCTCGATGTCGATCTGGGTGAACTCCGGCTGACGGTCGGCGCGCAGGTCCTCGTCGCGGAAGCACTTGGCGATCTGATAGTAGCGGTCGAAGCCGGCGACCATCAGCAGTTGCTTGAACAGCTGCGGCGACTGCGGCAGGGCGAAGAAGCTGCCGGCATGGGTGCGGCTCGGCACCAGATAGTCGCGTGCGCCTTCGGGCGTCGCGCGGGTGAGGATCGGAGTCTCTACGTCGAGGAAGCCGTTCTCGTCCAGATAGCGGCGAATGCTCGAGGTGATGCGCGAACGCAGCTTGAGCTTCTCGGCCATCTCCGGGCGGCGCAGGTCGATGAAGCGATAGCGCAGGCGGGTCTCCTCGCCGACATCGGTATATTCGTTGAGCGGGAACGGCGGGGTTTCCGCCTCGTTCAGCACCTCCAGCTCATGACCGAGCACCTCGATGGCACCGGAGGCCATGTTCGGGTTGACCGCCCCGGCCGGACGCAGGCGCACCTTGCCGGTGATCCTGACCACGTATTCGCTGCGCACGCGGTCGGCCTTGGCGAAGGTTTCCGCGCGATCCGGGTCGAACACCACCTGGGCCAGGCCCTCGCGATCGCGGATATCGAGGAAGATCACGCCGCCGTGGTCACGGCGACGGTGAACCCAACCGCAAAGGGTGACTTCCTGGCCGTCCAGGCCCTCGTTCAGTTGGCCGCAATAATGGCTGCGCATCATGGTCGTGTTTCGCTTCTCTCAAGTCTGGAATTCGTCTCGGCCGCTCATCGGCAGCCGGACAGGCACCCTGTGCCGACGTGGCATGACAAAGGGCGGGATTATATATGGTTAATCGCCCCCGCGCAGCCGCCGCACGGACGGCCGCACCTCGACCGAAAGGTATGACCGATTCGGCCCGCCCGGGCGTTCCCCTCATGGTCGGACCAGATGCCCTGCAGGAACCGCTGATTTGAGCGCATCTTCGCTTTCCGGTTAAATACCTGCCGTGCAACTGGCCGCATCCGTCCAGATCAACGCATAGGCTGAGCCCGGATATTCCAACCGGCAATAAGAAGGCGAGCGCCTCGATCAGCTCCCCATCAATTGTTGTGCGTCTTGAATGTGAGCTCACTGAATATGTTGAAAATCGTCCATCTGGTGGCGGGCGCCCTCGCCTTGCTGCTGTCCTTCGTCCCAAGCTTGGGCAGCGACAGCCTGTCCTATCTGCAGCAAGCCGACGCCATCTACCTGAGCCTGATCGGTCTGATCAATCTGTCGCTGGCCCCCTTCGCCGACAAGGGCGCCAACAAGTCGCTGCAGAGCGCGGCCTCGGCACTACTGGTACTGGGAACCGCCCTGCAGACCGTGGCCCTGCTGGCCCCGCTGCACAGTATCGGCGGCCAGCCGGCGATACTGCTCGGCCTGCTCGCGGCCGGCGCCACCGTTCTCTTGCATCTCTTCGGCAATCTTGGCCAGAGCAGGCCGCAAGCGGTGAAGAAGGTCAGGAAGACCGTAAAACCCGAGAAACCCATCGACATGAGCAACCGCGAAACCGGCACGGTGAAATGGTTCAATACCTCCAAGGGCTTCGGCTTCATCGCCCGGGATTCGGGCGAGGATATCTTCGTGCATTTTCGCGCCATTCGCGGCGAAGGGCACCGAGCCCTGGTCGAAGGCCAGCGGGTGGAGTTCACGGTGATGCAGCGGGACAAGGGTCTGCAGGCCGAAGACGTGATCGTCGCCTCCGCCGCCGAGCGTCGCTGAGCGGTCCGGCAGCCTGCCAGAGGCAGGCACCGGCTTTTCAATAATGGGGCGGAGGGGCCTCGTCCTCGGCCGGTCCCAGCTCGTCCAGCAGCTCCTGCTGGCGCTTGGCCAGGGCTTCGACCTGCAGCTGCAAGCGCTCGATCAGGCGCTGCTGGGCGACCAGCTCGTCGTTCAAGGCCTGGATGGTGTCGTCCTGGAAGGCCAGTCGGGTTTCCAGCTCGGTGATGCGCATCTCCAGGCTCATGCTCTATTCCTCGCTGAAGCGGAAGTCGTCGGTCAGAACCAGGCGCAGCTTCTCGCGGATCGCTGCGACCTGCTCAGCCGTGTAGGGTTGGGCCGGATGCTTGCCCCAGATGGGCGCCGGCCAGGCGGGGTCGCCATGACGGCGGACGATGACGTGCATGTGCAGCTGGCTGACCACGTTGCCCAGCGCCGCCACGTTCATCTTGTCGGCGCCGAAGGTGTCCTTGAGAATCTCCGCCAACTCGGTGGTTTCCTGCCAGAAGGTCCGCTGGTCCTCCACGTCGAGCTGGAACACCTCGACGATCTCCTCCCGCCGCGGCACCAGAACGAACCAGGGGTACTGGGCGTCGTTCATCAGCAGCAGCCGGCATAGCGGGAAGTCACCGACGGGCAAGGTGTCCTGTTGCAAGCGTGGGTCCAGTTCGAACATACCGACTCCTCTTCATTCGGCTCGTCAATCGAGCTTAGCAAGCCATGGGGATATTACCGTCCCCGTCCGGCAATGCATCGCGCTTCGACGGGGCGCATCCAGCATAGCCGAGAGCCTGCGGCGAAAGGTAGCGGCCCCGCTAGCGCGGCAGGCGCACGTCGACTTCGAGCCCGCCCAGCGGCGACTCGCCCAAGACGACCTCGCCGCCATGCAGCTCGACCACCCGCCGCACGATGGCCAGCCCCAGGCCGGCGCCCTGGCCGTTGCCCAGGCGGAAGAAGCGGTCGAACACCCGCTCCCGCATCGCCTCCGGAACTCCCGGCCCGCTGTCCTGAACCCGCAGCAGCAGACTGCCGGGAAGCGACTCTAGGCACAGCCTGATCCGTCCACCTTCCGGGGTGTACTGCACGGCGTTGCTGACCAGGTTCTGCACCAGGATCGCCATGCTGGGCGCATCGGCCAGCAGCTCGAAACCGCAATCGCCGGCGGTGTCCAGCGTCAGCTCCTGCTGCTTGTCCAGGGCCAGCGGGGCCAGCTCGGCCAACTCGTCGCGCAGGAACACAGCCAGGTCGAGGCGGGCCTTGCTCAGCTGCACGGCGGCGGGCCCCAGCCGGGCCAGCGCCAGCAACTGCCCCACGACCCGCGTCGCCCGTTCGACACCCGGCCCCAGCTGCCTGAGCGCCTCGGCACGGTCGGCCGGATCGGGGGCCTCCAGGGCGTTCTGCGCATGAATGCGCAGGACCGTCAGGGGCGTGCGCAATTCGTGGGCCGCCGCGGCCAGCAGCTGCTTCTCCCGCTCCAGCAGCTGGGTGACCTGCATCAGCAGGCGGTTGAGGGCCGCTGCCACCGGCTCCAGCTCCTGCGGCAGCGGCGCCAGCACCAGGGGCGCGAGATTGCTGGGATCGCGCGCCTTGATCAGACCAACCATGCGCTCCAGCGGACGCAGTCCCCAGCCGATCGCCAGCCAGACCAGCAGAGCCAGCAGCGGCAGTCCGACCAGATCGGGCAGCAGGCTGCGCTGGGCGATCTTCGCCGCCAGCTCGCCGCGCACATCCTCGCGCTCGGCCACCATGATCCAGTGCGGGTCCTCCCGGTCCTTGCGCACGAAGACGCGCCAGCTGTTCTCGCCCAGGTCCAGACGGTGATAGCCGACCAGCCAGGGCGACAGGGAAGACAGAGCCCCGGCGCGCCGGCTATGGGGGATGTTGCCATTGCTGTGCAGCTTCACCAGGAGCATCTCGAACAGCTCCGGCGGCATGCTGGCCGAGCGCAGCAGCGGCCGCCCCAGGGCATCGAGCACCTCGAAAGCCAGCTTGCTCTCGTAGGGATGCCCCGGCCCACCGGCGCCCGGCACCGAGCGCGACACCGCATCCAGCGCCGCCTGCTGGGCGGCCAGGGTCTCCGGCGACGGACTCTGGCCGACCATGCCCTCGACCAGACGTGCGGCATGGGCCAGGTAAGCGTCGAACAGCTCCTTGACCTCGTGCCGGGCATCCCGGTAGCTCGTGTAGGTGATCAGCGTCAGGGAAAAGCTCAGCACGGCGAGCACCAGCAGCAGGGTGCGCGTACGAATGGACAGCAGCATTCAGGGCTTGTCCACCATGTAGCCGACGCCGCGGACCGTGCGGATCAGCTCGGGAAAGAATTTCTTGCGCAAGTGGTGCACGTGCACTTCCAGGGCGTTGCTCTCCACCTCCTCGTCCCAGCCGTAGAGGACCTGCTGCAGCTTGTCGCGGGTCAGCACCCGCCCCGGTTGCGCGATCAGTTCGTGAAGCAGGAGGAACTCCTTGCGCGGCAGGTTGATCCCCTGCCCCTGGAAGCTGACGGCCTGGCTCTGCGGGTCTAGATGGATGCCCCGGTAGTCCAACGCCGGCTGCGGCCGGTTGAAGCTGCGCCGCAGCAGCGCGCGCATGCGCGCCTTCAGTTCGGCGACGTCGAAGGGTTTGATCAGGTAATCGTCGGCGCCGGCATCCAGCCCGGCGATGCGCTCACCGGTCGCATCGCGGGCGGTCACCACCAGCACCGGCAGCGGATTGGCCGCGGCGCGCAGTTGCTTGAGCACTTCCAGACCGCCCATCCGCGGCAGGCCGAGATCGAGCAGGCACAGATCGAAGCTCTCGCAGCTCAGGGCATGCAGGGCGCTGGCACCGTCCTGCAACCAGTCCACGGTATAGCCCTCGGGCTTGAGGGCGGTGCGGATACCCTCGCCCAGCGCCACGTCGTCTTCCACCAGCAGAATACGCATGTCCTTGCCGTACCTCTCTCACCCACTTCTATTCATCATTGACCCTTCTGCTCGTCCTGCACCTTGGCGAGCAACTCCTCGGCCTCCTTGCGCCGGCCGTCGTCGCCGACCTCGTGTCCCGGTCGCGGCTTGGCCGCCAGCACCTTCTGCAGCGCTGCGATCGATTCGTCGTAACGCCCTCTGCGGAAGAGGAAATCGCCGTAGAAGAGATTCGCGTCGATGCCCTCCGGGTCCAACGCGAGCGCCTGCTTCAGCAATTGCTCCGCCTTCTCCTTGTTGCCGAAACCGATCGGCCAGGCCGGCACCTGGAAGTACAGGTTGGCCAGATTGGCATGGGCCGCGCCGTCCAGCACCTTGGGATCGATGGCGATCGCCTGCTCCAGCAGATCGCGCGCCTGCTTCACCAGCTCGAAGGCGGGCCGCCCGCCCTTGACCCCGGCCCAGCTGCAAAGAATGATGCCGCGCCAGGCCAGCAGCTCGGCCGAGTGCGGCTCCGCCTTCGATGCCGCCTCGGCCGTACCGGCGAGACGGGCGAAGGCCGGCTCCTGCTGCGCCACGGGCAACTGGTAGCTGATCTCGGCCCAACGGGCCTCCAGAGCCTGGGGACTCTTGTCTGCGGCCCCGCCCTGGGCGAAGCCCTGCAGGGAGACGAGCAGCGCGCCGCTCAGGAACAGGCTGCGTAGAGCGGATTTCGACATCATGAGGCGTTCTCCTTCCTTGAGCGCCCGCCCGCTCGGGACATGCTGCGGACGGAGCGCTGGATGAGCGGCTGCTGCACGCACGGCGTCGGATCGACCGGAGCGGCAGCAAACCGTTGCGATGCACGAAGCCCCCTTTCCCGACCGAACGGTAAGGATTCTTCGCGCTCTTGCAGCATACGCCTCGGTTACCGTCTTGTGGACCGTCCATGGCCGGCACGTTGCCACGACAAAGTCGCCCCCTCGTCTCCACCCGCGAAACACGCCTTTTCCGGCAGCCCTCCTCTATCCGCCCACTCCGCTGCGGCTCACTTCTTCGACTCGGCGCGCGCCTTGGCGAGCAGTACCTCGACCTCCTTGCGCCGGCCGCCGTCGGCGATCTCGCGCCCCGGCCGTGATGGGGCCGCCAGGGCCTTCTCCAGCGCCGCGGCCGATTCGGCGTAACGCTTTTCCCGGAACAGGTAATCGCCATAGAAGAAGTTCGGATCGATGCCGTCCGGACTCAACGCCAGCGCCTGCTTCAGCAGCTTCTCCGCCTTCTTGCCGTCGCCGAAGGAAACGGGCCAGCCGGGCACCTGGTAGTACAGGCTACCGAGACTGGTATAGGCCGAGCCGCCCAGCGCCTTGGGATCGATGCCGATCGCCTGCTCCAGGCTATCGCGCGCCTGTTTCACCAGATCCAGCGCGCCGAGCCCGCCCTTGGCGCCGGCCCAGGTGCTGAGGACGATGCCGCGCCAGATCAGCAGCTCGGCCGAGCGCGGCTCGGCCTTCACCGCCGCCTCGGCCTCGCCGGCGAGTCGGGCGAAGGCCGCCTCCCGCTGCGCCTCGGGCAACTGGTAGTTGATTTCGGCCCAGCGCGCCTGCAGGTGCTGGAGGTTCTGGGCACCGGTTTCGCTCAGGGCGAAGCTGGGCAGACTGACGAGCAGCGCGCCGCTGAAGAACAGGCTGCGCAGTAGGGATTTTGACATCGGTTGATCTCCTTGATCGACGCTCAGGATTTGCTGCGGGCGAAGCGCTGGATGATAGGCAGCTGCTTGCGCAGCGACTGGTCGACCATGCGCGGCAGCAGGCTGTTGAGACGCACGAAGAGTTTTTCCGGCCATCCGAGATACAGCTCCTCGCGCTCGCGCTGGATCGCCTGGGCGACGGCATCGGCCACCGTCTGCGGATCGTCCATGGCGACCTTCAGCTCGTCGTTCATGGCCACCACGTTGTCGGCGTTCATGCTGGTGCGGGTCGCCCGCGGGGCGATGTAGAGCACTTTCACCTGGGTATCGGCCAGCTCGCGGCGCAGGGCCTCGGAGAAGCCGCGCATGGCGAACTTGCTGGCGCAGTAGGCGCTGAAGCCCGGGTAGCCGATCGAGCCGAAGGTCGAACCGAGGTTCACCAGCAGGGCGTGCGGCTGCAGGCGCAGCAATGGCAACAGGCGACGGGTCAGCTGCAGGTTGGCGGTGACGTTGAGCCCGATCAGGCTGGCGATGGCCTCCTCGTCATGCTCCTCGAGCATGCTGAAGCGATTGACGCCGGCGGCGTTGATCAGGGCGTTCATGCCGAAACCCCTGGCGGCCGACGCGATAGCCTGACGCCCGGACGGATCGGTGATGTCGGCCAGGACGACCTCCACCTGGTCGGGAAAGCGCTGCTCGAGGCCCTGCAGAGCGGCGCCTTGGCGTCCCACTAATAACAGGCGGGCACCGCCCTGGCAGAGCCGGGCGACCAGGGCTTGGCCGATACCGCCGCCGGCTCCGGTGATGACTGCACGACATTCAGACAACTGCATGGATTCTCTCTCCTCGCTCACGCCGACAGCATCACGCTGCGGAACATGTCGCCGTACAGGCGGTAGATGACTCGGGCGGTATGCACCACCGCTTCCTGGTCCTCGGCGGCGTCCAGACGGTTCATCAGATTCCTGAAGAACTCGATGTGCTCGATATCCAGGCTGCCGTGGGACGTCAGATAGCTGAAGGCCTCGGCGGGCAACCCGAGCGATTCGCGGATCTTCTGCGCCGCCAGGGTGGCGACGGACACGCTGGTGCCCTCCAGCACGTTGACCATGCCGAAGAAGCTCACCGGGTTGTGCCGGGCGATTCGGTCGTAGACGTAGCTCACCATCAGCTCGGTGGGCAGGTTGGGTGTGGCCCGGCGTACCGCCTCGGCATCGCCGCCGCAGGCGCGGATGTCGTTGAGGATCCACTCCTGGTGGCCGTACTCCTCCTCGATGTACTCGGCGATGGCCTCGCGCAGCCACTCCAGACGCTCCGGCAGGCGCGCGCCGCAGGCCATCAGCAGCGGCACGGTGTGCTTGACGTGGTGATAGGCCTGTCCGAGGAAGGCCAGGTAGCCGTTCAGGCTCAGCCGGCCCTGCAGCGCCACGTCGAAGATCGGAGCGGTGCGCAGGTATTCGCGCTCCTCGGCGGTTCGTTCTTGCAGACGGGTGAAGAAATCCATGGTGATCTCCGTCGAAGGTCAAAGAGGTTGGGCGGCCAGCACGCGTTCGATGGCCGCTCGGTAATGCTGGAACAGGGCTGACCGGCGCAGCCGGCCGTTGGCGGTGGCCAGGCCGTTGGCCGCGGTGAAGGGGCCTTCGGCGCGCAGCCAGTGATGGACGCGGGCATAGTCCGGCAGGCCGGCGTTGACGCGCTCCACCGCCGCCGCGATGGCCTCGTCGGTGATCTCGGCGCTGCGCGGCTGCAGCACCGCGACGTTGGTCGGGCAGGCCTCGCCGTGCAGCCAGGCCTGGGCGATGGGCAACTGCTGCACCAGCTCGGCCTCGACCCACTCGGGGTTGACGTTGCGCCCGAAGGCGGTGATGAACTGGTGCTTCTTGCGCCCGTGCAGGACCAGGAATTCGCCATCGAAATGCCCGAGATCGCCGCTGCCCAGCCATTCGCCGGCGGGCGCCGGCTCGCCCAGGTAGCCGAGCATCCGCGCGCCCCCGATCTGCACCTCGCCGTCCTCGGCCAGCCGCAGCACCAGGTGCGGCAGGGGCCGGCCGACCGTGCCGATACGCCGATGCGCCGGCGTGTTCAGGCAGACTACCGAGGCGCATTCGGACATCCCGTAGCCCTCGAACACCGGCAGCCCGAGCGCATCGGCGCGCTCCAGCAGCTGCGGCGCGACCCGCCCGCCGCCGACGGCGACGAAGCGCAGGGAATCGGTCAGCGGCGCGCCGCCTTCCAGCGCCGTCACCCAGGCCAGCAGCATCTGCGGCAGGAGGATCAGGCTGTTCGGCTGTGCCCGCTCCACCGCCGCGAGGAAGCGCGTCAGATCGAACTGGCTGGAGCCACCGATGCCGACCTGCGCCAGCGGCAGCAGCTCGACCAGCGCGCCGCCGAGCAGCAGGGCGTAGAGGCCGGCGACGTTCTCCAGCAGCACCGCCAGCGGCAGCATGCACAGGTGCCGCTCGAGCCCGCTCGGCCCGCAGGCTTCCCAGATGCTCGCGGCCACCCGCAGTTGCAGCGTGGCATCCAGGCAGACGCCTTTCGGCTGTCCGGTGGTGCCGGAGGTGTAGGTGATCTTCGCGGTTCCCGCCGGCAACGCGGCGACCTGCACCGGACGGCGCTGGCAGAGCCCCACGGTGAGCGGCCGGAAACCCAGGGGGGCGAAGGCGGCGGTATCGCCGGTGACGACCGTGTCGATGCCGGCGCTGTCCAGCACGTGCTGGCGCTGCTCGGCGGAGAAGAATCCGGGCAGCGGCACGCAGACCAGATCGGCGCGCAGGGCGGCGAGGTCCCAGAGCGCCCAGTCGCTGCCGTTGTCTAGCGCCAAGGCCAGACGCCGGACGCCCAGCTCCCGCAGGAAGGCGCTGCGCCGCTCGACTTCGGCCAGCAGTTCGGCGTAGCTGAGCCGGGTGCTCCCCTCCGCCAGTGCCGGCCGCTCGCCATGCTCCGCCAGAGCGCGCCAGAAGGACTCAACCGCAATGGGCATGGGGAACCTCCCGATGCAGCGGCTGATAGCCCAGTAGTCGGTAGACGCCCGCGGCGAGCAGGCGCTGGTGGCAGGCGGCCACGCTGGTCGCCGCCACCTGCGGCCGGGTGTCGTAGTAGCTGCCCCAGTCGACCAGCTCGGCGCCCATGCAGGCGGGATCGGCTTCTCCCAGGAAGATCAGCGGCAAACCCAGGCGCTGGAAGCTGTTGAGCAGCATCGGCGTCCCGGTGAAGGCGACCCAGTGGTAACCGAGCCCGCTGAGCAGGTCGGTCAGAGCGGCGATCAGCATGCGCGCCCCGCCGGGCCCGAAAGAGGCGAAGTTGCCCACCTCGATGATCTCCCGCCGCTCCACGACGGCGCCGATCTCGGCACCGAGGACTTCCTCGACGGGAGCGTTCAGATAGCGCTCGAGAAACAGATTCACCGTAGGGGTGGCAGCCCGCAGGCCGGCGGCCGCCTGGGCGTTCCCCTCGGCATCCTCGAAGCCCATCAGGCACGGCATGAAATGCACGATGCGGGCGCCGTAGTAGTGGGCATAACGTGCGCGGATGAACGCTTCCAGCTGGCGGCGGCGCTTCGATTCGGGGAACTGTCTGACCAGGTGCACACCCAGCGGACACTGGCGTCCGATGATCGCCAGCGCATCTTCTGACTCTTCCATCCCGTAATCACCTTGAGGGGGAACCTGGGGCCATTGTCTGCCCCCGATTCTTAACGAAGCCTTAAGCCCCCTCTCTGCCTGCCCGCTCCCCTGACGGATGGTCGCCCGCGCGGCTGCCGCGACCGGGACGAAGCGCCCGCGGATTCTGTACGGCGCAGGTGCGGCGCCGTACAATGCCAGCCACTTTTTTGCCCCCCGCAACCGGACATAACGGCCCAACATGCGCACCAGTCAGTATCTGCTCTCGACCCTCAAGGAAACCCCCTCCGATGCCGTGGTGATCAGCCACCAGCTGATGCTGCGCGCCGGGATGATCCGCAAGCTGGCCTCGGGTCTCTATACCTGGCTGCCGCTGGGGCTGCGCGTGCTGCGCAAGGTCGAGGCGATCGTTCGCCAGGAGATGGACGCCGCCGGCGCCCTCGAGGTGCTGATGCCGTCCATTCAGCCCGCCGAGCTGTGGCAGGAGTCCGGCCGCTGGGAGCAGTACGGCCCCGAGCTGCTGCGCATCCGCGACCGGCACGACCGCGAATTCTGCGTCGGCCCGACCCACGAGGAAGTGATCACCGAACTGGCGCGCAACGAGCTGAACAGCTACAAGCAGCTGCCGATCAACTTCTACCAGATCCAGACCAAGTTCCGTGACGAGATCCGCCCGCGCTTCGGCCTGATGCGCGGCCGCGAATTCCTGATGAAGGACGCCTACTCCTTCCACCTGACCCAGGAATCGCTGCAGGAAACCTACGACCGCATGCACCAGGCCTACTGCAACGTCTTCAGCCGCCTGGGCCTCGAATTCCGTCCCGTGCAGGCCGACACCGGCTCGATCGGCGGCACCGGCTCCCACGAATTCCACGTGCTGGCCGACTCCGGCGAGGACGACATCGCCTTCAGCAACACCTCCGACTACGCCGCCAACATCGAGAAGGCCGAGGCGATCCCGCGCGAGAAAGAGCGCGCCGCCGCCACCCAGGAACTGCGCCTGGTCGACACCCCGGACGCCAAGACCATCGCCGAACTGGTCGAGCAGTTCGCCCTGCCCGTCGAGAAGACCGTCAAGACCCTGGTGGTGCACGGCGTCGAGGAAGGCACCCTGGTCGCCCTGATCGTCCGCGGCGACCACGAACTGAACGAGATCAAGGCCGCCAACCTGGAGCCGGTCGCCAGCCCCCTGGTGTTCGCCTCGGAAGCCGAGATCCGCGCCGCCATCGGCGCCGGCCCCGGCTCCCTCGGCCCGCTGAACCTGCCGATCCCGACCATCGTCGACCGCTCGGTGGCGCTCTCGAGCGACTTCGCCGCCGGCGCCAACGTCGACGGCAAGCACTATTTCGGCATCAACTGGGAACGCGACCTGCCGCTGCCGGCCGTGGCCGACCTGCGCAACGTGGTGGAAGGCGACCCGAGCCCGGACGGCCAGGGCACCCTGGTGATCAAGCGCGGCATCGAAGTCGGGCACATCTTCCAGCTCGGCACCAAGTACAGCGAGGCGATGAACTGCAAGGTGCTCGGCGAGAGCGGCAAGCCGGTGACCCTGATCATGGGCTGCTACGGCATCGGCGTGTCCCGCGTGGTCGCCGCCGCCATCGAGCAGAACTACGACGAGCGCGGCATCCTCTGGCCGCAGGCCCTGGCACCGTTCCAGGTCGCCATCGTGCCGATGAAGTACGAGAACGCCGAGGTCAAGGCAGCCGCCGACCGGCTGTACGCCGAGTTGACCGCCGCCGGCTACGAAGTGCTGTTCGACGACCGTGACAAGAAGACCAGCCCCGGCGTCAAATTCGCCGACATGGAGCTGATCGGCATTCCCCACCGGATCGTGGTGAGCGAGCGCGGCCTGGCGGAGGGCAACCTCGAGTACAAGGGCCGTCGCGAGACCGACGCCCAGGCCATCCCAGCCGCCGATGTCATGGCTTTCCTTAGAAACCGTATTGGTCACTGATCGCCCATCATGCCCACCCATAGCGCTTTGCGCCTCGGCGCCGCGGTCTGCGGCGCCCTTCTGCTCACCGGTTGTGCCAACCACCTGTCCGAGCGCAGCGAGCACGAGGATCGTGTCGAACGCAAACTCCTGAGCCACAGCCTGTTCATCGACCTCGGCGAGCCGGCCGTGCTGGAGGTCCCGCAGCGGCACATCCGCATCAACGAGCAGAAGACCTTCGAGGTCAGCGAGTTCGAGGTGACCCGCCGCTACGACCGCTACACCCCCTACCAGGCCTGGCGGGAGCTCTACGAGATTCCCTTCGGGATGGTGTCGGTGATGGCCGGGATCGGTGCCAACGTGCTCAACGTCGCCCTGCTCGGCCGGCTGCCCCACAGCGTCACCCGGGACCCGATCAACTACGGTTTCGCCAGCCTCAACCCGTTCCTCAACGCCGAGTCCAAGGGTCGCTCGCAGCAGAACCTGGCGCGCCTGGAGGAGCAGCTGAAGGACAAGCGAACCGAGTACTCCAGCCTGCCCTGGGCCGAGCGCCCGGTGCAGGTCAAGGCCGGCACGCAGACCCACGAGCTGCTCACCGACCGCCATGGCGTGCTGCACCTGAACCTGCTCGACCCGCCCTTCAGCGAGCAGGACGCGAGCAAGATCAACACCCTGCACCTGCGCGTGGAAGACCCCGGAGACGGCACCAGCAACATGGCCGCGCTGACGGTCAGCCGCGCCCTGCGCCGCAAGCTGCCGGAGGCCCGCGAGCTGATCTACGCGGATCTCGAGGACGCCGATGTCGGCCAATGGACACAGCGGGTCAGGCGCCTCGCCGAAATGGGGATGGAGGAAGAGGCCAGGGAAATGGAGCAGAGCCTGATCGAACTCACCCGCAACGATCCCGAGCTGCAGGAAGAACTCCTCGCCAGCCTGAAGAACACCGGCCGGGCTGCCGCCGTCTCCGGCACGCCCTGACCGTTCATGGCACTGCGTCACTGCCTCGCCCTGCTCTGCCTGCTGGGGACGGCGCTGCCGGCGGCGGCCAACCTGCCCCAGGAGCCGGAGCCCGAGCTGCGCGCCCTGCTGCAGCGCACGGTGGCCGAGGCGGATAGCTTCCAGGACCGCTTCGAGGCGGAAGTCTGGCTGCTCGACATGTCGACCCGCCTCGAGCGCTTCCTGCCGGATCACCAGGAGCGCTTGGGGCTGCTCAGGCTGGTCCATCGCGAGGCGAGCAAGGCCGGCCTGCGCCCGGACCTGGTGATGGCGGTGATCCACGCGGAGAGCCTGTTCGACCGTTTCGCCATCTCCTCGGTCGGCGCCCAGGGCATGATGCAGGTGATGCCCTTCTGGAAGGCCGAACTCGGCCGGCCGCAGGACAACCTCACCGACAACGCCACCAACCTGCGCTACGGCTGCACCATCCTCAGCTATTACCTGAAGAAGGAAAGCGGCGATCTCGGCCGCGCGCTCGCCCGCTACAACGGCAGCCTGGGGCAGAGCCGCTATCCGAGCAAGGTGATCGGCCTCTGGTACGACTTCTGGTACGTCAAGCCGTAGCCCCGGCCATCGGTCAGCGCCGCACCATGAAATCGGCGAAGCCCTGCACCGCCCCCTCCTCCAGCGCCACGGCCTCGACCCTGGCGTGCTCCGGTCCGGACCACAGCCAGTCGGCCAGCTCGCGCACCGCCGCCTCCTCGCCCTCGATCCAGGCCTCGACCCGCCCGTCGCCCAGGTTGCGCACCCAGCCGGCCAACCCCAGGCGCTCGGCCCGGTCCGCCGTGCGCTGCCGGTAACCGACGCCCTGGACCCTGCCGCTGACCAGCGCCCGCACGCCTATCCGAGCCATTTCAGGAATCTCCTCGCAATGCCTTCAGGCGGGAATCCAGCCCAGCCGCCGTCTGCTCGCCCACCAGGCGCTCGCGCACTCTGCCCTCGGCGTCGACGATGTAGGTGACCGGCAACGCCGCGCTGGTCGGTAACTTCAACCGCGACGCCGGGTCCGTCGCCAGCACGCTGAAGCGGATCCCCATGGCTTCGCTGGCCCTGGCCAGCTCCGCGCCCTGCAAACCGTCGAAGTTCACGCCGACGACGCGCACGCCGTCGGCGCGCAGCTGCTCGTCCAGGGCATTCAGCTGGGGAATCTCGCGGCGACAGGGTCCGCACCATTCGGCCCAGTAATTGATCACCAGCCATTTGCCCTGCAGCTGCTCCGCCAGCGGCCGGCCATGCTGGTCGACGCCCCAGTCCCGCTGGCCGCAGGCGCTCAGCAGGAGTACCGCGGCCAGCCCCAGAACGACACCCATCCGTTTTCCCATGACGCTCCCCCGCTCCCTCACTCTGGAAATTCTGATTCGCGCTCGCCCCGCCCATGGCAAGCCCCGACGGCCGGCCGGAGCCCGGAAGGCAAAGATACTGACGTTTCTGGTCATTTCTTGCCGTAATGCGAGCGGGATCAACCCGCCCGGCAGCGTCCCCGCACGGTATCGACCCGCGGCTGCCTCTACAATCGCCGCTCGATGAGCAGCCACAGGATCCCCGCACATGCTACAGGCCAACGATCAACTGATCGGCACCGTTTCTCCCCAGATCGTCGAATCCGCCTCGCTACTGAATTCTCCCCACGAGGGCCGGACCGCCGAATACGAGATCGCCGCCTGGTTGCGCCTGCCCGGACTGATCGATCTGCCGGTATCCCTGCTGGTGAGCTATCGCGACGGCGAGCGACTGCGGGAAACGACGGTCGACCACGGCAAGGTCGACGGCAGCGGCCGGGTGCTGCTGTCCGGCGTGGCCCGGCTGCCCGTGCAGCAAAGGATCGGCGAGATGCAGGTATGCCTGCGCTCGGCGATCACGCCGCAGGCCATGCAAGTGGAAAACCTGTTCGTTCAGGCCGCCGAGCAGTCGCATCGCGTCTCAGCCTGAAAGCCGCTGGCCGGCCTGCGCCGGCTCGACGACCGGCTGGGGCGACGAATCGCCCTGCAGCCATTGCCCGAGGGCATCGCCGAACAGGGCTTCGCGCTGCTGCTGGAAACGGACCAGGGCGGAGCGCAGGGCCGGGAACCAGGGCTCGTCGAGGGTCGACGGCAACTGGTCGGGGCGCGGCAGCGGCCAGGGCGAACGACTCAGCAGCAGATCCAGGCTGTAATGCGCCAGATCGCGGCAGAGCACCCAGTTGTCGCCGCTGGTGCGGCAGATCAGCCGCTCCCGTTCGAGAAAATCGAGGATCTCGTCCCACACGTGGTCGGGCAGCAGCCAGCCGCCCTGCTCCACGTCGAGCCGACGCACCGCCCGGCCGGCCTGCTGGCGCGAGTGGAATACCCGCAGCACCCCCAGCAGCGCCAGCAGGCGCGGCAGCGGGTTGCGCCGCCAGTGCCGGGAAGCCGACAGATTGCACACCAGCTCGGCGCCGAACAGCACGATGATCCAGGTCAGATAGATCCACAGCAGGAACAACGGCACGGTGGCGAAGGCCCCGTAGATCAACTGATAGCCGGGAAACAGGCTGACGTAGAGACCGAACAGGGCTTTCGCCGCCTCGAACAGCACGGCGCTGAACAGCCCGCCGAGCAGCGCATGGCGCAGCGGAACCCGGGTGTTGGGCACCGCCGCATAGAGCAGGGTGAAGGCCGCCATGCTGGACAGCAGCGGCATGACGTTCAGCAGCCAGGCCCCGACCAGCGCATAGGGCCCGACCAGCAGCATCAGGGAGGTGACGTAGGTGCTCACGGCGAAGCCCGCTCCCACCAACAGCGGCCCCAGGCTGAGGATCGCCCAGTAGAGCAGGAAGCCGGACACCCCGCGGCGCGGCTGGCGCACGCGCCAGATGGCGTTGAAGGTCTTCTCGATGGTCAGCAGCATCATCAGGGCGGTGACGATCAGCAGCGCGACGCCGACCCAGGTCAGCTGCCGGGCCTGCTCGCTGAAGATCTTCAGGTAGCCCTGCAGCACCGAGCCGGTGGACGGCACGAAGTGGCGGAAGATGAAGCCCTGGATCTGCTCGCCCACGCCCTGGAAGGCCGGAATGGCCGAGAGCATCACGAAGGTCACGGTCATCATCGGGACGACCGCGAACAGCGTCGTGTAGGTCAGCGCGGCCGCACTGTTCAGCCCCCGGTCGGCGAGAAACCGCTCGAACAGGAAACGCCAGAAATCCACGGCATCGGCGAAACGTTGGTGCATGACCTCTCCTCGGGATCGGGCGCGAGGTTCCCCTCTGCGCCGGGGTGGTTAGAATAGCGACCTCTTCCCCCAGGATGCGATCCGCTCATGACCGATCTGACGCTCTATCACAATCCCCGCTGCTCGAAATCCCGCGGCGCGCTGGAGCTGCTCGAAGCCCGCGGCCTGCAGCCGAACGTGCGGCGCTATCTGGAAACCCCGCCCAGCGCGGCCGAACTGAAGGAGCTGCTCGGCAAGCTCGGCATCTCCGCCCGCCAATTGCTGCGGACCGGTGAGGAGGAATACCAAACCCTCGGTCTGGCCGCCCCCGCGCTGAGCGAAGACCAGCTGATCGAGGCCATGGTCGCCCACCCCCGCCTGATCGAGCGGCCGATCCTGATCAACGGAGACAAGGCGGTGATCGGCCGTCCGCCGGAGAAGGTCCTGGAGATCCTGCCGTGAATTCCCCCTACATCCTGGTGCTGTACTACAGCCGCCACGGCGCCACCGCCGAAATGGCCCGCCAGATCGCCCGCGGCGTCGAGCTGGGCGGCCTCGAAGCACGCCTGCGCACGGTTCCCGAGGTATCGGCGGAGTGCGCCGCGGTGGCCCCGGAGATTCCCGCCGAGGGCGCGCTCTACGCCAGCCTGGACGACCTGCGCCACTGCGCCGGACTGGCGCTCGGCAGCCCAACCCGTTTCGGCAACATGGCCGCCCCGCTGAAGTACTTCCTCGACGGCACCAGCAGCCTGTGGCTGACCGGCGAGCTGGTCGGCAAGCCGGCCGCCGTGTTCACCTCCACCGCCAGCCTGCACGGCGGCCAGGAGGCGACCCTGCTGTCGATGCTGCTGCCGCTGCTGCACCACGGCATGCTGGTCTGCGGCCTGCCCTACAGCGAAGCGGCGCTGCTCGAGACCCATGGCGGCGGTACCCCCTACGGCGCCAGCCACCATGCAGGCAGCGACGGCAAGCGCCCGCTCGACGAGCACGAAACCACCCTCTGCCGCGCCCTGGGTCTGCGTCTGGCCCAGACCGCGCGACGCCTGGAGCCGAACCGTGGCTAGAAAGAAGAAACCCCTGCCCCCGCTGGAATGGCTGGCCCCGCGCCTGAAGGCCAGCCGCACCATCACCCTCGCCAGCTTCGTCGCCCTGGTGCTGTTCATCCTGGTCTGGGACCTGTTGTTCGCCGACGCCCATGGCGCGGCGAGCTGGGTGCCCTGGCTGGTGCTCTGCTTCAAGCTGCTGCCCCTGCTGATCGTCGCCCCCGGCCTCGTCCTGGGCAGCGCCCGCGGCCACGCCTGGGCCTGCTACGTGGTCAACTTCTACTTCATCCTCGGCGTGCTCGCCGCCTTCGAGCCGAACCGCGCCCTCCTCGGCTGGGCCGAGATCGTGCTCAGCCTGACGCTGTTCTGCGCCGCCATGCTCTATACCCGCTGGCGCTTCCAGTACGACCGCCGGCTGGCCGGCGAAGTGTAGGGGGATACCGGCTCGATCGCCCTACGCGAACGAGCCTCCCCGGCCGGAAGCCGGATGGCGGGTGTCGGGCGACCGGCCATCCGGCTTCCTACCAGCCGAGGGTTTCCTTGAGGAAGGGGATGGTCAGCTTGCGCTGGGCCTGCAGAGAGGCCTGGTCCAGCTGGTCGAGCAGGTCGAACAGCGCTGACATGCTGCGCGAGCCGCGGGTGAGGATGAAACGCCCGACCTCGTCGGTCAGGTGCAGGCCGCGGCGCGAGGCACGCAGTTGCAGGGCGCGCAGCTTGTCCTCGTCGGACAGTCCCTGCATCTGGAAGACCAGGGCCAGGGTCAGGCGCGACTTCAGGTCAGGCAGCCTTATCTTCAGCTCGCGGGGCGGCACCGCGGCCGACAGCAGCAGACGCTTGCCGGCGTCGCGCAGCCGGTTGAACAGGTGGAACAGCGCCTCCTCCCATTCCGGGCGCCCGGCGATGGCTTCCAGATCGTCGAGGCAGACCAGCTCGCTCTGCTCCAGGTTGTCCAGCAGCGCCGGACCGTAGTCCGCCACCTCAATCAGCGGCAGGTAGATCGCCAGTTCGCGGCGCTCGCCGAACCGCAGGCAGGCTGCCTGCAGCAGATGGCTGCGCCCGACCCCCTCGGCGCCCCACAGGTAGATCAGGCTCTCCGTCCAGCCGGCATCCGGCTCGCACAGGCGCTCAACATAGCCGAGCGCCGCCGCATTGGCGCCGGGATAGTAATTGGCGAAGGTGGCGTCGTCGCGCAGACGCACCCCGAGGGGCAGTTGAATGGGTTTCATGCTCGACCGGGCGGCTCCGCGGAACCGTCGCTGGAATCTCCATAAAGAGCTGAAAGTTTATATCCTTCGTTATGGGGTGTCATACCGTGTCGAATCGTGCAATTTCAAGGGTTTGCTCTGATTTACCGTTTCGATCCGGGGCAATTCGTTGCTATGTTTTCGACACTTTTTCGACATCCCTTTTGGGTCACTGCTTTATCCAGCAGTGCTCATATAGGCGATCTAATGCTTCTGGTGTTGGTGTTTCGTGGTCTAGCTTGTATTGGGCTTGTCTGCATTTCCACGATGCCCATGCAGCCATTCGGGGATCTTTTACGGCTAGTTCAGAGGCTGACTTTAACCATGGGCTCTCTGGTTGCTTATGGCCTTCAAGTAGCTTTTTGAGTGCCGCATCTCTTTCTGCTTGGCTAGGTTCTGCTTGGGCTGCTCCGGCTGCGGCAAGCATTACCACTAGTAGTACTTCTTTCCATCTCATCTCTCAGTCGGCTCCTTTCGCGCGAACCACCGCTCTGCTGCCTTCTTGGTCAGAGTTATCCCGCGTTTTGACTCGGCAAGGCCGAGCGCGCTTCGTCGTATTCGGGGCTGGTTTGGCCACACTCTGGAGCGATCTGACCGCTTGCCAGCCATAAGGCATAGCGTGGATAAATTTTCACCAGCACTTCGATTTCTTCAGTACTGATACGCGCTTTTTTATGGCGCAGGTTTTTCCACCGGCTCCAGTTTATTTCCGACTGTCTCACTAGGTCATCGAGCCCCGCCTTATAAATAAGGGCTATAGCTCTGTCCTGTATTGATTCCATTTTGGTCTAGTCTTACCCGGTTCAATAGTTGAACTCTGCTTTTGATCTGGTATTCTGACCGTGAAAGTTCAATATTTGCACCTCCTTTCTGCACTAGCCACTCCTTTTGGGTGGCCATATAGAAAGGCGGTTATTGGCATGAATAGTGACGGAATGAGCATGGGACTGGAAGAGCTGGACGCCTCAAAACTGGTCATCCCCCAACGGGATGTCGAGACCATTGAATCCTTCGCCGAGCGCAACGGCCTCACTTACGACACCGCACGGGCCTGGGCCATGAAAGGCGTTTTGCCCTCGGTGAAGCTCGGAAAGCGCCGGATGGTGAACAGCGCCCTTCTGCGTAACTGGCTTCTGGAACAGGAGTGGACCGCATGAGTCGCACTGATCCGCAATTCAAGCTCCGCATGCCGCCAGTTCTCCGGGCTCGGGTAGAGAAGTCTGCTAAGGCGTCACGCCGCTCCATCAATTCTGAGTTGGTTGTTCGCCTTCAACAGAGCTTCGCCCTGGAGGTGCCTGTCGATGATCCCGAGCCAGTACCTGCACCTGCCGCACGCCATGGACTGCGGCTGCTCTGTGTGCTTCACCGCAAGAATGGAGCCGCAATTATTCAACCCGTCGCCGTGTCCCGACTGCCGGCCCCCTGGGCGCCCTTACAAGGAAAATGGCCGCTGGCTCTGCCAGCCATGCACTTTTTGCGAGAAACATTCTCCAGCAATTCGTCCGCCTAAGTATTGGCAAGTTGTAGATCCGGGGAAAAAGCCCGCGCCATTTATTCCGATGGAAAGGCCAGTGCAGCGAGAACTTAGTTATGGATGAACTGACGCGATACTTCCTGCTCTTTCTTCATGCTGCGGCCTGGACCTTTTGCGTATATCAAATTTTATCCTTTGTTCATGACGTGTTTTCCGCTCTTTTTAGGAAAGATAAATAGTGCAGTGGAGGCTTAGTTATGTGCAGTCAGAACTTAGTTATGAATGACCTTATTACTTTTTTGGTCGTTCTTACTTTTTCGGCCCCTGTCTTTTTTTGTCTTTGGCAACTTTGGAGGTTAAATCGATGATTCCGCCCCGCAAGCCCGCCGACCAACTCAAGGACAAAGAAGTCCGCTGGTATGTGCACACCAAGTCCAGCGTTAAACAAGCCATGACGGATGAAGCCTTCCGCCGTGGCGTGGACCTCTGGACCCTCGGTGGTGCTGTCCTGGCTTCGTGGCTTCAGGCTGGTTGCCCTGACTTCCCTGTTGGCACCTCCGAACTCCCTATCCCCGCCCCGTCGCCGTCGTCGTCGATCGCGGGACCAAAGGAGCCGGAAGCGTGACCCAGGCAAGGGCGCGCAGCGGCGTAGCGGACCCTTGCCTGGGGCTCGCTTACGGCTACGGTCCCACGCGTATCGAAGAGACGGCAAAGGGGCAGGGATAGGGAAACCCCGCCCCAGAGCCCGAGGAGGAGGGAGCGCTCTTGCTCTTAGCGTCCGGGACGGACAAGAGCGACAGGGATCGTTACCCGGTAGGGCCGAGACAAAGTGATAAGGAAACGTCTCGTTTTCTTATCAGTTTGGCTCGGTGAGCGAAGCGAGTAGAGCCCGCCCCGTAAGGGGTCGCCCAACGGAACTTAAACCAGCGCCAAGACAAACGCTCAAACATAGACGAAAAGGAACTACCACATGTTCGCAATCCCTTCTGCTACCTCCACCACCACCCTGTTCGTTATCAAAACCGACTGGTATGCCGCCAAAGATACCGGAGAAATTCGCGCCTCCGTGCAAGCTCTCGCGCCCATTCCGCAAGGTGCTACCGGCAACGGTCGTGGCTATGAAATCACCGAATACGCGGCTGATGCCTCTGTCCTGGAACAAATCGATCTGAGTCGCGGCCCGATTGTCTGCAAGTTCGAAGCAGACGTTCGCCCGATGACCAACCGCTTCGGCCGAACCACCAATAC
This sequence comes from Azotobacter bryophylli, assembly GCF_042643485.1. Taxonomy (NCBI): domain Bacteria; kingdom Pseudomonadati; phylum Pseudomonadota; class Gammaproteobacteria; order Pseudomonadales; family Pseudomonadaceae; genus Azotobacter; species Azotobacter bryophylli. The sequence goes on along the minus strand of NZ_JBHRSJ010000034.1, from coordinate 394,060 downwards.
CCAAGTCCTGACCAAAGTTATCCAGGACCAACCGACCCGCCCGACTACTGCGGCCAATCCGCAACAAACTCGGCCTGTCGATCAAACTAAACCCCAATAAACCCTAACAACTAACCGAGCTGCTTAGTTGCGGCAACGCCATTGCTTTGCCTGAAAGGAGGAAAACCGATGTATCGATACTTCTTTATTTCTGCACTAGCAATGGCGGGCGGTTATATGTGGGGTTTCGCTGATGGCCTGGCTTTCTAAGAGAAAACCAACCATGAGGAAAGTCATTCGCTATTTAATCGAACTGCTCTGGAGTTGGTCCTTTCCCTTCGTGGTGGGGATTGCTTTTGGAACGCTCTTGTCCATCTGGCAAGTCCAGGAGTTGTCCCCAATGTTCGAAAGTGTCTTTGGCGATGCGCTCGCCAAGACGCTTGCTCAGTGTGTGAGCCGGGAAGTTCCCCATGGCTAGTTTTGTTCAAGTCTGTGCCAGTTGGATAACCAATACCGATGGCACCGCGTCTTGTTCGTCCTGGACGTGGACCCAGGCGTACTTATTGCCGCCTGAGGCGGAAGGTCAAATCGACCTGCTGATACAAGGCGGCTTTTCTCCCAATCTCTTTGGCGTTGGCTTCACCGGCACTTTGTCGTTGTTTGCCATCGGCTTTGGGATTGGGGTTGTTGTGTCTCAACTGCGCAAATTGCGCATAAGGTGATCTATATGAACTTCCGTACTTCCTTCCGTAATACCTGCATTGCTGCTTTCACTGGTGCCACTTTCGCTGCACCTGCGTTCGCAGCGGATATCGATCCTACTGCCGCTGTCACTGCCATTGGTTCTGCTCAGGGTGCCGGAGTTACTGTGGGCCAGGCTGTTATCGCCGCAGTCGCTGCCCTGGTCGCTATCGGCATCATCATCGCCATCGTTCGCAAAATCTAAGCGGTGATCTGGTCGCTGCTACTCGGCGTTCTCATGGCCGGCGCCATGATTCAAGGATTCAGGGCCGCCGAATATCTCTAACCCTGGGGCCGCAAGGCCCCTTTTTATATGTGGGGTTTCAGGTGCTCCGTATTCGGCTGTTCTTAGTCCTCCTGTTCTGTATATATGGCTCGTCTGTTTGGGCGACGGATTATTATTGGTACGGCGCGTCTTTGCAGGACCCTTCGCCTGCTAATTTGTGTACTCGCGCCATGGCCAAGATTTTTCCCGCTATCGATAATGTTGGCTATAAGCTGACGTCTGCTACAACCGGTGTTTGTACGGGCGGCCCGTATAGTGCGACTTATATATCTATTTCTCGTGCTGGGGATTCGTGTCCATCAGACTCTACTTATAACGTCGCAACGGGCGTTTGCGATGCGCCTCCTGAGAATCTTTGCCAGCAGGCTAAAGGCGCCTCGACGACCTATTACGTCAAGACGCAACTTTCGGCCAGCCCGCCCGATCAGGTCGATATCAATGGTTGCCTAGCTACGTTCGGTGGCGTCATTACCTGCCGCAACACCACGGACGGATATGGCGTCTGCACGGGGACGGCGACCATCACGGGCGAGCAGACCACCACGTCCTCGCCTATCGCCGGCGACCCGGCGACGGCCGACGACACGCCCCAGGTGAAGAGCGAAGAGCTGCCGTGCTCGCCGACCACCGATCCCGCTACCGGCGCCTCTGTCTGCACGACCCAAAGCACCTTCTCCCAGCCAGGCGACTCCACCTGCGGCACGGTGGACGGCAAGCTGGTCTGTACGGAGGTCGTCAAGTCCCAGTCGGAAGACAAGGTGGTCCAGACCAAGACTCAGACCGCTACTAACCCGGACGGCTCCACCACCCAAACCACGACCACCACCACGGCGAAGACCTCGTGCGTCGGTATCAACAATTGCACCTCGACGACCACCACCGAGACCAAAACCGGCGGCACCAATGCCGATGGGTCGGCCAAGCCGGACACATCCAGTTGTACCGGCACGGGCTGTACCGATCCGACCAAGAGCGACGAAGAAAAGGCCGGCGAAGGGTTACCCTCCGGTGAACTCAAAGAGCCGAAGAAGGGCAACTATGACGATGCCCTGGTCGAGTGGGATCAGAAGATTGCCGATGCTAAGAAGGAGTTCAAAGACAAGTTAGTGCAGATCAAGGACTTGGTTTCTTCGAAGGCCCTTGTCTCTCTTCCCGCGGGTGGTTCTGGCGGCCTGTTTTGCAAATCCGCCCCTGTGTTTGGCACTACGTTTGATTTGTGCCTCGATGACTACGCTGGCCAACTCGCGTACCTCAAGTGGGTGCTGATCTTTATCGCCACGTTGATTGCCTTTTACATTATTTTTCGCGAGTGATAGGTGATACATGGATCTTTCATTTATCTCTGACTTCTTCGTCAATGTTTCCCAGTTCTTTCAGGCGGCTTGGGATTTTATTGCGTCCGGCATCTATGATTTTGTTAAAGAGACTATGGTGTTCCTGACCAAGGTCGCCATTTACTCGTATATCGAAACGTCTATCTTCTTGGTCGATGTAGCGTATGAAGTTGTCCAGGATATTTTCGTCGATCTTGGTATTGCTGCTCAGGTTCAATCGGCTTACGGCACTATTCCAGGGGAAATACAAAACGCTTTGGCATTCTTTGGCGTGCCTGAAGCGTTGACCATTATTTTCAGCGCTGTCCCTACTCGCTGGGCCATGAAGTTCGTTCCCTTTATAGGTCGCTAAACATGTCTATTAAGATTCATCATGGTGCCAATGGTAGTTACAAAACTTCAGGCGCTATCCAGGACGACGCTATTCCGGCCATTAATGAGGGTCGTGTCGTTATTACTAATGTTCGCGGCTTTACGCGGGAATCGGTCCTTGAGGCGTTTCCCGATCTATCGGATGCGGCGCTCGAATCCTTCGATGTCATCAACTTGTCTATGGAGTCCACTGACGACCTGGACAAGATGCGTCGTTGGTTTATGTGGGCGCCTCGCGGCGCTTTCTTGATCTTCGACGAGACGCAAATCCTTTTTCCCAAGTCTTGGAAGGAGAAGGACTTGGAGCAATTCGATTATCCGGGGGGTATTGAGGAAGCCAAGAAGGCGGACCGTCCTACGGGCTGGCTCGATGCCTGGACCCGCCATCGCCATTGGAACTGGGATGTCGTCCTGACCACGCCGAACATTCGCTATATCCGCGACGATATCCGGCTGACCTGCGAAAAGGCTTACCTCCACTCCAATCTCGCCGTCATTGGCATTCCGGGCCGCTATAAGGAGGCCATGCACGATGCTCAGGAAAATAAGCCGCCTATGGACGGCTCATCCATCGTCAGTATCAAAAAGATCAAGCCCAGCACTTTCAGGGTCTACCAATCCACCGCTACCGGCAAAGTCCAAGATACTAAAGCCGGTAAGAACATGTTTTTGTCGCCTAAGGTTCTTGGTCTTTTGGCACTTGTGGCCGGCCTGCTTATCAATGTTTTTTCTTCTGACCCCGTTACTGTCCTCGATCCTCAGGCTGCCGCTAAATCTGGTGCGTCTGGTGCTTCGTCCGGTTCTGCGTCTTCTGCGCCTGCTGGGGTTCCTGGTCCTTCGTCTAGTCCTGTGGCTGGGGTTCCTGTGGCTCCTGGTCAAGGGGCTCCTGCTAGCCCTCGCGTAGAGGGTCATCCGCTGGCCGGCTACGCCTTCACGCTGCAGGGCGTGCTGACTGGCCTTAAGGATGGATTGCCTCGACAGGTCGTGCTCTTTGAGCTTCGCCATGCCGACGGGCGCTATTTCCACCAGACGGCTGATGACCTGCGCCTCTTGGGCTATCGCGTCCAGGTGAAGACTAACTGTGTCGTGGAGCTCGCCCACCGCGATTGGAAGTCGCTCGTCTTCTGCGGGGTTTCGCCGTCCTCAAAAGAGCAGGGATTCGCCCAGGCGCCGGCCGGACTGAGCGGCTCGGTTCAGAGCGAGGGACGGCCGGCGCCTGGGACGACCCTGTAGCACGTCAATAAAAGAAATTAAGTGAGTGTCGTTTCGTCTCAATAAGGGTTGTTTATGAAAAAGGCAGTCGATCAAGTCCGGGTATTCATGGGGCCAGACGGTGAAGTCCGGGAGGATGCCAAGGGCCGGTTGTTTTTCGACGACAAGCGCGCCGTGTTCACCGACCTGTCAGGCGTTCGCCTGCTCCGTTGCGGTGTGGATACCGTCCGCCAGCATTACCGGGGGCTGCTGCGGCCCGATGTGCTCGCCCTGGCTGAGGCCAAGCCTGGACTGGTGGACTTCGCCGGCTACCGTTTCCACTTCAGCCGCATAGGCCGCGACTCCGGCTACCAGTACAAGCTCCAGAATGCGGATCTAGGGCTTATCCTGCTGTTCAAGAACTTCAACGTGAAGCCCGACGTCATTGGGCCTCACCTCAAGATCGAAGTCTCTCCCCATGCTATCGACGCGCAAGACTCCCAGCGCCTCCAGGAGCAACTAGACTTCCTCGCCTCGGCTGCTATGACGCATGTTGAACGCGGTCAATGCGCCGTGCATATCGCCCTCGATCTGCAAGGCTGGACGCCTCCCGAAGACCTGGTCGCCCGTCTGCATTGCAAGGCCACTGCGCAACGTCGCTTCGACGGTGTGTCGTCGTTTGAGTGGGCGGACAAGGCTGCTGTCTACGGCTACGGCCAATCGTTTCTGTGGGGCTCTGCCGGGGCCTGCCAGCTCGCGATCTATAACAAGACAGAACAGGCCAGGACTATCGATAAGCTCGACTACTGGCAAAGCGTCTGGAAGCGCTCCAACAATCCATTCGACGACACCGACCCGGCCAACTATCAGGAGGATCAACCCGTCTGGCGGATCGAACTGCGCTACCACCATTCGGTGGTCCAGCAATTCGCCGACGGTAGCTGCTCCATCCAGTCCGGCGAACTCATCAACTCGGATTGCTATGCGTCGCTAGTGCCTCACCTGGACGGCCTCTGGCGCTACGGCCTGGGCAACTTCCGTCTGCTGTCCCGTCCTGGCGTCAATGATCCGCTGTGGACCCTGCTCCGGGATGACGTACGAGTCGAGACGGGCCGGGACTCCCTCCTGGACGAAACCGAATACCGTCGCTACTACAAGACGGCCAAGGGCTTCTCTGGCAAGAACGTCGACCTGATGATGGGAAACCTTGTCACGCTCCTGGCACGGCAGGGTGTGGGCGCAAAAAAGGGGTTTGAGGCACTCAAGACGCTGCCGGTCTGGCAAGTCATCCAGGAGCATTACGCCTCCAAGGACATGACTGAGCGCGATATCTACCGGCAGATTAAGGAGCGCCTCGAAGAGCGCGTTGTGCGGTGGGGGCGTGCTGTCTGATGGCGATCACTGCAACCGATGACGGCCGCTGGAAAGTCGATGTAGAGCCGGTGAAGGGCCGTCGATTCCGCAAGACTTTCAAGACCAAGGCTGAGGCGCAACGGTTTGAGGCCACCTGTCGGGCCAACTGCATCCAGCCCAAGGACTGGAATCCCAAGCCCAAGGACAAGCGGAAGGTTTCGGAGCTGGTGAACCGCTGGTATGACCTGCATGGACATGCCATTACCAGTGGCAAGCGTCGTCGCAATGTCCTGCTGTTGGTCGCTGACCGCCTGGGCGATCCGGTTGCATCCAAGCTGTCCGGGGCGGCTGTTGTCGAATTGCGCCGGAATGAATTGGAATCCGGTTCCGCCCCGAAGTCGATCAACAATCGGCTGTCGTACCTCAAGGCCGTCTTCAATGAGCTGTATCGCCTGGGCGATATCGATTACGTGAATCCGCTGTCACGCCTGAAGCCGCTGAAGTTTCAGGAGCAGCCGCTCTCGTACTTGCTGGCCGATCAGATACCCCAGCTCCTCAAGGCTCTGGACGCTCGCAAGTCGAAAAGCGTGCGCCTGGTGGCCGAGGTTTGCTTGGCTACCGGGGCCCGGTGGTCTGAAGCCGAAGGATTGTCCCCCGACCTGGTACGCGACCAGACGGTCACGTTCGTCAACACCAAGTCAAAGAGGGTTCGGACTGTGCCGATCAGTGCGTCTCTTGAGGAACGGCTGGCGGCTCACTTCGCCAAGTATGGCCGCTTTACGGCGTGCATCCACGCCTTCCGTCTATCGCTCAAGCGTTCGGGCATCCAGCTCCCAAGGGGTCAGGCAAGCCATGTGCTTCGGCACACCTTCGCAAGCCACTTCATGCAAAACGGCGGGAATATCCTGGTCCTACAGAAAATCCTCGGGCACTCCTCACTGACCATGACGATGCGCTATGCGCACCTGTCGCCGTCTCACTTGCAGGACGCGGTTAGATTCAACCCGCTGGATGGCTTCGACACTTCTTCGACACCGGCAAAGAAGCAAAAGAAGAAAACCCTTAAAAATCAGCCAGTTGGCGAGTCCTTGCCGTAAAGGTCGGAAAGTTTATATAACTCGTTGACATGGCGCAGCAAAACCATGATCACAGCCGCCACCGGCAGGGCCAGCAGCACCCCGGTGAAGCCGAACAGCTGGCCGCCGGCGAGGACGGCGAATATCACCGCCACCGGGTGCAGGCCGATCCGGTCGCCGACCAGGAGCGGCGTCAGTAGCATGCCTTCGAGCAATTGCCCCACGGTGAACACCGCCGCCACGCCGAACAACGGGTAGAGATCCCCGCCGAACTGGAACAGCGCGGCGACCAGCGCGGCGCCGATCCCGACCACGAAGCCCATGTAGGGCACGATACTGGCCAGTCCGGCGAGCACGCCGATCAGCAGTCCGAGATCCAGCCCAACCAGCATCAGCCCCAGCGCATAGACCGCGCCGAGCGCCAGCATCACCAGCAGTTGCCCGCGCAGGAAGGCGCCGAGCACCTCATGGCACTCGCTGACCAGCTTCACCACCAGGCCCTCCTGTCGACGCGGCAGCAGCGCGCGCAGCTTGGCGACCAGGATGTCCCAGTCGCGCAGCAGATAGAAGCTCACCACCGGCACCAGCAGCAAGTTGCCCAGCCAGCCGAGCAGGGCCAGGCTGGAGGCCGTGGCCCGGCTGAGCAGTTGGCTGGCGATATCGGTGGTCTGGCCCAGGTGCTCGGTGAACAGGGCCTTCAGGTGCCCGATCTGCCAGAAGCTCTCGGACAGCCCGAACCTGACCTGGAGCCAAGGCAGGGCCCGCTGCTGCAGCCAATCGAGGATCTGCGGCGCCAGTTGGTAGAGATGCACCATCTGCTTGCCCAGCATCGGCAGCAGGACCAGCAGGGCGACCAGCAACAGCAGGCCGAACAGGGTGAACACCACCACCACGCCCCAGGTGCGGGACATCCACCGCTCCAGCCGGTCGACCAGGGGATCGCCCAGATAGGCCAGCAGGATGCCGACCAGGAACGGCGAGAGGATCGGCGTCAGCTGGTAGACCAGCCACCCGGCGAGCAGCAGTCCGGCCAGCCAGAGCCAGCGGTGCGAATCAGTCATGTCGTGTCCCTGCGCTTCGGTATTTCCCGGACCAGACCCGGACGTAGTGGGCGCCGCTGGCCAGACTCGCCAGCAGCACCAGGAGAATCAGCGGTCGCTCCCAGGCGGCCGCCGCCGGCAGCAGGCTTTCCTGCAACAGCAGCTCGACGATCAGGACGACCTGCAGCAGCGTCGACAGTTTGCCGAGCAGCGTCGGCCTGATCTCCGGCGGCTCCACCAGCAGGCGATAGGCGACGGCTCCGGAGACGATCACCAGATCGCGCAGGAGCACGACCAGGGTCAGCCACCAGGGCAGGATTGCCACCAGACTCAGGCAGACGTAGCTGACGATCAGCAGCAGCTTGTCCGCCAGCGGATCGAGCAGCGCCCCCAGGCGGCTGGTGCAGGCGAACCGGCGAGCCAGGAAGCCGTCCAGCGCGTCGCTCACGCCGGCCACGGCGAACAGCAGCAGCGCCGCCCCGTAGGACTGCTGCAGGATCAGCGCGGCGACCGGCAGGACCAGCAGCAGGCGCAGGCCGGTCAGGAGATTGGGCACCCAATGCAGCATGCTCATCGGCTTTCCCTGCCATTCCGTGGCCAGCCCGCGTCACGCATCCGCGCTCGGCGCCTCGCCTTACCAGTGGTAATGCAGCGCCGTATCGCGCGACTGCAGCAACGGCTGCTGCCCGCCTTCGGCGCCGGAGGCAGCCGCGGCCGGAGACTCCTGCAGACCGATCAGCGACAGTTGCGAGCGCAGCTGCTCGGGCGAGGAGTCGAGCTGGTAGATCAGACGGTCTCCGTCGACCAGACGCAGACGGGCGGAGAAGGGCTCGAGCACGCGATCCAGCTGGGCATAGCGGGCCAGATCGGCGCCCTGTACCTCCAGATTCAGGCGCGCGGTGGCACCGGGCTTGGCGATGAAGCGCGGCGCCAGACGCTCGCTCGCCGCCAGCAGCACGGCATCGGCCAGGGCGGCGGCGTCCGCCGCCTGAGCCGTCCCCTGCTCCTGGGCATCGCCCATGGACAGGCGCCACTGCGCCTGCCAGCCAGCATCCGCCTGACGGGCGTACACCGCCAGCACGGCGTCGGCGCCGTAACGCTTCGAGGGCTCCTGCAGCGCGCTGCCGGCCGCCAGGTTCTCCGGGGTGGCGACCAGCTGCTCGTTGAGGTCGGCCATCGGCAGGCGCAGCGGCAGGCCGCGATGCGCAGCAGCCTGCTGCAGCGGCTGCGCGAGATCCTGACCATCCCCGACCAGTTGCGAGGTGGCGTCGGCCTCGTTCAGCCACCAGACGAGCAGGGTCGGCCGGCTGGCCCCCCACAGCGGCAGACCGGCCTGGCGCAGGTAGCGCTGGGTGGTGGCCGGGTCGAAGTCGACCACCAGGGTCTGGCCCTCATAACCGTACTTGAGGACCAGTTGTTGCGGATCGTTGCGCACGGCCTGCAAGGCAGGGTTCTGCACGGCCTTGGCATCGCCGGTCAGCTTCAGGATCAGCGTATCCAGAGCCCGCTGCAGGGCAGCGTCGCGCTCCGCAGGCTGCTGACTGGAAACCGGCTCGCGCACCTGATAGAGGTCGCCGAGGGATTCGGCGAACAGTGGAAGGCAGAACAGCGACAGGCAAACGACGAGGAGGCGGGCGATCAGGCGCATGGGGAAATCTCGACTGGAACGGCAGGTTGGCCGCGAGTAGTGATATACCTTAAACAGCCATCGCCCCCCCGGCAACCGCAGCCGTAGACGGCGCGCGGCCCGTTCCCGCCTTCTCGCCCGCGGGGCGGGCCGGGCCCGAGTGGCCCCTGCGGGGCAAGCCTGATAAAATCGCGCGCCTCGCGGACCGGCCATCATGCGCCTCGGTCGCCCCCTGAATTTCCCCTCAAAGGCCCGGATTTATGAGCAAGCAACCCTCCCTGAGCTACAAGGACGCCGGTGTAGACATCGACGCCGGCGAAGCACTGGTCGAACGCATCAAGGGCGTCGCCAAGCGCACCGCACGTCCGGAGGTGATGGGCGGTCTGGGCGGCTTCGGCGCGCTCTGCGAAATCCCGGCCGGCTACCGGCAGCCGGTACTGGTCTCCGGCACCGACGGCGTCGGTACCAAGCTGCGCCTGGCGCTGAACCTGAACAAGCACGACAGCATCGGCCAGGATCTGGTGGCCATGTGCGTCAACGACCTGGTGGTCTGCGGTGCCGAACCGCTGTTCTTCCTCGACTACTACGCCACCGGCAAGCTCAACGTCGACGTGGCCGCCACCGTGGTCACCGGCATCGGTGCGGGCTGCGAGATGGCCGGCTGCTCGCTGGTCGGCGGCGAAACCGCCGAGATGCCCGGCATGTACGAGGGCGAGGACTACGACCTGGCCGGCTTCTGCGTCGGCGTGGTGGAGAAGAGCGAGATCATCGACGGTTCGAAAGTGGCCGCCGGCGACGCGCTGATCGCCCTGCCCTCCTCGGGCCCGCACTCCAACGGCTATTCGCTGATCCGCAAGATCATCGAGGTCGCCGGCGTCGACATCGAGCAGGTGCAGCTGGACGGCAAGCCGCTGGCCGAGCTGCTGATGGCGCCGACCCGCATCTACGTCAAGCCGCTGCTCAAGCTGATCAAGGCGACCTCCGCGGTCAAGGCCATGGCCCACATCACCGGCGGCGGCCTCACCGAGAATATCCCGCGCGTGCTGCCGGAAGGCACCCAGGCGGTGATCGACGTGGCCAGCTGGACCCGCCCGGCGGTCTTCGACTGGCTGCAGCAGAACGGCAACGTCGACGAGCGCGAGATGCACCGCGTGCTCAACTGCGGCGTCGGCATGGTCATCTGCGTGGCCCAGGACAAGGTCGAAGAAGCCCTCTCCAGCCTGCGCGCCAGCGGCGAACAGCCCTGGGTGATCGGCAGCATCGCCACCTGCGGCGAAGGCGCCGAGCGCGTCGTGCTGAACAACCTGAAGGCCCACTGATGGTCCAGCCCTGCAATGCGGTAGTCCTCATCTCCGGCTCCGGCAGCAACCTGCAGGCGCTGATCGACAGCCTGGGCGAGGACAACCCCCTGCGTATCCGCGCGGTCGTATCCAATCGCGCAGATGCCTACGGTCTGACCCGCGCGCAGAACGCGGGCATCGCCACCCAGGTCCTCGACCACAAGGCCTTCGCCGACCGCGAGGCCTTCGATTGCGCGCTGATCGAGGCGATCGACGGCTTCCGGCCCGACCTCGTGGTGCTGGCCGGCTTCATGCGCATCCTCACCCCCGCCTTCGTCCGCCACTACAGCGGCCGCCTGTTGAACATCCACCCATCGCTGCTGCCCAAGCACAAGGGCCTGAACACCCATCAGCGGGCACTGGATGCGCAGGACTCCGAGCATGGCTGCAGCGTGCACTTCGTCAGCGAGGAGCTGGACGGCGGGCCGCTGATCATCCAAGCCGTCGTTCCAGTCGAGCCGGGCGACACCGCGGAAACCTTGGCCCTGCGCGTGCACATGCAGGAGCATCGCATCTACCCGACAGCGGTTCGCTGGTTCGCCGAAGGCCGCTTGCGGCTGGCAGCCGAAGGAGCGTTGCTGGACGGAGAGAAACTGCCGGCTACCGGCTATCTGATCCGAACCTAGGAGAAACTATGCGTCGTATCCTGTTGTTCGCGCTCGCGTTGCTGGCCCTGCCCAGCTACGCCTATGAGCTACACCCCTTCACTGCCAGTTATACGACCGACTCGTCGCAGATTCCGGTCAGTGGCACGGCCGAACGTCGGCTGAGCCAACAAGCCGACCAGAGCTGGAAACTGGAGTTCGAGGCCAGCATGATGATCGCCGGCCTTCAGGAAGAGAGCACCTTCCGCGTCGAACAGAGCCATCTGCTCCCGCTCAGCTATCGCTACGACCGCAACGGCCTAGGCAAGGTCAAGCACGTGGAGCAGGACTTCGACTGGAAAGCCAAGAAGGTGACCGGCAGCGATCGCGGCAAGCCGTTCCAGCACAGCCTCAATCGCGGCCTGCTCGACAAGTCCACCTACCAGATCGCCCTGCAGAAGGATGTCGCCGAGGGCAAGAAGAGCATGAGCTACCGAGTGGTCGACGGCGACGATATCGAGATCTACGACTTCCGCGTACTGGGCAGCGAGCGCGTGGACACCCAGGCAGGCCAGATCGAGGCGATCAAGGTCGAGCGCGTACGCGATCCCACCAAGAGCAACCGCCAGACCATCTTCTGGCTCGCCAAGGACTGGAACTATCTGCTGGTGCGCCTGCACCAGGTGGAGAAGGACGGCAAGGAATACGACATCATGCTCAAGGACGGCATGGTCGATGGCAAGCAGGTGGCGGGCAAGTAAGACTGTTGCCACAGCCTGGAAAGCGAGAAGCCGGCCTAGCGCCGGCTTCTTCGTTTCGGCCCGGAAGCGGGCTTACCACATGAGATCGTCGGGAATCTGGTAGGCGGCGTAGGGATCGTCCGCATCCGGCGCCTCGGTGGGCGTGTTCAGCAGGACCACCCGGCGCGGATCGCGCTCCTGGATCTTCAGTGCCGCCTCGCGTGGAATCACCTCGTAGCCGCCGCCGTGCCGGACGATGGCCAGGGAGCCGCGGCTGAGCTTGTCGCGCATCAGGCCGTTCACCGAGAGGCGCTTGACCTTCTTGTCGTCGACGAAGTTGTAATAGTCGTCGGTGGTCAGCTTGGGCAGGCGCGAGACCTCGATCAGCTGCTTGATCTGCGCGGCCCGGGCCTTCTGCTCCGCCTTCTCCTGCTGCTGGCGGTTGAGCTCCTGGTCGCGGGCGAGCTTCTCGGCCTGGGCCTGGAGCGCCGCCTGACGCTGCGAATCGTCCTTCTCGACCTGACCTTTGCGCTCCAGGCGCTCCTGTTTCTGCTTCTGCTTGCCGGCCTGCTTGGCCTGCTTCTCGTTGACCAGTCCGGCCTTCAGCAACTGGTCGCGCAATGACATGCTCATCGTTAGAACTCATCCAACCGCCCCCGGCCAGGCCGGAGGCTCATTCAAGGGGAAACTGCAACAGGAGTCGACAGGCGATCGAAGCCAATCCGTCCGACGGCCTGCCAGCCGAGGGCTAATCCTCCCGATTGCATGCGGACAGTGCAAGTCTCGCCGCTCATCGCGAGCATGATTGGCTGCCTTGCCACATGGTCATCGTCAAACGATAGCCCTACACTACCGGCTCCGGGGCCATATGCAGAATCCGCCATGCCACTCTTCGCCAAGGCCACCCTGGTAAGCGTGTTTCTTGCCAGCGTCCTGTTCGTGCACCTCCGCGGCCGCGCCCGCCTGCCGCTGCTGCGCCAGATGTTCAACTACTCGGCGCTGTTCACTCCCTACAACTCGCTGATGTACCTGTTCTCCCGGACGCCGTCGCGCCCCTACGTCGAGCGCCGCGACTTCCCGGAGCTGGACCTCCTGCGCGACAACTGGCAGACCATCCGCGACGAAGCCCTGGCGCTGTTCGACGAGGGCTACATCCGTGCCGCCCTGCGCGACAACGAGGCCGGCTTCGGCTCCTTCTTCAAGAAGGGCTGGAAACGCTTCTACCTGACCTGGTACGACGGCCCCCTGCCCTCGGCCCGCCAGCTCTGCCCGAAAACCCTCGAACTGCTCGGCCGCCTGCCGTCGGTGAAGGGGGCGATGTTCACCCTGCTGCCGGCCGGCAGTCATCTCAACCCGCACCGCGACCCCTTCGGCGGCTCGCTGCGCTACCACCTGGGACTCGCCACGCCGAATTCGGACTCCTGCCGCATCTTCGTCGACGGCCAGCCCTACGCCTGGCGCGACGGCGAGGACGTGATGTTCGACGAAACCTACGTGCACTGGGTGAAGAACGAGACCGACTCTCCCCGCCTGATCCTCTTCTGCGACGTGGAGCGGCCGCTTCCCTCCCCGCTGCGGCAGATCAACCGCTGGATCAGCGGCGTGCTCGGCCGCGCCACCGCGCCGCAGAATGTCGAGGGGGAAAGGGTCGGCTCGATCAACCGCGCCTACGGCGGCTTCAAGCGCATCGGCAACGCCATCGGCTCGCGGGTCCGTCAGTTCAAGCGGGCCAACCCGACCGCCTATCGCGTGGTGCGCCCAGTCCTGGCCGTGGCGCTGGGCGTGCTGCTGTTCCGCTGGATCGCCGGCTGAGGCCGGGGCCGGATTCAACCGCAGCCAGGTCCTTCCCGCTCCGCACGCTTGGCCTCGCCCCAGAGCGCATCCAGCTCGTCCAGGCCGCACTCCTCGGGACGCCGCCCGCCCTCGCGCAGCCGCTCCTCGATGAAGCGGAAACGCCGCTCGAACTTGCCGTTGGCGGCGCGCAGGGCGGCCTCCGGATCGACCTTGAGATGCCGGGCCAGGTTGGTCACCACGAACAGCAGGTCGCCGACCTCCTCGGCAATGGCCGCGGGATCGCTCTCGCTCATGGCCTCCAGCACCTCGTCCAGCTCTTCTCGCACCTTGTCCACCACCGGCAGCGCCTCCGGCCAGTCAAAGCCGACCTGGGCGGCGCGCTTCTGCAGCTTGGCCGCGCGGGACAGCGCCGGCAGGGCGTTTGGCACGTCGTCGAGCAGGGACAGCTGCTGCGGCTCAGCGGCCTTCTCCGCCCGCTCCTCGGCCTTGATCTCCTCCCAGCGCTGCTTGACCGCCGCCTCGGACAGCTTCGGCATGTCCGCTGCGCCATACAGATCGCCATCGGGGAAGACATGGGGATGCCGGCGGATCAGCTTGCGGGTGATGCCGTCGACCACCGCGGAGAAGTCGAAACGCCCTTCTTCCCTGGCCAGTTGGCTGTAGTAGACCACCTGGAACAGCAGGTCGCCGAGCTCGCCCGGCAGATGGGCGAAATCGCCGCGCTCGATGGCGTCGGCGACCTCGTAGGCTTCCTCCAGAGTGTGCGGCACGATGCTCGCGTAGGTCTGCTGCAGATCCCAGGGACAGCCGTACTGCGGATCGCGCAGGCGGGCCATCAGGTGCAGCAGGTCGTTGAGCTGGTACATGGCGGTTTCCTAGAACTTGGCGGGGCTACCCGACCGGGAGTGGTGCGGCCCGGGCCACACCGGCGTGGCTCCGGGCACTGCATCGGCTCAGGAGCTGCGCTGCCGGCGCGCCTCGATGATGTTGGGCAACTGGGCGATGCGCGCCAGCAGCCGGCCGAGGGCATCGAGCCCGGGGATCTCGATGGTCAGGACCATCTGCGCGGTGCTGTCCTCCTTGTTCGAGAGGGTATTGGCGGCCAGCACGTTGATGCGTTCGTTGAGCAGCACCTGGGAGACGTCGCGCAGCAGGCCGGAGCGGTCGTAGGCGCGGATGAGGATGTCCACCGGGTAGGTCTGCACCGGGGCCGGCCCCCAGCTGACCTGGATGATCCGCTCCGGCTCGCGGCTGGCCAGCTGCAGGGCGTTGGCGCAGTCCTGACGGTGGATGGTGACGCCGCGGCCCTGGGTGATGTAGCCGACGATGGGATCGCCCGGCAGCGGCTGGCAGCAGCCGGCGATCTGGGTCAGCAGGTTGCCGACGCCCTGGATCTGGATGTCGCCGCGCCTGCCCGGCTTGGCCGCCCCGCCGAACCTGCGGGGAATGAGATCCAGCTGCTCGGCGCCGCGGTCCGGCTCGACCAGCTGCTGCGCCAGGGTGACCACATGGGCCAGGCGCAGATCGCCGGCGCCGAGGGCGGCGAACATATCGTCGGGGGTTTTCAGGTTGGCCTTTTCCGCCAGGCGCTCGTAGTCCACCGGCGGCAGGTCGAGCCGGGACAGTTCGCGCTCGAGCATCGCCTTGCCGGCGGCGACGTTCTGGTCGCGGGCCTGCAGCTTGAACCAGTGGACGATCTTCGCCCGCGCCCGAGAGGTGGTGATGTAGCCGAGGTTGGGGTTCAGCCAGTCGCGGCTCGGCACCCCCTGCTTGCTGGTGATGATCTCCACCTGCTCGCCGGTCTGCAGGCTGTAGTTGAGCGGCACGATGCGCCCGTCGACCTTGGCGCCGCGACAGCCGTGGCCGATCTCGGTGTGCACGCGGTAGGCGAAGTCCAGCGGCGTGGAGCCCTTGGGCAGGTCGATGGCATGGCCATCGGGGGTGAAGACGTAGACCCGGTCCGGCTCGATGTCGACCCGCAGCTGCTCGGCGAGCCCGCCGATGTCGCCGAGTTCCTCGTGCCATTCGAGCACCTGGCGCAGCCAGGAAATCTTCTCCTCGTAATGGCTGGAGGTGGACTTGACGTCGGTGCCCTTGTAGCGCCAGTGGGCGCAGACGCCCAGTTCGGCCTCCTCGTGCATGGCATGGGTGCGGATCTGCACTTCCAGCACCTTGCCGTCCGGGCCGATCACCGCCGTGTGCAGGGAGCGGTAGCCGTTCTCCTTGGGGTTGGCGATGTAGTCGTCGAACTCCTTGGGAATGTGGCGCCAGAGGGTATGCACGATGCCGAGAGCGGTGTAGCAGTCGCGGATCTCAGGCACCAGTATGCGCACCGCGCGCACATCATAGATCTGGCTGAACTCCAGCCCCTTGCGCTGCATCTTGCGCCAGATCGAGTAGATGTGCTTCGCCCGGCCGGTGATCTCGCCCTGGATGCCGTTGTCGGCCAGCGCCTGCTTGAGCTGCTGCACCACGTTCTCGATGAACTGCTCGCGGTCCAGCCGGCGCTCGTGCAGGAGCTTGGCGATCTGCTTGTATTGCTCGGGCTCCAGGTAGCGGAAGGACAGATCCTCCAGCTCCCACTTGATGTGGCCGATACCCAGACGGTGAGCCAGCGGCGCGTAGATGTCGAAGACCTCGCGGGCGACGCGCCGGCGCTTTTCCTCGCTGCCGTTCTTCACCTCGCGGATCGCGCAGGTTCGCTCGGCCAGCTTGATCAGGGCCACGCGCACGTCGTCGACCATCGCCACCAACATCTTGCGCAGGTTCTCGACCTGGGACTGGGCGTTCAGCACCAGGGACTCGCGCGGATTGAGACTGGCGCTGATCGCCGCCATCCGCAGCACGCCCTCGATCAGCTTGGACACCACGGCGCCGAAATGCTTCTGCACCTGCTCCAGGCTGATCTGGTTCAGACGCACGCCGCGATAGAGCAGCGCGGCTACCAGGGAATCCTGATCCAGCTTGAGGTCGGCGAGGATTTCCGCGATTTCCAGCCCCGTCCGGAAGGTCGACGGGGCCCCCTCCGCGGGGGCCTCCCGCCCTTCCAGGCATCGCTGTTCGGCTGTACGGGCGAATTCGCAGGCGTCCTTCAGCGGTTCGCGTTCGAGGGCCGGGTCCATCTTGAGGACATGATCCAACCAGGCCTCCAGATTGATACTGCCATCCGTATTGACCGGCTGCTGCGCTCTCACCTGTACCATCTATACCCTTCCTCTCTCGACGACCCGCGAGCCCGCCGGCCGGACGCCGACCCGCTCGCCGATCGAAAAACACATGGAGCCGCGGCTCCGCTGGCGCCCTGCGACCGCCCGCTCTCAGCGCGCAGCGGGGCGCCTCTCGAACAACGCCATCGCCTCGACATGGGCCGTCTGCGGAAACATGTCGAGTATTCCGGCCCGCCTCAGACGATATCCCTGCTCGGCCAGCTCCGCGGCATCGCGAGCCAAGGTCGCCGGATTGCAGGACACGTAGACGATCCGCTCGGCCTGCAGGGCGCCCATCTGACGCACGACCTCCAGCGCTCCGTCGCGCGGCGGATCGAGCAGCACGGCGGGAAAGCCGCCAGCGGCCCAGGACGCCTCCGCCAACGGCTTCGACAGGTCCGCCTGATGGAAGTGTGCATTGCCCAGGCCATTGTCCTCGGCATTTCGACGCGCCCGCGCGACCATCGCCGCCACGCCCTCGACCGCCACCACCTCGCGGGCCTGCCGGGCCAGGGGCAGAGCGAAGTTGCCCAGACCGCAGAATAGATCCAGAACCCGTTCCGTACCGCTTGGCGCCAGCCACTCCAGCGCCTGGGCGACCATCGCCTCGTTCACCGGGGCGTTCACCTGGACGAAGTCCCCAGGGCGGTAATGCAGCTCCAGACTCCAGCGCTGCAGGCGATAACCCAGCGCCTCGCCGGAACAGTCCGGTTCCGGCTCACCCTCGCCCTGCAGCCAGAGCTGTGTAGAGTGCTCCAAGCAGTACTCCCGCAACCGCTTCAGGTCGCGCTCCGCCAAGGGCTTAATATGACGCACCAGAATTGCACTGGCATTGCCGTGGAACAATTCCACATGCCCCAGCACCTGCGGCCGTTCCAGCCCCTGCAGGAGCGCGGGCAAGGTATGCAGGAGATTTTGCAAGGGCTGTACCAGCACCGGACAGTCGTCGATACCGACTATCGCCTGGCTGGCCGCGGCGCGGAACCCTACCTCCAGCCGGCCGGCCTTGGCATCCCAGCGCACCGCCAGCCGCGCGCGGCGGCGGTAGCCGAACTCGGGGCCGACCAGCGGCGGCGCCCACTCGTCCAGCTCCAGATCGGCGAAGCGCGCGAGCTGTTCGGCGAGGGTGCGCCGCTTCAGCTCCAGCTGCTCGGCATGGGGCATATGCTGCAGGGTACAGCCGCCGCAACGTCCGGCATGGGCGCAGGTGGCGGGCCGTCGCTGCGGCGCCGGCGCGAGGATGCGCTCGACTCTGGCTTCGACGACCTGGCTGCGCGCCGCCAGTACCCGAGCCTCGACCTGCTCGCCGGCCAAGGCGCCGGCGACGAACCAGGTACGCCCCTCGTGAAAGGCGATACCGCGGCCGTCGTGAGCCAGCCGCTCGATGGTCAGGACCTGTTTCTTGCCCACCGGCACTTGCGCCGGGCGGGCTCCGCCGGCGGGCTGGAAACGCAGACCGCCCGTTCGTTTAGCCAAGGTGGAACGCCTCGTACTCGTAGGGAAAACTCATCGGCTCAGGGCTGGTCATAGATGCCGGTGGACAGATAGCGGTCGCCGCGGTCGCAGACGATCGCCACCATCACGGCGTTCTCGACTTCCTGAGACAGGCGCAGCATGGCCGCCACCGCACCGCCGGAGGACACGCCGCAGAAGATGCCCTCCTCGCGTGCCAAGCGGCGCATGACCTCCTCGGCCTCGCTCTGGGCCATGTCGACCACCCGGTCGACCCGGCTGGCGTCGAAGATCTTCGGCAGGTATTCCTCGGGCCAGCGACGGATGCCCGGAATCGCCGAGCCCTCCTGGGGCTGCAGGCCGATGATCTGCACCGCCGGGCTCTGCTCCTTGAGGTAGCGGGACACGCCCATGATGGTGCCGGTAGTGCCCATGGAGCTGACGAAATGGGTGATGGTGCCGCCGGTCTGGCGCCAGATCTCCGGGCCGGTGCTCTCGTAGTGGGCCACCGGGTTGTCCTGGTTGGCGAACTGGTCGAGGACCTTGCCCCGGCCTTCGTTCTGCATCTTGAGCGCCAGATCGCGGGCGCCCTCCATGCCCTCGGCCTTGCCCACCAGGATCAGCTCGGCACCGTAGGCGGTCATCGCTGCCTTGCGCTCGGCGCTCATGTTGTCCGGCATGATCAGCACCATCCGGTAGCCCTTGATCGCTGCGGCCATGGCGAGGGCGATGCCGGTATTGCCGGAGGTGGCCTCGATCAGGGTGTCGCCGGGCTGGATGTCGCCGCGCAACTCGGCGCGGGAGATCATCGACAGGGCCGGCCGGTCCTTCACCGAACCGGCCGGATTGTTGCCTTCCAGCTTGACCAGCAAGGTATTCGAGGTATTGCCCGGCAGGCGCTGCAGACGCACCAGAGGGGTGTTGCCGACGCAGTCGGCGATGGTTGGGAAATGCATGGGTCTAGGCCTTCCTTGCAATCCGGACAAATTAGAGAAGCGACTATGATAGCTGGCAAAGGGCTGCAGCCCATAACCCATATGAACTGATACTTATTCCTTGCTTTCATAAGGCCAGGAGCCCCTATTGCCCCTCCACGACCAACCGCTACACTGCGCTACAGCACGCAGGCACGCAGGAGAAACAAGGGTGTTTCAGGATTTCAGCATCAAGGCCAGGATCGTCATGCTCACCCTGTTGCCCAGCAGCCTGCTGGCCCTGGTTCTGGGCAGCTACTTCACCTGGCAGCAATGGTCGGAGATGCGCGAGCAGATCATCGAGCGCGGCCAGCTGATCACCCAGCAGCTCGCCCCGCTCAGCGCTCCTTCCCTGGCCAACGGCTACAACAACCGCCTGCAGCGCATCGCCAATCGCATCCTCGACCAGTCGGACATCCGCGCGGTCAGCTTCTTCGATCCCCAGTTCAAGCTCCTGGTGCACGCCGGGCCGAGCATCCTCAGCGAGCAGCCGCCCCACGACCCGAGCCGGCTGACCCTGGTCACCACCCCGGAAAACACCCACCTGCTGATGCCGGTGCTCGGCTATCACCAGAATCTCGCCAGCGACAGCAGCGACCAGGAAGACCGCCTGCTCGGCTGGGTCGCCATCGAACTGTCCCACCACAGCGCGCTGTTGAAGGGCTACCGCAGCCTGTTCACCAGCCTGATCCTGATCCTCGCCGTGCTGCTCGGCAGTGCGCTGCTCGCCCTGCGCATGGGCCGGACGATCAGCGACCCCCTGCGACGCATCCAGCAGAGCGTCTCGCAACTGCGCGACGGCCATCTGGAAACCCGCCTGCCCCCGCTCGGCAGCCACGAACTGGACGAGCTGGGCGCCGGCATCAACCGCATGGCCGAGGTCCTGCAGCACGCCCAGGAGGAGATGCAGCACAGCATCGACCAGGCCACCGAGGACGTCCGTCAGAACCTGGAAACCATCGAGATCCAGAACATCGAGCTGGACATGGCGCGCAAGGAAGCCCTGGAGGCGAGCCGGATCAAATCCGAGTTCCTCGCCAACATGAGCCATGAAATTCGCACGCCGCTGAACGGCATCATCGGTTTCACCAACCTGCTGCAGAAATGCGACCTGACGCCCCGCCAGCAGGACTACCTGAACACCATCGCCAAGTCCGCCGACAGCCTGCTGGAAATCATCAACGAGATCCTCGACTTCTCGAAGATCGAAGCCGGCAAGCTGGTTCTCGAGCACGTGCCCTTCAACCTGCGCGAGCTGCTGCAGGACACCCTGACCATCCTCGCGCCGACCGCCCACGCCAAGCAGCTCGAACTGGTCAGCCTGATCTACCGCGACACGCCGCTGGCGCTGATCGGC
The DNA here is from genome assembly GCF_042643485.1 of Azotobacter bryophylli. NCBI lineage: Bacteria > Pseudomonadati > Pseudomonadota > Gammaproteobacteria > Pseudomonadales > Pseudomonadaceae > Azotobacter > Azotobacter bryophylli. The sequence goes on along the minus strand of NZ_JBHRSJ010000034.1, from coordinate 373,614 downwards.
GATCCGCTGCGGCTCAAGCAGATCCTCATCAACCTGATCAGCAACGCCATCAAGTTCACCAACAAGGGCACCATCGCCGTGCGGGCTATGGTCGAGGACGTCAGCGAGGAGTTCGCCAAGCTGCGCATCAGCATCCAGGACACCGGCATCGGGCTGTCCCGGGAGGATCTGGCCGAGCTGTTCCAGGCCTTCAGTCAGGCCGACAACTCGCTGACGCGTCAGACCGGCGGCACCGGCCTGGGCCTGGTCATCTCCAAGCGCCTGATCGAGCAGATGGGCGGCGAGATCGGCGTCGACAGCGAGCCGGGCCAGGGCTCCGAATTCTGGATCAGCCTGAGCCTGCCACTGGACGACAAGGCGACGGCGGAGAAGCCCGCCCTGAGCCCCGGCCATCGGGTGGCCCTGCTGGAGCAGCACGAGCTGGCACGCCAGTCCCTGATGCACCAGCTGGAAGACTGCGGCATGGAGGTCACCGCCTTCACCGAGCCGGAGAGCCTGCTCGCCGGAGTCGAGGCCGCCCGCCAGGCGAGCCGACCATTCGAGCTGGCCGTCCTCGGGGTGACCAGCCGGGACCTCAATGCCGAAGATCTGCGCCGGAGCGTCGCCACCCTCGAGCAGCTCGGCTGCAAGAGTCTGGTGCTCTGCCCCACCACCGAACAGCTGCTGTACCAGGACGTCCTGCCGGACTCCCACAGCCAGTTGCTGGCCAAGCCGGCCTGCAGCGACAAGCTGCAGCGCGCCATCAGCGACCTGCTCAAGTCCGAGCCGACCAGACGCGAGGCCCCGAGGCCGCTGTCCGGCCGCGCCCCCAGACTGCTCTGCGTCGATGACAACCCGGCCAACTTGCTGCTGGTGAAGACCCTGCTCAGCGACATGGGAGCCCAGGTATCGGTCGCGGACAGCGGCCTGGCCGCCGTGGAAGCGGTGAAGCAGTCGCGCTTCGACCTGATCTTCATGGACGTGCAGATGCCCGGCATGGACGGCCGTCAGGCGACCGTGGCGATTCGCGAGTGGGAGCGATCCGGGAACCATTCGGCGACCCCGATCATCGCCCTGACCGCCCATGCCCTCAGCGACGAGAAGCGCGCGTTGCTCCACAGCGGCATGGACGACTACCTGACCAAGCCGATCAACGAACAACAGCTGGCCCAGGTCGTGCACAAGTGGACCGGCCTGCAACTGCGCACCCAGGAGCAGAAGCCCGCCCAGAGCAAGTCGACCTCCATCAGCCACCTCAGCGTGCTCGATCCCGAGGAAGGCCTGCGCCTGGCCGCCGGCAAGCCCGATCTGGCCGCGGACATGCTGTCCATGCTGCTGGCATCCCTGGACGCCGACCGCCAGGTCATCCAGCAGACCCGCAAGGACGGCGACCGGGCCGCGCTGATCGAGCGGGTTCACCGGCTGCACGGGGCGACGCGCTACTGCGGCGTTCCCCAGCTGCGCGCCGCCTGTCAGCTCAGCGAGACCCTGCTCAAGCAGAAGGACCCGGCCGCCGAAGCCGCCCTGGACGAGCTGGAGGCGGCCATCGTCCGCCTCGCCAGCGAAGCCCGGCAAAGCGCTTAAAGCGCCGCGGGAAAGGCGGGGCCGGCTTGACCGTCAGGAAGTCCGAGGACGGGTCGACCCCGTGTTAGGATGCCGGCCCCCAACGCCTTCACTGCGAAGATTTCCATGGCCGAACACGATTTCCGCTACAGCCTGCTCACCCCCCAGCACACCCTGACCGAATGCCGCGCCCTCACGCCTGGGCGCTATCAGGTTTCCGGCACCGGCGGCTCGATCCGCAGCGGCGATACCCTGCTGGTGACCCTCAGGGGCAGCCGCGAGCTGTATCAAAGGCTCACGGTGGACAAGGTCCGCATGCTGATCAATCCGCCCGGTCACTGGGTGGCCGTGGCCAACGGCCCGGTCTTCGAGGAACTGGCCATTCATAACTGGAAGGTCGAATGCAACGGCTGCGGCGCCCGACTCGACTTCGAATTCGCCGTGGATGCCGCCCTGGGCGACACTGCCCGCACCGAAGCCGCCGAGCGCCGCATCGCCGAGCTCGGCTGGCTGAGCCGTGACGGCCATCATCTGTGCCCCAAATGCCAGGCGAAAGCCTGAACCGCGGGCAAAGCGTCAGGGCCCGATCACTCGGGCCAGGCTCACTCCGAAGATGATGGAAAACAAAACGAAGGCGAAATAACGCATGACCGTTCTCCTGTCGTGATTTTGTGTCATGGCAAGAGTACGAAGCGCCGCTTAAACCAACCTGAATCGGCCAGACCGAGCGCTTTCAGCGATCAGCGGGCGAATAGCTCCAGCTGCTCGTGGCGGTCCTGCAGATCTATCAGCCGTACGCCGACGCCCAGCAGGCGCACCGGCTTGGCACCGCGCGCGAAGGCGGCCCCCAGCAGCAGGCGGTAGCTGTCCAAATCGCGGCCCGCACCGGCCTGCTCCAGAGTGGTCTGGGTGAAGTCGTGGAACTTCACCTTGACGAAGGGCTTGTCCGGCCGATAACTGCGATCCAGCCGCTCCAGGCGTCCGTCCAGCTCCTCCAGCAGCAGCGGAAGGCGCTCCAGACAGGCGGACAGATCCGGCAGATCGACATCGTAGGTGTGCTCCACGCTCAGCGACTGGCGCCGGCTGTCGACCTGCACCGGCCGCTCGTCGATTCCCCGCGCCAGTTGCCAGAGGCGCTCGCCGAAGCTGCCGAATTCGCGCACCAGCGCAAGCCGGTCCCACTCGCGCAGCTCGGCGCAGTTGCGGATACCCAGGCGGCCGAGCTTGTCCGCCGTCACCTTGCCGACCCCGTGCAGCTTGCTCACCGGCAAGTCGGCGACGAAGGCATCGACTTCGCCTGGAGTGATCACGAACAGGCCATTGGGCTTGCGCCAGTCGCTGGCGATCTTGGCGAGAAACTTGTTCGGCGCCACTCCGGCGGACACGGTGATGTGCAGCTCCTGCCAGATGCGCCGGCGAATGTCCGCGGCGATGCGCGTGGCGCTACCGGAAAAGTGCGGACTGGCGGAGACGTCCAGATAGGCTTCGTCCAGGGACAGCGGTTCGATGCGCTCGGTGTAGTCGCGGAAGATCCGGTGAATTTCCCGGGACGCCGCACGGTAGGCGTCGAATCGCGGCTTGACGATCAGCAGATCGGGGCAGAGCTTCAGCGCATGCCGGGAAGACATGGCCGAACGCACGCCATAGGCACGGGCTTCATAGTTGCAGGTGGCGATCACGCCTCGCCGATCGGGCGAACCGCCCACCGCCAACGGCTGCCTGGCCAGGCGCGGGTCGTCGCGCATCTCGATGGCCGCGTAGAAACAGTCGCAATCGACGTGGACGATTTTCCGGCCGCTCATGGTCTGCTGCAGGATGCTGGGTGGGGTTGCTGCCTGCAGACTATCCTGTCACGTGCCCGCCGTCAGCACCGCCCCGCTCGAACGGGAGGGGAAATGCCGGCTCACTGCACTGCCACCCCGCTCTCGTGCGTGGAGTACTCCCCGGCGACGATCCTGTCGACACGGAAACCGTCGGGCCCCTCGATATCGATGGGCAGCCAGATCCGCCATGCCTCTTCGGCCCCGACGGAGTGGACCTCTGTATCCCGGCTACCGACGACCTTACCGGCCTTCAGGATGTCGAAATGAATAGACACCGATTTCAGATCGCGTCCCGAGGTGTTCACCGCGGTTCCTTGGAGGTAGTTCTTGTGCCCCACCTTGATCAGGGCCATGTTGCGCAGCTTGACGAGATCCTCGGCGAGCACCAGAGGGGAAAGCATCAAGCTGATTGCCAGTACGAACATCCTTAACATCGCATTACTCCTGAGGATAACTAGACAGCAGGGATGACATGCAGCCATCGGACAGCAAAGAACGGCAATATTCGTCGAAATATTGACGAATATTTTTCGTCGCAGGATCGCACGACGGAGCCGGGCCCTCAGCTACCGTTGGTCTACTCTTACAAGGCGACACTCCCATGGAGGACGCATCATGTCTTTCGACCCGAACGAGGTGGACGCCCTGCTGCAGCGCGCACGGCAGCACGCGGACGAAGCCGTGAGCCGCGACGATCCGACCCTCTACCGCGAGGCTTTCCAGGCCATGTGCCAGGCCGTGGCTCTGCTGGCCAGGGGGAACAACGACTGGCGCGAACAGGTGCTGCGAGCCACCGAGGAATTCACCCGCACCGAGGGCATCTGAACCCCGCGCACATTTCGGGCTCCAATGATGAAGAGCGCCCCTGGCTGGCAGCAGCCAGCCAGCCTCGTGTCGAAGTCCGGACCAGCGAGGGCATCCCCATGAGCATCGAAATCGACACCAACAGCTCCACCTGCATTTTCACCCATGAAGGGACCAGGCATGAATGGCCCATCACCGAGGTCCGTGTGAGCACCGATCCGGAGGCACGCATGTCGATCATCGAGAAGGGAGAGCTGCGCAAGCACATCAGTGAGAACGATGCCGAACGGCTGGTCGCCGCCGGAGCGGAAGACGGCCGCTTCCACCTGATCGTCTACAACGAGTGAAATGCCGTGCTCGGGCCGACTCCAGCCACAGAAGTGGCATGGAGCCAGCTTTTGTCGTTCCCGAGCTTTGCTAAATATTTGAAGAAAAAAGGCTTTTTAAAGGAAAAACTTGACAGCGATACGTTTCGCTGTAGAATTCAACTCATCAGACGCGGGGTGGAGCAGTCTGGTAGCTCGTCGGGCTCATAACCCGAAGGTCGTAGGTTCAAATCCTGCCCCCGCAACCAAATCAGAAAAGGCCACTCGATCGAGTGGCCTTTTTCATTTCCACCTTTCTTCGCCCAATTCTCCCTGAGCGGCACGCTCGGCATGCAGGCCGAGCGAAAAGCCGAGCGCAGCCCCAGAGTGCGGCGCAAAAGGCGCCGACCAGCGCGATTCCCCCGTAGCCCAGCCCATCCCCCCCTGCCTTCAGCCAACTGCCGGCTGCATCGCCGCCGCGATAGACCACGGTGTCGATGAAGTTCTTCACCTTGTATTTGGCCTCCACATCCACCGTGGTGAACAGCATCTCCCGCCCCGGCCGGATCAGGGCATACTCGCCGGCGCGGCGTAGGACCATCACCGCCGCCAGCACGACGAAGCCCGGTGACCAGGCGAGCAACAGAAAGCCGACGCAGACCAGCAGCGGCAGCATGCCGAGCAGGAAGCACAGGCCCAGACGCCTGGCCATCCGCCCGGTAAAGAACTGCTGGGTCAGCACTGCCAGGATCTGCACGATGAAATCCAGCAGGCTGAAGATGCGCACTCGCTCTTCGGTGCTCTGGAACAGCTGTGCGACCAGCCGCGCCTGCTCCAGATAGAGGAAAGTGCTGGTCGTGGCCAGCAGCACCACGAACAGACCGATACCGGCCAGAAACCAGGAAGAGCCCAGGCGCAGGGCGCCGGAGAACGGGTTTCCTCCCATCGGCCACTGCGGGTTGTCCTCCGCGGCGAATGACCGAGTCCGGCACCGGCCACCGCGCGCCAGCGCATCAGATATCGCTGACCAGCAGGGTCAGCCCCAGCAGCAGCGCAGCCAGAACCATCAGCCCCGCGGGTTGCAGCAGGCCGCCGAACAGCGGGCCGCTGAGTCCGCCGACATTGGCACCCGTGGCGATGAAGGCGAACAACCGCTTGGCCTGCTCGGTACGGAACACGTCGGCCATCAGGCTCCAGGCCACCGAAACGACGAACAGGTTGAACACCGACAACCAGACGAAGAATACCCGTGCGGTCCAGACGTTGTCCGGGGCGATGGCGAACAGCCCGGCGAAGACCAGCATGTCGAGCGCGAAGAAGCCATAGACCCAGTCGACGAGGCGCACCCGCGGCCCCCGTGCACCGGCCTCGCCAAACAGCGGAGCAACCAGCAGCATGACCACGAAGGTGGCGCTGAACAGCCATTGCAGCCGATCGACCCCGGCCGTGACGCCCATGGTTTCGCGCAACGGACGCAGCATGAAGTAGCCGGTGAACAGGCAATAGAAGAAGGCGAAGCCGGCCAGGGCCGCACCCGCTTCCTCGCGCCGAACGCCCAACAGCCGGCAGAAGCGTTCGCCCCAACCGTGAGCGGTCATGGTTCGCTCAGGCAAAATAGGCGGCGATCCGCGCGCGCTGCGCCGTATCCGGCATGCGACCGAACCCGGCGAGCAGATTGTCGGCCATATGGCGAGGATCGGAGGAAGCCGGAATCACGCAGGTAACCGCCGGGTGCGAAATCACGTACTTGAGAAACACCTGCGCCCAGGAGCTGCAGTCGATGTCCGCCGCCCAGCGCGGCAACTCCCGGCTCTTGATCCCGGGCGAACAGCTGGCCGCCTTCGAAGGCGCGATTGATCAGCACCGCCACGCCCTTCTCGCGGCACAGCGGCAGCAGCCGTCGCTCGGCATTGCGCGAAACGACGGACAGGTTGATCTGCAGGAAATCCAGCGGCTCGCGTTCGACGATGCCCACGAGCTCGTCGTGGGCCGCCTCCAGATAGTGGGTGACGCCCAGATAACGGATGCGGCCCTGTGCCTTCAGGTCGCGCAGCAGACCGAGCAGGGTGCGGTAGTCGATCAGGTTGTGTACCTGCAACAGATCAAGACGCTTGCTGCGCAGCGCCCCGAGGCTCTCCTCGAACTGCGCCAGGCCACGCTCGCGGCCGCGTACGCCGAGCTTGCTGGCGAGGAACACGTTCTCGCGCCAGCCGCCCTGCTCCAGCAGAAAGCCGCTGACCGTCTGGGCACGACCGTAGCTGGGGGCGGTATCGAGAACGCGACCGCCTTTATCCAGCAACAGTCGCAGCACCTCGCGTAGCGGGGACAGGGCCTCCTCGCTGGCGGACACATCGAAGCTGCCGGAAGTGCCCATGCCGATCACCGGCAGCGACTCACCGCTGGCGGGGATGGACCGGACCAGCATCTGCTCCCCGGTAGCCATGAGCAGAGACGAGCGGGATGCCGCCAGCAGCATGGCCGAGCCCAGGGATGCCTCGATCAAGCTCCGCCGCGACAGCATGCCATCCCCTCCTCCGTCGTGCGGTATGCCGCCATGGCGAACCGCTGGACATTAGAGTTAAGACAGCGCTACCGGCGAAAACCAGAGCGGGAAAAAACTCGAGACAACGCCCTCGCCGACGAACGAGGGCGCCCGGGCCGTCTTACAGACCGGTGGCCGTGCCGGTTGCGGCGCCCGTGGCGGCTCCCGGAAGAGCGGGGTTCGCCAGGGTGCCGTTCACGCCCCAGACACCCTCCAGACTCTGCAGCAGGGGGCCGCTCGCGCCCTGATTGCCCAGGTATTGCAGGAGGACCGGAGTGAACTGCCCGACCATCGTCGGCTGCATGCCCAGGGCGGAGAAGGTCTGGTTCACATCATTCATGCTGTTGACGTTGGCCAGCAGCTCGGAGGCCTGCGTCATGCCGGGGGATTGCCCGAGCAGGCTACCCAGGACGCTCGCCTGGTTCAGCGCATTGCTGCCGGTGAGACTCTCCAGCCCCGGCACCGATTGGGCGAGTTGCGCATAAGCCGTCTCCTGCAGCTGGTTCTTCGCCAGACCGAGCAAGGCACCGGTACCGCCCAGCGCCTGCAGCGGCGTCACATTGAGGGCGACTAGGGTATTGATCAGGGTCGCGGTCTGCGAATTGCCCAGCACGCCGACATTGGTGGTCGGGGTACCGGTGACCGCGGAGGTCATCCTGGCGGCATCGTCCAGGTTGAACGCGGACGCCGTGCAACCCGCCGTCATGGTCAGGAATGCGGCCAGAGCGATGGAGCGGGACGTTTTCATCAATAAACCTCTCAGGATGGAATGCTTGCCGTCGGACGGATCGGCTTGTCGGACTCGTCACGAGGCGCATCTATGTTCGGCGCTCGCCCCCGATCCCGCAAGCCGCCGTTCCGTTTCCGGTAAAGCAGTCTTACCGGAGGGGAGATACCTGAGGCCTGCCCGCGGTCTATCGAGGAGAGGCGAACCATGGCGGAGGGGAGCATGTGCGGACGACTCAGCCAACACCGAACCGCAGTCGAGTACCTGAAAGCGCTAGGCTGCGAAGTCCCGCTGGCCGACGCCTTGGACTCAACGCCGATCGGCCGGTACAACGTGGCGCCGGGAACCCGGGTGCCGATCCTTTACCGGCAACCGGACGGCCTGCATCTGCAGCCGGTCACCTGGGGATATGCGCCCTTCTGGGCGCAGGGCAAGCGGCCTCCAGCGATCAATGCGCGCATGGAGACAGCCGCCTCCAGCAGATTCTTCCGGGGAATATGGACATCCGGCCGGGCCCTGGTGGCCGCCGATGGCTGGTACGAATGGAAGAAGGACGCGAAGAACCCGAAACGCAAGCAGCCCTACTTCATCCGCCTGAAAAGCGGCGAGCCCATGTTCTTCGCCGCCATGGCACGAAGGCCCGAGGGCGAATCCGCCGAACCAGGAAACGACGGCTTCGTCATCATCACCGCAGCCACGGATACCGGGCTGCTCGACATCCACGACCGGCGCCCGCTGGTGCTGCCTCCCGACGTGGCGCGGGAATGGCTCGATCCCGACCTCCCCTCCGAACGAGCCGAGGAGTTGCTGAGGTACCACGGTCAGCCAACCGAAGCGTTCGAATGGTTCCCGGTAAACCGGGCAGTTGGGAATGTACGCAATGAAGGGCCGGATCTGATCGTACCGGTCAGCGATCCCCTGTTGTGAGGCCGGCATTGGCTCCATGGATTCGGCAGAGCAGCCGGCTTTTGCCAACTTTCTCGGGATCCCGCTTCGGGGAGTCACTTTGATACAGGTCATGCCTCGACCCAGATAAGTGAAATTTTCGTGAATAAAGCATGAAAAATGGATACCCTTGGCGCCCGCGTCGCCAGCCCAGGCAATCGAGGCGGACTCGGACACGAGTCGGCATGAGAGAGAGGCAGCTGTCCTTGGCCTCTCCAACTTCTCCGGCTTCCCGGCCCCCATGCCCAGGAAAGATCGACGTGTAGTGGAGGCCAAGGTGGCAAATACTTAAGTCAATAACTCCGGTATTTCCAATACAGCCCCATCAGCCCCATCATTTCAATATTTTTCATATAAACAATCATCGAATAAGGCGGGCAAGCAGTACTACGAAAACATGTGTATATTCCGGGCCGATTTCAATTCGGCACAGCCGATGCAATCGGTAGTTGGCTCACAACTTCAGAGCGTCAAGGCAATACATAGAAGTGGAAATAGGAAATCTCGATGACCAGCAATATTTCTTCGACTTATGAGGCCAGTAACAAAGTCAAACGCAGCATTGTATACAGGACCGGAAAAAAACTGCGGCCCCTGTTCAATCATTGTTTGGCCAAGAGCTCATTGGTTGCCAATACTCCCTTTTTCGATAAGCAGACTTTCCCGTGGACGGCGAAGCTGGAGGCCAACTTCCCGGCCATTCGCGCAGAGGCCGAACAGCTGCTGAAGGACAGGGACTCGATACCGGCCTTGCGGGATATATCTCCCGACCATAGACGCATCGCGAAAACCCAGTCCTGGCAGTCGTACTTCCTCTGGGGCTACGGTTACGAGATCGAGGAAAACTGCCGCCGCTGCCCGAATACGGCCCGCGTCCTGTCGGCAGTACCGGGACTGAACAGCGCCTTCTTCTCCATTCTGGCTCCGGGCACTCACATCCCGCTGCACAACGGCGTGACCAAGCGCATCATCACCTGCCACCTGAGCCTGATAACCCCAACCCAGAGGGAGCGGTGCCGCATTCAGGTCGCCGATCAGACGGCATCCTGGGAAGACGGCAAGTGCATGGTCTTCGACGATACCTACCCGCATGAAGTCTGGAACGATACCAACGAGACGCGCGTCGTGCTGCTGGTTCAGTTCAAGCGTCCGCTGAACCTGCCTGGCCGCCTCCTGGGCGATATGTTCCTGGGAGCGGTGCGCCGCAGCCCGTTCGTTCAGGAGGCACGTCGCAATCTTGCGGCATGGGACAGCGCGCACAAACTGCTGGACAACTGATCCACTCGGGAAGTATGCACCGATAAGCCGGGGACGTTAGATCCTCGCACGGCAACGAAATAATCCGCACGGAAGCGGATTCCTCACTCGGCACTCCAAGAGTTCGACTGGATCTCTCGAAATTCATAGCGAGCGACTTCACCTCCACCCGAACCATCCAGCACTTGGAAAAGCATTCACGACTGTTCTCGATCGGAATGGGAGTGACGGAACATGGGAAATTTTCAACTTTCCTCACTGCCAAATGCAGGCCTATTAGTTTCGGCGATATCGTCTGGAAAAGAATAACGTTCCATATTCCCGAGGCCCGGCGAGGACTTTGGATTCCGCTCGTAAACTGCTTATACCGATACCTGAACCGAACTACGCACGGTCAGACTCTGCTCCGGACCAGGCTATCGACGCGAAGTCGATGCCCTAATCCGGATGAAGAAGCATGCTGTACTCTTCGGCGGTGAAAACCGGAGTCACGACTTCTCGATACATTCCAATAGTTGCCGCAAAGACTGATGCGGATTGGGCGTCAAGGCATGATCGTGCTCGTACAACGGGGTATAGCCGCGCAGACCGTAGAGTTCATTCCACCGGGCCTGGCAATCGTGGCAGGAGGAAAGGGCCGAGGCTTCGTAGTTGCCGGTGAACACCGGCGCCTGCTGCTTGATGTTCTTGCTGCCGCAGATCGGGCAGAGCTTGCCGTCGTAACGAACGAACTCGTCCTGCACCATGGGTTCCGAAACCCGTTGCAGCACTTCTTGCACCCTCTCCACCTTGGCGGCCGGGGGAAGCCGGGTATCGATGACGGCCAGCATCTGCTCGATGGCCTGTTTCAGTCGGGGATTGCTCATGATTTCCGTCCTCTGGCTTGACTAGTTCCCTAGACGGCAGCGATCAGGCGTCGCGCTTGATACCGCTTGCCGTACTCTTCCTGATTGTTCCGCGGCAGGAGGCGACGGCCTTCGAGAGTTCCAGCGGGTCGAACCGGTTCCTCCGGGCGTCCTCCTGGCTCAGCGGAGCCAATGGTTCATCCAACTGCAAATTGATTTCAGAACCTCCCTGTCGGGTGTCTTCGTCACTCGCCAATACGAGTTGCAAGGGCGATCCGCACAATCGGGCAGTCCTGCCCGAGTCAGTCACGCCCCGGAGTGCACCAACCGGCCCTCGGAGAGTAACCTGATCACCAATGCCACTATAAGGACATCCAAATTGGCACATGGTTGCCGGGCAGAATGGCTGGCGTCCCAACGCCCCCACGGTCGGCGGGCTGCCGTACTTCGCAGACCGCGGAAAACCGGCATAGTTGCCCCTGATCGAGCCGACGAATGGTTCCCCCGTCATGCCCAGATCACAGGCTTTCATCTCAGGAGTGCCGCATGAACATCCCCTTCCTGGTCATGCTCCTCGGTTTGCTCGCCATCCCATGGACGCTGGCGGGGATCATTTATCCGCCGGCCGCCGGAATGGGCAAGGCGTCTCGCCGCAGGGTATTTCTCTATGGCTGCGCGACATTGGGCGGAACGATGGCTCTGTCGTACCTGCTGCTGTATGGGGCTTCGCTTCCCGCGAAAGCGAGCTCCGATGCCCTGGAAACCGCCATGGCGGCTCTATTGCTTCTGGCCTGTGCCGTCTGGCCACCTCTGGCATTGGTGCTCAAAGCGAAGGCGAAAGCCGAGGCCGCCAGGGCGGCCCGAGCCAAAAAACCATGAGGTCGGACCACAGCTCACTCGCCGCCGTCGGAAGCAGTCCGGCTTTTATCCGGGGCCCGAACTATCCAAGATAGCCCCTGCTCTACCCGTGCTCGCCCCTTGCCGTCTTCGACGCCATGCCTGGGGCCTCCCACCGGGCCGCAGTTCTACCCTCAAGAGGCCTCATGGGCTGGATCATCACCAAATACGCGCTGACCGCCGCCATCGTGGTGCTCGTTTCCGAGATAGCCAAACGCAGCGACAAGCTGGGCAGCCTCGTCGCCTCACTGCCGCTGATCACGCTACTGACCCTGATATGGCTCCATGCCGAACACCAGTCAGCGGAAAAGATCGCCAATCACGCCAAGTACACCTTCTGGTACGTAGTGCCGACGCTGCCCATGTTTCTCGCCTTTCCTCCGCTGCTGTCGCGCCTGGGCTTCTGGCCCGCGCTGCTGGCAAGCAGCGTGATGACGGTCGCCTGCTTCGGCTTGTTCGCTTGGATCGTCCGTCATTTCGGGATCGACCTTCTATAAAGGCAATCGGGAGGGCATGCAGCGGCCTGTGCCGCTGTCCGTCGCCTGGCGAGGATCGGAACGGCGCAAATAGCTGTATACTCTCGCGCCATTTTTCCTACGCCTTTTGCAGCCACGGGGGATCGACCTGTCATGAGTAAGAAAGAGCCGAGCATCGGTTGGGTGTCGCTCGGATGCCCGAAGGCCACGGTCGACTCCGAACGTATCCTCACCCAGCTGCGCCTGGAGGGCTACCAGATCGTCCCGTCCTACGAGGACGCCGACGTGGTGGTGGTCAACACCTGCGGCTTCATCGACAGCGCCAAGGCCGAGTCCCTGGATGCCATCGGCGAGGCCCTGTCCGAGAACGGCAAGGTGATCGTCACCGGCTGCATGGGCGTGTCCGAAGACTCCATCCGCAACGTGCACCCCAATGTGCTGGCGGTCACCGGCCCGCAGCAGTACGAGCAGGTGGTCAACGCCGTGCACGAGGTGGTGCCGCCGAAGGCCGACCACGACCCGTTCGTCGACCTGGTGCCGCCCCAGGGCATCAAGCTGACCCCGCGCCACTACGCCTACCTGAAGATTTCCGAAGGCTGCAACCACAGCTGCTCCTTCTGCATCATCCCGTCCATGCGCGGCAAGCTGGTCAGCCGTCCGGTGGGCGACGTGCTCTCCGAGGCCGAGCGCCTGGTCAAGGCCGGCGTGCAGGAGATCCTGGTGATCTCCCAAGACACCAGCGCCTACGGCGTCGACCTGAAATACAGGACCGACTTCTGGGACGGCCGCCCGGTGAAGACGCGCATGCTGGAGCTGTGCGAAGCGCTGTCGGGCATGGGCGTCTGGGTGCGTCTGCATTACGTCTACCCCTACCCCAACGTCGACGAGATCATCCCGCTGATGGCCGAGGGCAAGATCCTGCCGTACCTGGACATCCCCTTCCAGCACGCCAGCCCGAAGGTGCTCAAGGCCATGAAGCGTCCGGCGTTCGAGGACCAGACCCTGGCCCGCATCAAGCAGTGGCGGGAGATCTGCCCGGAGCTGACCATCCGCTCGACCTTCATCGTCGGCTTCCCCGGCGAGACCGAAGAAGACTTCCAGTACCTGCTCGACTGGCTCAGCGAAGCCCAACTCGACCGCGTCGGCTGCTTCCAGTACTCCCCGGTCGAGGGCGCGCCGGCCAACGACATGGGCCTGGAGCCGGTGCCCGACGAAGTCAAGCAGGAGCGCTGGGAGCGTTTCATGGCCCACCAGCAGCAGATTTCCGCGGCGCGCCTGCAACTGAAGATCGGCAAGGAGATCGAGGTGCTGATCGACGAAGTCGACGAGCAGGGCGCCATCGGCCGCTCCGCGGCCGACGCTCCGGAAATCGACGGCAACGTCTATGTGGAGAGCGAGCAGAAGCTCAAGCCCGGCGACAAGGTCCGCGTGCGGATCACCGACGCCGACGAGTACGACCTCTGGGCCGAGGCGCTCTGAGGACAGCCAGCCGCCAGCCGTGAGGACAGGGGCGCACGCCCCTGCCCCGCGGCCTACCCTTTGGTCTTGCTTCGCACTTTGCGGGCCAGCGCCTATCCTCTATGGCAAACCGGCACTATCTCCCCGGCCCACAAGGAAGCCCATGCGTCTAGCCCCCTGCCTCCTCGCCAGCGCCCTCCTGCTCAGCGGCTGCATGGCCTCGAAAACCGAAACCGACGGCATGCCCCAGCGCGACACCGCCGAGCACGGTTTGCCGCCCAGCGATTCGATCTACCGAGGCTATCTGGTGATGGACGAAGAGATGCACGTCTTCGTTCCCTGCGACTCGAACGATCCCCTCTGGCTGGTGGCCGACGACGACACCGGCCACCGCCTGGAGTCCCGCTACACCAGCCTGGTCAGCGAGCCCGACGACGAAGCCTTCGCGGTCCTGCGCGGCAAGCCCGGGCCGCAACTGAGCTGTGAATCCTGCCGGGACTTCCCCGGCAGCTTCAAGGTCGAGGAAGTCATCGAGTTCCGCCGGGCGACGGCCATGGACTGCCACTGAGCGAGTCCTGCACGTCCGTCCGTCTGCACCGGCCCTGCCGGCACTGAACCTAGCCCCTTAGCCGCAGCCTAATTTCCAGCCGAGGGGACAGGAGCGCCAGCGTTTCGGCCGGCTCCCGCCCCCATCAGGAAACCTGCGCCAGGGAGCCTGCCAATGAACGGATACCGAACGACGCCGCCGGGCAAGAAGAGCCTGAGCGGTGCCGCCGAAACCCGCCACCCGAGCGAAAGCGTCCTGATCGCCGCGCCAGCCCGCAGGCTCAACTGCGCAGGACGGCCGATCCGGCGACCGGGCCCTCCGTCCCGGACACGCGCCTGAACGGCATTCCCCCATCGAAGCGAGCCCACCAGGGCGCCGGCCGGCTCCGGGCCAGCCCTCGCCCGCCGATCGGAGAAGCAGCATGAACAGCATCTTGGACCACACCTGCCAGCCCACCGCCGAAGAGGAGATCCGCGCCCTGCTGGAGCGGCGGATGGAGGCGGTGCGCCGCCAGGACCTCGAGACGATCATGGTCGGCTACACGCCGGACGTCCTGGCCTTCGATACCATCGGCAAGCTGCAGTACCAGGGCATCGAGGCCTACCGTCAGCACTGGCGCAACTGCATCGGCACCTGCCAGGGGCCGATCGTCATGGAAATGGCCGAGCCGCACATCGAGGCGGCCGACGCCCTGGCCTTCGCCTACTGGCTCTGCCGCTGCGGCTGCGCCGATCCGGATGGCGAGGTGAAGGCCGCCTGGATGCGCGCCAGCGCCTGCCTGCGCAAGGTCGGCGGGCAGTGGAAGATCGCCCATGAGCACTGGTCGGTGCCGCTCGACGTGGAGAGCGGCAGAGCGCAGCTCGAACTCGTGCCCTGACCGGCCGGAGGCAGCGTCCCGGACGGTCGGCGCAGAACGCCGCGGCCACGACGCTAAGCTGAAGTGCGGGATGCGCCCGGCCGCGCCGCCGGAGCCGAGGAAGCGGTCGTCTGCCACCAGACGACCGGAACAGCGAGGAGGAACGACATGAGCGTCAAAGCCAAGCCCGACGGTTACCACAGCCTCACCCCCTACCTGAGCATCCATGGGGCCGCCGAAGCCATCGACTTCTACAAGCAGGCGCTCGGCGCGACCGAGCGGTTCCGCCTGACCATGCCGGACGGCCGGATCGGCCATGCCGAGATCGTCATCGGCGACTCCGCCCTGATGCTGTCCGATCCCTGCGACCAGGGCATCCTCAGCGGCTCGCAGGCGCTGCCGGGAGCGGCGGTCGCGCTGCATCTGTACGTGGACGACGTGGACGCGCAGTTCGCCAGGGCGGTCGAGGCCGGAGCCAAGGTGCTGATGCCGGTGCAGGACCAGTTCTACGGCGATCGCAGCGGCACCCTGAAGGACCCGTTCGGTCACGTCTGGTACCTCGCCACCCGCCGGGAGAACCTGTCGCCGGAGGAAATCGGCCAGCGCGCCAAGGCCGCGTTCGAGGCCGACCGCTCTCCCGCCGCGAACGCCACGGGAGAGTCGCGCTGAGGACATGCGCAGAGGTGATTGACTCGCCGCGAGCTCACCTCGACTATGGGCAAAAACCCCATGAGGTGGGCCAAGGCATGAAACCCAGCGGAATCGCCGAACACGCAGTACAAGCCCTCAACGCCCGCGAGCGCCAGCGCTTCGTCGAGAGCAATCCCCAGTCCGCCGCCCTCGCCGAGCGCGCCAGCCAGTCGCTGTTCGGCGGCGTCCCCATGCACTGGATGAGCGACTGGTCGACGCCGCTGCCGCTGTTCGTCGCCCGCGCCCAGGGGGCACGCTTCTTCGACGTGGACGGCCACGAATACGTGGACTTCTGCCTGGGCGATACCGGCAGCATGTTCGGCCATTCCCCGGCGCCGATCGTCGCCGCCCTCCGCGAGCAGGCCGGCCACGGACTCACCACCATGCTGCCGGGCGAAGATGCGGTGGTCTGCGGCGAGCTGCTGGCCGAGCGCTTCGGCCTGCCGTTCTGGCAGGTCGCGACCACCGCCACCGACGCCAACCGCTTCGTCCTGCGCTGGGCCCGCGCCATCACCGGGCGCAAGGTGATCCTGGTGTTCGACGGCTGCTACCACGGCACCGTCGACGAGACCATGGTGCGCTACCGCGACGGCTACACGGTGCACCGCCCGGGGCTGATCGGCCAGGCCCGCAACCTGACCCAGCACACCCGCGTGGTGCCCTTCAACGACCCGGCCGCCCTGGAGCAGGCGCTGGCCCGCGGCGACGTGGCGGCGGTGCTGTGCGAGCCGGCGCTGACCAACATCGGCATGGTCCTGCCTGAGCCGGGCTTCCTGGACAGGCTGCGCGAGCTGACCCGCCAGTACGGCAGCCTGCTGATCGTCGACGAGACCCACACCATCTCCACCGGCCCCGGCGGCTGCACTCGCGCCTGGCACCTGAAGCCGGACTTCGTCACCCTCGGCAAGCCCGTCGCCGGCGGCGTGCCCTGTTCGGTGTACGGCTGCACCGCGGAAATGGCCCAGGCCATGCAGCTGGTCCGCGCCCACTCCCGGGAAATGGCCGAAGGCCACGGCCACAGCGGCATGGGCACCACCCTCTCGGCCAACGCCCTGGCCATGCACTGCATGCGCGCCAACCTGGAACAGGTGATGACCGAGAGCGCCTACGCCCATATGCTGGGCCTGGCGGCGCATCTGGCCCAGGGGCTGCGCAGAATCATCCAAAAGCACGAGCTGCCCTGGTCGGTGACCGAGCTGGGCGCCCGCTGCGAATTCCAGTTCCGCGCCTCGCCGCCGAAGACCGGCGCCGAGGCCGAGGCGGCCTTCCACGACAGCCTGCAGCAGACCCTGCACCTGTACCTGATCAACCGCGGCATCCTGATCACGCCCTTCCACAACATGACCCTGTGCTGCCCTGACACCACCGAGGCCGACGTCGACCGCCTGCTCGCCACCCTCGATGAAGTGCTCGGCGAACTGCTGGCCATCCCCGGCGCCCGGGAAGGCTGAACATGGCCCTGTATCCTTCCGGCATCGCCCCCGGGCACTGACGGGACGGTGGGCACGGCCGAGCCGTCGCCCGCCCCACGCCATGGCGCTCCGTCCGTCGCGGGTGGAAAAGCGACCGCAGGTCCTTTCCACCGTCGCGCCGGGGCACCGTTCTGCCCTGTTGCCCAAGGATTTCTTCATGCGCTTCGCCGATCTCGCGGAAGTCGACGCCTTCCTCGCCGCCCATCCCGACCTCCAGACCATCGAACTCTTCATCATCGACCCCTGCGGCGTGCCGCGCGGCAAACTGCTGCGCCGCGAGGAGCTGCGCGCCATCTACGAGCACGGCCGGCCGCTGCCGAGCAGCATCCTCGGCCTGACCATCCGCGGCGAGGACGTGGACGCCACCGGCCTGGTCTGGGACGTCGCCGACGCCGACTGCTGGGCCTATCCGCTGCCCGGCAGCCTCGGACTGCAGACCTGGCGCGCCACGCCGACCGCCCAGGTGCAGGTCAGCATGCACCCCGAGCAGGGCCGGCCGGCCAGCGTCGCCGACCCGCGCCACGTGCTGGCGCGCAGCATCGCCCGGCTGGAAGCCGAGGGCTTCTACCCGGTGATGGCCGCCGAGCTGGAGTTCTACCTGCTCGACCGGACGCGCGACGCCCAGGGCCGGCCACAGCCGGCCCCGCAGACCAACGGCGTGCGCCCCCAGGTGCCGCAGGTCTACGGAGTGCTGGAGCTGGAGCAGCTGGCGCCCTTCCTCGACGACCTCTACGCCGCCTGCGCCGCCCAGGACCTGCCGGCGCGCACGGCGATATCCGAGTACGCCCCCGGCCAGCTGGAGATCACCCTGGAGCACCGCCGCGACGCCCTGCAGGCGATGGACGAGGCGGTGCGCTACAAGCGCCTGGTGCGCGGCGTGGCCAACCGGCACGGCTACCAGGCCTGCTTCATGGCCAAGCCGTTCGGCGATCTGGCCGGCAGCGGCCTGCACCTGCACCTCAGCCTGGCCGACGCGGCCGGCGCCAACCTGTTCGCCAGCGCGGAGGCGACCGGCACGCCGCTGCTGTGCCAGGCCATCGGCGGCTTGCTCGACACCCTGGAGGACGGTCTCGCGGTGTTCTGCCCCAACGCCAACTCCTTCCGCCGCTTCCAGGCCAACAGCTACGCGCCGCTGGCGAAGAACTGGGGCGTCAACAACCGCACCGTGTCGCTGCGCGTGCCGGGCGGGCCGGCCGCCAGCCGGCACGTCGAGCACCGCATCTGCGGCGCCGATGCCAATCCCTACCTGGCCGCCGCGCTGCTGCTGGAAGGCGTCCGCCACGGCCTGAGCCGTCGGCTCGATCCCGGCGCGCCGGTGGAGGGCAACGGCTATGCGCAGGCACGGGAAACCCTGCCCGCCGACTGGCTCGGCGCTCTGCGTTCACTGAAGGGATCGGCCTGGGCGCGCGAGGCGCTGGGCGAGGAGTTCCACCGGGTCTATCTGGCGATCAAGCAGGAAGAGTACCGCCAGTTCATGGGCGAGGTAGGCGAGCAGGACTGGCGCTGGTATCTCGGCCACGCCTGATCGGGCATGGCCGCCACCGAGAAAGGACAGGCAGGCGCCGGCGGATTATTGCTGGCGCAGCTGCTGGGACTGCCAGGGCTGGCGCAGGGGCAGGCTCCTGACCCGCGCGTGCATCTGTTCGCCGCCGCCGCGGCACATGCCGCGCACCGGGCAGGCATCCAAGTAGTCGAGGCCGACCGCCAGCTTCAGGTGGCGATCCGGACGGGCCAGGCCATTGGTCACGTCGAAGCTGTACCAGGCGCCGTCGATCCAGGCCTCGGCCCAGGCGTGGCTGGCCAGCGCCCCGCCCTCCCCGCCGCAGTACAGGTAGCCGGACACGTAGCGGGCCGGCACGCCGAGGCTGCGGGCGCAGGCGAGAAAGGCGTGGGCATGGTCCTGGCAGACCCCGGCGCGGCCGGCGAAGGCCTCCGCCGCGGTGCTCTCCACCTGGGTCGCCCCGGGCGAGTAGACGATGTGTTCGGCGAGCGCCTCCATCAGGCCGATCAGCGCCGGACGGTCGCGGCGCCCGGCGCTGTGGCGCAGGGCGAAATCGCGCAGCGCCTCGTCGGCATGAGTCAGGCGGGTCGTGCGCAGGTAGGGCAGCGGCGATCCGGCGTCCGCCTCGGCCTCGCGGGTCTCGTCGATCTCCACCTCGCCGCGGCTGTGGATGCTGATGCTCTCGTGGGGCTCGTCGAGGGTCAGAACGTGCAGGATGTTGCCGTGGGGATCGCGCTGGGCGCGGGCCGCATGGGGCAGTTGCAGATCCCAGCTGAGGACGTGCTGACGCCCGCTCTCCTGCGGGGTCAGGCGCAGGTACTGGATGCTGGCAAGCACCTGGTCCTGGTACGAATAGATCGTGTCTTGGTCGATGGAGAGCTTCATGCTACCTCCAGATAGGATTGTTGGATGGCGTGGCCCAACTGGTTCACCCGTTCGATGTGCTCCGCGATCCAGGCGTGCATGCCGGTTTCCAGCACTTCATCGATGGACGTGTAACGCAAGCCGGCCTCCAGCTCGGCGGCCAGGCGCTGCGCCGGGCGGCCGTTGTCGCCGGTGAGGCTGGCGAGGATCTGTTGCAGTTCGGTCAGGCAGGCGCGCAGGGAACGCGGCACCTCGGGGTTCAGCAGCAGCAGTTCGGCGACCTTGCCGGCCCGCGGCGAGCCCCGGTAGATCTCGGCGAAGGCCTCGAACGCCGACAGCGCGCGCAAAAGTGCGCTCCACTGGTAGTAGGCGCGCGCCGAGGCGTCGTTGGGATCGTCGCTGTCCTCCCCGAGCAACTCGTAACGGGCATCGAGCAGGCGCAGGGTGTTGTCGGCCCGCTCGACGAAGGTGCCCAGGCGGATGAAGCGATAGGCGTCGCTGCGCATCAGGGTGCCGACGGTGGCGCCGCGGAACAGGTGGGAGCACTGCTTGACCCACTCGCAGAAGCGGCTGATGCCGTATCGGTCGAGCCCCTGGGCGGCGATGTCGCGCATCTCCAGCCAGAAGGCGTTGAGGTTCTCCCACATGTCCGAGGTGATCCGCCCGCGCACCGCGTGGGCGTTGCTGCGTGCGGCGGCCATGCAGTTGTAGAGGCTAGCCACGTTGCTCTCGTCCAGGGCGAAGAAATGCAGCATGCGCTTGGCGTCCAGTTCGCCGTGGCGCGCGCGGTAGTCCTCCATGGTGCCGGTGATCAAGAGCGGCATCGCCAGTTCGTCGAGACCGTCGCGGCCGTCTTGGGGCATCAGGGACAGCGAATAGCTGACGTCGAGCATCCGTGCCAGATTCTCCGCACGTTCCATGTAACGCGACATCCAGTACAGATCTGCAGCAGTTCTACTGAGCATGGGGTTGTTTCCTTAGTCCTCGACGATCCAGGTGTCCTTGGTCCCGCCACCCTGGGACGAGTTGACCACCAGCGAGCCTTCGCGCAGCGCCACGCGGGTCAGACCGCCGGGCACCAGGCGGGTTTCGCGCCCGCTCAGGACGAACGGACGCAGGTCGATGTGGCGCGGCGCGATACCGCTCTCGACGAAGGTCGGGCAGGTCGACAGGCTCAGAGTCGGCTGGGCGATATAGGCTTCCGGGCGCGCCTTGAGCCGCTCTCGGAAGCTCTCGATCTCCGCCTGGCTCGCCGCCGGGCCGACCAGCATGCCGTAGCCGCCCGAGCCCTGGGTCTCCTTGACCACCAGCTCGGGCAGGTGGGCCAGCACGTGGGACAGGTCCTGCGGCTTGCGGCACTGCCAGGTCGGCACGTTCTGCAGGATCGGCTCCTCGTCGAGGTAGAAGCGGATCATGTCGGTGACGTAGGGGTAGATCGACTTGTCGTCGGCCACCCCGGTGCCGATGGCGTTGGCGAGCACCACGTTGCCGCTGCGGTAGGCAGCCAGCAGGCCGGGCACGCCGAGCATCGAGTCGGGATTGAAGGCCAGCGGGTCGAGGAAGGCGTCGTCCAGCCGGCGGTAGATGACGTCCACCGGCTTGGCGCCGGCGGTGGTGCGCATGAACACCCGCTCGTCGCGGACGAACAGGTCGGCGCCCTCCACCAGCTCCACGCCCATCTCGCGGGCGAGGAAGGCGTGCTCGAAATAGGCGCTGTTGAAGCGTCCGGGGGTCAGCACCACCACGCTGGGGTTGTCCAGCGGGCTGGAGCTCTTCAGGGCTTCCAGCAGCAGGTTCGGGTAATGGCCGATGGGGGCGATGCGCTGGCCGGCGAACAGCTCGGGAAACAGGCGCATCATCATCTTGCGGTCTTCCAGCATGTAGCTGACGCCGCTCGGCGTGCGCAGGTTGTCCTCCAGCACGTAGAAGGTGCCGTCGCCGTCGCGGACCAGGTCGACCCCGGCGATATGGGCGTAGATGCCGCGATGCAGGTCGAGCCCGGACATCGCCAGCTGGTAGCCCTCGTTGGCCAGCACCTGCTCCGGCGGGATGACGCCGGCCTTGAGAATGCGCTGCTCGTGATAGATGTCGGCGAGGAACAGGTTCAGCGCCTGGACCCGCTGGATGCAGCCGGCCTCGATGGTGCGCCACTCTCTCGCGGGGATGCTGCGCGGAATGGTATCGAAGGGAATCAGCCGCTCGGTGCCCTGCTTGTCGCCGTAGAGAGTGAAGGTGATGCCGGCGCGATGGAACAGCAGATCGGCTTCGCGCTGGCGCTGTGCCAGGAGCTCTTTCGGCGTCTGCGCCAGCCACTCGGCAAAGGCCCGATAGTGGGGACGACAGTCGCCATGCTCGTCGTACATCTCGTCATACATCTTCATAGATCGCGTTCCATGCATGGCCCGGTTCGATGAAAGGCCAGTTGCAGTTCCCATGCCAGAGGAGTAAACCCCTACTAGCGCAGCGGCTTCCGTCGAATAGCCGACACCAGCGAGCACCACAAAAGTGCAACACGGTTCCGGTATCGATATAGGCCGCACCAAAACAAAGCCGACCCGCCCAGAGCCCTCTGATTGCCTCGATCGCCGCCGTCCGGCGGCGCCGGCCCGGCGCACTATAAACGCCCACTCGCTTCGCCAGTCCTACCCCCGGCTCACTGACGGCTGTTCAGCAGATTGACCATGAGCTGATCCAGCCAGCCCCAGAGGTGCTGATACAGCCGCCGATACCAGGGGCGCGCCTGCCAGGTCTCCAGGCCGATCTCGAGGCTCTGGAGAAAATCGCTCTCGAAACTCTCGGCGACGGCGCGGGTGAAGGCCGGATCCAGCGCCTCCAGGTTGGCCTCGAGGTTCCAGCGCAGGTTCCAGTGATCGAAGTTGCAGGAGCCGACGCTGACCCAGTCGTCGACCAGTACCATCTTCAGATGAAGGAAAGTCGGTTGGTATTCGAAAATCCGCACGCCGCCGTGCAACAGGCGCCGGTAGTAGCGCTGGGCGGCATAGCGGGTCGGCGGGTGGTCGGTGTTGTGGCTGGCCAACAGCAGGCGCACCTCGACTCCGCGTCGCGCCGCCTTGAGCAGCGCCCGGCGGACCTTCCAGGTCGGCAGGAAATAGGGAGTCGCCAGCCAGATGCGCTCCCGCGCCTGGCTCAGGCTGCGGATCAGCGCGCGCAGGATGTCGCGGTGCTGCCGCGCCGCGGCATAGGCGACCCGGCCCATGCCCTCGCCGAGGGGCGGGCTCGGCGGAATGCGCGGCGGCTTCGGCGAGCGCGGCCGCAGCCACAGGCGCCGCTCGCGGCAAAGGCGCCACTGATACTCGAACAGTGATCGCCAGTCGGCGATCAGCGGACCGCGGATCTCCACCATGACCTCGTGCCAGACGTCCTGCCCGCCCGCGTCGGGCGCCCAGAACAGGTCGGTGGCGCCCGCACCGCCGACGTAACCCAGCCGGTCGTCCACCAGCAGCAGCTTGCGGTGGTCGCGGTGCAGGTTGCGCAGCCCCAGCCTCCAGTGCAGCGGGTTGTACAGGGCCAGGGTGGCGCCGGCATCGGTCAGGCGCGTGCGCAGCAGGACGCCGAGCTTCATGCTGCCGAAGCCGTCGAGCAGGCAGCGCACCCGTACCCCGCGGCGGGCGGCGGCGGCCAGGGCGTCGATCAGCCGGGTGGCGCAGTAGCCGTCCTCGATCAGGTACAGCTCCAGCTCGATCTGCCGCTCGGCCGCCTCGATGGCGGCGAGCATGCGCGGAAAGAATTCGCCGCCGTCGACCAGCAGGTCGAAGCGATTGCCGCTACGCCAGGGGAAGACGGCTCCGGTGCGCATGGCGAAGCGCCCGGCTAGCGCCGAGCCCAAGGGCTTGGAGGAAGAAGGAAGGCGGGCATGGACGGCTCCCTGCGGGGGATGATCGGACGATAACCCTTCGGGACCGTCGCTGGAAGTCCGCCACCACGCACCGGGCGCTTCCGGGCCAGCCGGCTGACCGGCCGCGCGCTCAGGATTCCGGCGGGGACTCCGTCTCCGACAGCAGGCGGCAGCCCTCCCGCGGGCCGAGCCAGGCGGCGCTGTGGCTGCGCCCGAGCCCGCGGGCGGTCACCCGGCGCAGCCCCGGATCGTCGTGCAGAAGGTCGATCGGCACGTACTGCCGGGTATAGGCCCGGCAATAGTCCGGCGAATTCCCGGTCACGTAGCGGCAGGAGCAGTATTCCTTGGCGGTATAGGCGCCGATGATGTCGGGAAAGGCGGCCAGGTGGGCGCGATTCGGCCAGATCACCGCGATCACCAGCAGAACGATGGACAGCAGCAGAAGATGACGCCGACGCATTCAGGGCTCCTCCCGGCGACCGAAGGCGGCGCGGGCCAGTCGCAGAAAATCGTTGTGCCGATAGCTCGGGTCGCGGTCGTCGGCGAAACGGACGATCACCAGTCCGTCCTCCGGCAGCACGTAGAGCGCCTGCCCCCAATGGCCCAGGGCGGCGAAGGTGCCTTCCGGCGCGTCCGGCCAGGGCGGTGCGGCGCCAGCCACGGCCCGATTCAGCCACCAATGCCCGCCCGGCACCGCGCCGCTGCCCTGCGGCCGGTAGACGGGGACCGGCATGCGGTTGAATTCGACCCACTCCCGGGGCAGCAGCTGTCGCTCCCGCCAGCGCCCGTCGCGCAGCATCAGCAGTCCGACCCGGGCCAGATCGCGGGCACTCAGGTAAGCATAGGCCGAGCCGACGAAGGTGCCGGTCGCATCCCGCTCCCAGACCGCCGAGGTTATCCCCAGCGGCTCGAAGAACGCCCGCCACGGATAGTCGGCGTACTCCTCCGCACCGAGCATGCCCTTCAGCGCCGCCGCCAGCGCGTTGCTGTCGCCACTGGAGTAGCTGAAGCGAGTGCCCGGGGCGACGGCGGCGGCGTGCCCGGCGACGAAAGCGCCCATGTCCTGCCGGCCGCGGGTATAGAGCATGGCCAGGACCGACGAGGTCAGCGGCGCCGACTCGTAGTCCTCGGTCCAGGCCAGCCCGGAGGTCCAGGTGAGCAGATGGCGCAGGAGGATGTCCGGATGGGCGGCGAAAGGCGGGTAGTAGCGGGCGACCGGATCGTCGAGCCGGAAGCGGCCTTCGCCATAGGCCACCCCGAGCAGGCAGGAGAGCAGGCTCTTGCTCACCGACCAGACCAGATGCGGCGAGGCGGCGCCGGTCGGGCCGGCGTAGCGCTCGTAGACCAGCACGCCGTCGCGGATCACCACCACCGCATCGCTGCGCACGCCGCGGCGCTCGACATCGTCACGCGGGGGAAAGGCGTAGTTCTCGAAGGCCGCCACCGCGGCGCTCGGGGCGGCAGGCTGCACCGGCCAGTCGGCGTCGGGCCAGGTCTCGGCGGCGGCCGTACCGGCGAATCCCAGGCAGACGGCCAGCAACAGGAGGGGAAAGAGGATGAAAGGCATCGGCAAGCTCCGGAACGGACGCCGAACCTAGCATACCGCGATGAGTGCCGGTCGTTTCGTGCAGGGTCCGGTCCGAGGGCTCAGTGCCGATCTATTTCGGCAGGCGGTAGTCGTCCGGCCCCATCAGGTCGATGCCGCACTCCAGGTTCTCGATCCAGTTGAGGAAGGCATTGATCATGTCCTGGCCGACGAAGGGCCGGCCGTGCTGCGGCACGATCATCGCCACGTCCATGCTCCGGACCATGTTCGCCCACAGCCGGCAGACCTTGTTGCTGGCCATGTAGCGGCGGTGGAAGCCCTCCATTTCGGGAATGTGGGCAGCGAAGTTCTTGACCGGGGTCGCGTCCGGAACCAGCGAGGCGCCCATGTCGCCGGAGAAGAGGATCTTGCTCGTCGGATCGTACAGCTGGAAGTTGCCCACCGAGTGCAGGAAATGCGCCGGCACGGCCTTCAGCTGGCACCTGCCGAGGGTGAAGGAAACGCCGCGATCCGGCAGCGCGATGATCCGATCGAAGGTGGAAATGCCATGGCTCATGGCCAGATAGCTGGCGGTGAGATGGGGCAGGAAGCGCGCCCAGAGCTTCGAGCAGATCACCCGCGCCTTGGTGTGCAGCAGCCATTTGCCTAGGGAGGAGATGATGTCCGGGTCCTGATGCGAGGCGAAGATGTAGGTCAGGTCCTGCAATGAGATGTGCTTGGACAGCTCGAGCGACAGCGGGGTGTAGGTCAGATCGCCGCCCGGATCGAGCAGCAGGTATTGCTCGTGGTCGGTGATCAGAAACTGGTTGGACTGCACACCATCGCCGGTGACCAGATCGTCGAACAGCAGGCATTGGTGGGTGCCGTTGTCGAACAGCACTTGGGGTTCGCGTCGCATGGAAACCTCGGGCAATGAATTGCGGCGAACATAGCCCATGCTCTAGGCGAAATAAGTGACCTGTGTCACCCCTCCCGGCGGCCGGTCCGGCCGCCCTGTCATACAAGAATCACCCCAGCGTCACGAGCGTGACACCGCCCCCCCATAGCCTGAGCCTGTCAACCAAGCGGACCGACACATCCACAAAGGGAAACAGGCTGGCCAGGCGCGAGGCCCTGCGGGTGCGTCGTCCGCACCGGAGCCCCCCCCTGGCCGGCTCACGGAGACTGCCATGACCCACAGCGCCATTACCGCCAAGAAAACCCCGGAACGCCGCCTGCGGGCCGAGCGCCTGCTCGGTGCACAGCCTCTGCGAGAAGCCCAGGCCCTGCGCTTTCGCGTGTTCAGCGCCGAATACGACGCCAAGCTGAAGGGCGCCGAACTGGGTCTGGACATGGATGACTTCGATCCGCACTGCCGCCACATCGGAGTGCGCGATCTGAGCAGCGGGGAGCTGGTCGCCACCACCCGCCTGCTTGATCGCCAGGCGGCCGCCGGCCTCGGACGCTTCTACAGCGAGGAGGAGTTCAGCCTGCACGGCCTCGCCCACCTCGAAGGCCCGCTCCTGGAGATCGGCCGCACCTGCGTTGCCGAAGGCTACCGCAACGGCGCCACCATCGCCGTGCTCTGGAGCGAGCTGGCCGAGGTGCTCAACGAGGGCGGCTATCGCTACCTGATGGGCTGCGCCAGCATCCCCATGCGCGATGGCGGCGTCCAGGCCCAGGCAGTGATGCAGCGCCTGCGCGAGCGCCACCTGTGCACAGAACGCCTGCGCGCCGAGCCGAAGACTCCGCTGCCGTCGCTGGACCTGCCGGGCAACGTCACCGCCGAGCTGCCGCCGCTGCTCAAAGCCTACATGCGCCTGGGAGCGAAAATCTGCGGCGAACCCTGCTGGGACCCGGACTTCCAGGTCGCCGACGTGTTCATCCTGCTCAAGCGCGACGAGCTGTGCCCACGTTACGCCCGTCACTTCAAGGCGGCCGTCTGACCCCGCCACCGGCCGGCACCGCCCCAGCGCCGACGCCGGCCGGTGCCATCCGAGAGCCCCATGAAGAAGCTTCGCCTCTATACGCGTATCGTCCGCCTGCTCGCCGTGCTCGCCCTGGGTACGCTGCTGGCCGGCTGGGTGGGAATGCAGGAACGTCTGGGCCGACGCGACCTGATGCCCCAGCGCCAGCGCCTGACCCGTTGGTTCCTCGCCCGCCTGGCCGCTGCCCTGCCCTTCCGGGTCAGCCTGCACGGCCGACTGCCGGAGCGCCCCATGCTCTGGGTCAGCAACCATGTCTCCTGGACCGACATTCCCCTGCTGGGCTGCCTCGTTCCGCTGTCCTTCCTGTCCAAGGCCGAGGTGCGCAGCTGGCCGCTGGCCGGCTGGCTGGCGCACCGCGCCGGGACCCTGTTCATCCGCCGCGGCGCGGGCGACAGCGGTTTGGTCAAGAATCAGCTGCTGCGCCACCTGCAGCAGCGTCGCAGCCTGCTGATCTTCCCCGAGGGCACCACCACCGACGGACGCAGCCTGCGCAACTTCCACAGCCGGCTGCTGGCCAGCGCGGTCGAGGCCGCAGCGCCGGTGCAACCGGTGGCGATCCGCTATTTGCGCGACGGCGAGATCGATCCGATCGCCCCCTTCATCGGCGAGGACGATCTGGTGTCCCATCTGCTGCGCCTGCTCGGCAGCGAGCGCAGCACGGTGGAGATCCATCTGCTGCCGGTGCTGGAGAGCGACGGACTGAGCCGCACCGAGCTGACTCGACGGGCGCAGGCGGCGATCAGCGCCAGACTGTTCGGCACCGTCGAGCGCTTGCCGGAAGCCGCCTGAGCCTTGCCGGAAGCATGCTGCCATGACCGCGGACGATCATGGCCGAATCACAGTATCGACATATCGCAATAAGACGATCTAAAGTACGGACATGAGCGATATACTGAGGTGCGTGCCCGAGCCATGTCCATCGACGTCGATGCCATCATCAAGGCCCTGTCCCACCCCGTACGCCGACAGATCCTGCACTGGCTGAAGGAGCCCGAGCGCTACTTCCCCGAGCAGGAGCACTCCCTGGAACTCGGCGTCTGCGCCAGCCAGATCGACCGGCGTACCGGGCTGTGCCAGTCCACTGTCTCGGCCCACCTGGCGACCCTGCAGCGGGCCGGCCTGGTCAGCGTGCGCCGGGTCGGCCAGTGGAGCTTCTTCTCCCGCGACGAAGCGACCATCCGGGCCTTCCTCGCGCAGATCGGCGACGAACTCTGAAGTCTTCCCGGCCGGGCCGACGGAATCGGCCCGGCCTTCTTCCAACGACACCGAGGACCTACGCATGCCCACCCTTTTCGACCCCATCAAGATCGGCGAACTGGAACTGCGCAACCGCATCGTCATGGCGCCCCTGACCCGCTGCCGTGCCGAGCCCGGCCGCGTGCCCGGTGCGCTGATGGCCGAGTACTACGTGCAGCGCGCCTCGGCCGGCCTGATCATCAGCGAGGCCACGTCGGTCGCGCCCATGGGCGTGGGCTACCCGAACACGCCCGGCATCTGGTCGGACGAGCAGGTGGCCGGCTGGAAGAACATCACCGATGCGGTGCATGCCAACGGCGGCCGCATCGTCCTGCAGCTCTGGCACGTCGGACGGATCTCCGATCCCGTCTATCTGAACGGCGAGCGACCGGTGGCGCCAAGCGCCATCAAGCCCAAGGGGCACGTCAGCCTGATTCGGCCGATGAAGGAGTTCGAGACCCCGCGGGCCCTGGAAACCGCCGAGATCCCCGGCATAGTCGAGGCCTACCGCAAGGGGGCGGAAAACGCCAAGGCGGCCGGCTTCGACGGCGTGGAGATCCATGCCGCCAACGGCTACCTGCTCGACCAGTTCCTGCAGGACAGCACCAACCAGCGCACCGATCAGTACGGCGGCAGCATCGAGAACCGCGCCCGCCTGCTGCTGGAAGTGACCGACGCGGCGATCTCCATCTGGGGTGCCGGCCGGGTCGGCGTACACCTGGCGCCGCGGAGCGACTCCCACGACATGGGCGACTCCGACCGCGCGGCGACCTTCGGCTACGTCGCCCGCGAGCTGGGCAAGCGCTCGATCGCCTTCATCTGCACCCGCGAAAAGGAAGGCGAGGACAGCCTGACCCCGAAACTGAAGGAGCTCTTCGGCGGCGTGGTGATCGCCAACGAACGCTTCACCAAGGCGCAGGCCAACGCCTGGCTGGCCGGCGGCAAGGCCGATGCCGTGGCCTTCGGCATTCCCTTCATCGCCAACCCGGACCTGCCGGCGCGCCTGGCCGCGGATGCGCCGCTCAACGAGCCGCATCCGGAAACCTTCTACGGCTCCGGCCCGGTCGGTTACCTGGATTACCCACGCCTGTGATCCCGGGCGGGATGGACCACGCCTGACTGGTCCCGTAACGGAAAGGCCCCTGACCGGGGCCTTTTCGCTTTTCTGTCAGGGACGGCACCGCCCGTCAGCGGTTGTCCAACTGCTGCTGCAGAGTCTTGACCTGCTTCTGCAGGGTACTGACGCTGCGGTTCACCTGCGCCCGGAAGGCGTCGAACTCCTCGACGTTGGTCGTCGACGCCGACGCCGCCGGCCGGTTGTCCAGCTCGCTGCGCAACACGAGCAGCTCCTGCTCGAGGCGCTCGATATCGGCGGCCGGGTCCTTGCGGCCCTTCAGTTGCTGGACCGATTCGCCCAGGCTGGCCAGGCTCGCCTGCTGCCTGTCCTGTTCGGCCTTGAGCGTGCCCAGTGCCGCCTGCTCGCTGGCCAGGGCGTTCAGACGGTTCTCCAGCTGGGCGTCCCGCTCGCCGCCGGCGCTCTGCTGCTGTTGCAGGGTGCCGGCGAGTTGCTCGACCTGCTTGCCCTGTTCGCCCTGGCGCTCCGCCAGCCCCTGCAGTTGCAGGGCCACCTCCGCCAGACGCCGCTCGACCTGGCGGATCTGCAGCTTGAAGGCTTCGCTGCCGGTGTTCACGTTGGACTCGGCCGCCACCACCTTACCGCTGATGTCCTGAATGCGCCCGGCCGCTTCCTCGCTGATCCGCGCGAAGCTCTCCTGGGTCGCCACCAACTGCTGCTCCATCAGGGAGATCTGCTGGAAGCTCCACCAGCCGAGTCCGGCCAAGGCGATGCTGAGCGCGCCGACCAGGGCCCACAACGGCCCGGTACGGGCACCGCGCGGCGGGACTGCGGCTTGCCGGCGGCTGCGCACGGACGCGGGAGGCTCGTCGATGGCCGCGCGGCCGAAATCGTCCCGCTCGCGCACCTCGGCACGCAGGCTGGGAATGTGCTCCAGTTCATCGTCGGTATCGTTACGCATGAGCGACCTTCGGGAGGCATCCTGACAAAGGAACGAGTATAGCGGCTCGAACCGGCGGCTTTGCTCCAGAAGGCGCCGCAATGACGCATCTCATCCCCTCCGTCGGGCTCCGCGCAGGCCGCCCGACCGATTGCCATCCCAGGGGCTGAACGAGGTTTCGGCAGAGTTGTCCACACCTTCAGGTCGCCCCGATCCGGCGACCACCGCTCGAGGCTCTAGCATGGGCTTTCCACACAGATCCTGCGTGGATATGTCACAGGTCGGGTGCTATGATCCTGAATTCGCGGCACCATGAGCCCAGCTCGGAGCCGTACCCGACCGCCCCGGTCGCGCACCTGCCGCGCAAGTTCTTACCTGATGAGATGGAGAAAAGATCATGGCTTTTGAATTGCCGCCGCTGCCGTACGAAAAGAACGCCCTCGAGCCGCACATTTCCGCCGAAACCCTGGAATACCACTACGGCAAGCACCACAACACCTACGTGGTGAACCTGAACAACCTGATCCCCGGCACCGAGTTCGAAGGCAAGAGCCTGGAAGAGATCGTCAAGTCCTCCTCCGGCGGCATCTTCAACAACGCTGCCCAGGTGTGGAACCACACCTTCTACTGGAACTGCATGAAGCCGAACGGCGGTGGCCAGCCCACCGGCAAACTGGCTGACGCCATCAACGCCGCCTTCGGTTCCTTCGACAAGTTCAAGGAAGAGTTCACCAAGGTCGCCATCGGCACCTTCGGTTCCGGCTGGGCCTGGCTGGTGAAGAAGGCCGACGGCTCCCTGGCCCTGGCCAGCACCATCGGCGCCGGCAACCCGATGACCTCCGGCGACACCCCGCTGCTGACCTGCGACGTCTGGGAACACGCCTACTACATCGACTACCGCAACGCCCGTCCGAAGTACGTCGAAGCCTTCTGGAACCTGGTGAACTGGGACTTCGTGGCGAAGAACTTCGCCTAAGCCGTCCGCACCGCTCCACGAAAAAGCCCGACGCCACGTCGGGCTTTTTCGTTTCGGCCCGGGAAAGAAAGGCCACGCGCTCACCCAACGACATCCGACCGGGGCTTTTGACGTTCACCCGAGCGTTGCCAATACTCCAAGTCCGGCTCACGCAGTATCTCACCAGGACTCGCGCCTTGAAGCTGGCCCCCGACCACAGCCTGTCGCTGAAACTGCTCCGCGTGGTGCTGCTGACCGCCCTATCGATCGGCATGGCCACCAGCGGCGGCCTGATCTTTCTCGATCTGCTGAAGACCCGCGAGCAGATCGACCGGGACGCCGCGCGCATCCTAGCCCTGTTCCGCGATCCGGCGACCCAGGCGCTCCAGCGCCTCGACCGGGGCCAGGGCCTGCAGGTCGTCGAGGGGCTGCTCCGGCACGAGGCGGTCGGCTCGGCCAGCCTCGGCACGGGCCGCGGGAAAAGCCTCGCTGCGCGCTCCCGCGAGCCGCCCCCGCTGCCGACCTGCTGGCTGACCGATCCGCTGTTCGGCCCGACCAGGCGCTCCAGCCTGCCGCTGTACGGCCAAGCGCCGGGCAGCGTGCACTACGGCGATCTGCAGATCAGTCTGGATACCGCGGCCTATGGCCGGGACTTCCTCTCCCGCGCCCTGGCCATCCTCTCGTCCAGCCTGCTCAGCGCCCTCGCCCTGCCCCTGTTGCTACTGCCGATCTTCCGCGAACGCCTGAGCAGTCCCTTGCGCCAGCTGATCGGCAACCTGGCGAAGATCGATCCGGACCGCCCCGGCGCCAGCAAGCTGCCGATGCTCAAGGGTCACGAGGGGAGCGAACTGGGCCAGTGGATCAAAACCGTCAACCAGCTGCTCTCTTCCATCGAGCGCAACACCCGCCTGCGCCACGAAGCGGAAAGCAGCCTGCAGCGAATGGCCCACTACGACCCCCTCACCGGGCTGCCCAATCGCCAGCACCTGTTGCTGCTGCTCGACCACATCCTCGAGGACGCGACCCGCCGCCAGCGCCGGGTCGCGGTGCTCTGCGTCGGCCTGGACGACTTCAAGGGAATCAACGAACAGTTCAGCTACCAGGTCGGCGACGAGCTGCTGGTGGCGCTGGCCGACCGCCTGGGCAACCTCAGCGCCGGCCTAGCCGCCTTGGCGCGCCTGGGCAGCGACCGTTTCGTCCTAGTGCAGACCGACATCGAGCAGCCGTACCTGGCCGCGGAGCTGGCGCAGAGCATCCTCGACGACCTGCAGGAGCCCTTCTCGCTGGATTTCCAGGAGGTTCGCCTGCGCGCCACCATCGGCATCACCCTCTACCCCGAGGACGGTCGCGCCACCGAGAAGCTGCTGCAGAAGGCTGAGCAGACCATGACCCTGGCCAAGCGCGCACACCACCGTTACCAGTTCTACATCGCCAGCGTCGACAGCGAGATGCGTCGCCGCCGGGAGCTGGAGAAGGATTTGCGCGAGGCCCTGCCGCGCCGAGAGCTGCATCTCTACTACCAGCCGCAGCTGTCCTATCTGGAACAGCGGGTGCTGGGGGCCGAAGCCCTGCTGCGCTGGGAGCATCCCGACCACGGCCAAGTGCCGCCGGAGCAGTTCATCCCCCTGGCGGAGCAGAACGGCAGCATCATAGCCATCGGCGAGTGGGTGCTGGAGCAGGCCTGCCGGCAGCTGCGCGCCTGGCATGACGCGGGCTTCCGCGAGCTGCACATGGCGGTCAACCTCTCCGCAGTGCAG
This sequence comes from Azotobacter bryophylli, assembly GCF_042643485.1. NCBI lineage: Bacteria > Pseudomonadati > Pseudomonadota > Gammaproteobacteria > Pseudomonadales > Pseudomonadaceae > Azotobacter > Azotobacter bryophylli. Next base: position 340,731 of record NZ_JBHRSJ010000034.1, on the reverse strand, counting down.
CTGCGCCACGCCGGCCTGCCGCGCCTGATCAACCGGCTGCTGCACACCTACCAGCTGCCGGCCGGCAGCCTGGAGCTGGAGGTCACCGAGACCAGCCTGATGGAAGACATCCAGACCGCCGCCGGCCACCTGCTCGGCCTGCGCCGCTCCGGCGCGCGCATCGCCATCGACGACTTCGGCACCGGCTACTCGTCGCTGAGCTACCTGAAGAGCCTGCCGCTGGACAAGATCAAGATCGACAAGAGCTTCGTCTGCGACCTGGGCAAGGGCGGACGCGACGAAGACGCCACCATCGTCCGCACCATCATCCAGCTGGGCAAGAGCCTGGACAAACAGATCACCGCGGAAGGAGTGGAGACCGCGGCGCAGGAGGCTTACCTGATCGACCAGGGCTGCCACGAAGGCCAGGGCTACCTGTACAGCGAGCCCCTGTCGGCCTGCGAATTCTCCGAGTTCATCCGGCGCATGCAGCGTCACCCCAGTCCCGCCGGTGAGGCGACCTGAGCGCCGGGACGCGCAACGGACTGGCCCCCGCCGTATCGAATCGGTCGCACATTCATATTGCCTTAATGGCAAAGGGCACCTAAGTTTAGGGAGCCGGCCGTGTCGTGGTCGGTCGGCACGAGCCTTCAAGGATTGAAGCACGGAACTGGCCGCACGCCCGCGGGCATCGCCATCAGGGAAGGTGGTACACAACCATGAACAGAATCCTCAAGCGCCTATGGTGCCGCACCCGGCACGCCTGGCTGACAATCAACGGGCACGCCGCCCGGTACGGCAAGGCCGCCGGACTGCTGTTGCTCGGAATCGCCCTCTGCCTCGTCCCGCTCACGCTGTCGGCGGCCGGCTGCTGATCGGCGGCCTCCTCGACCAGGACAAACGGCGAGCCCGGTCGGAGCCGTGTATCGGCACAGGTCCGTTACGAACGGAACGAAGCGCCCTACATGGTGAAAGACGAAGGCATACGCCTGCCGAAAGGGAAATAAGCCCCACTCTCCACGCTCCAGAAACGGGAGCGCGACAGGACCGTTGCCGAGGCCGTGCCCGCCTCGGCCATCCGGCTTTCCGCCTACTCGGCGCCCTAGTTCCTGCCCTTCAGGCCTTGGGACAGGCTGTAGAGGAACAGCAGCAGATCCCGGTCGGGCTCGACTGCCGTGTCGGACTTCGCCTCGGGCGGTGCCGGACAATGGTCCAAGCGACTCTTGGTGAGTATTTCGGGCTCGTGCTCATCCCAGGCTGCCGTGGCCAGGGTAGCGACGACGAGGGAGCCCACCAGAAACAGAACGCGTGCGAGACCCGGTTTCATTCTTATTATCCCCGCTCTGTTGCTGCCGGATGTACTTGACAACGGTAGAACAGCCGCTACCCGTCTGCAGCATGGCTGACGAATGGCAATCCCTTTGACAGCAAAGCGGGCGGGTTATTGCGCGGCGCCGTGGTGCGCAGCAAAAGAAAAAGCCCTGCGCGAGGCAGGGCTTTTTCATACCGCTGGGGAGCGGGTGGCTTACATCATGCCGCCCATACCGCCCATGCCGCCCATGTCCGGCATGGCCGGGGCTGGCTTGTCTTCCACCACGTCGGTGACCATCGCTTCGGTGGTGATCATCAGACCGCCGATGGAGGCAGCAGCCTGCAGTGCGGAACGGGTAACCTTGGCCGGGTCGAGGATACCCATCTCGATCATGTCGCCATAGGTATCGGTCGCGGCGTTGAAGCCGAAGTTGCCGGAACCCTGCTTGACCTTATCGACCACCACGCTCGGCTCGCCGCCGGAGTTGGCGACGATCTGGCGCAGCGGAGCCTCGACGGCACGACGCAGCAGAGCGATACCGACGTTCTGGTCGTCGTTTTCGCCCTTCAGGCCTTCGATGGCCTGCAGAGCGCGCACCAGGGCGACACCGCCGCCAGGAACCACGCCTTCTTCCACTGCAGCACGGGTGGCGTGCAGGGCGTCTTCGACACGGGCCTTCTTCTCTTTCATCTCGACTTCGGTGGCAGCGCCGACCTTGATCACGGCAACACCGCCGGCCAGCTTGGCCAGACGCTCTTGCAGCTTCTCCTTGTCGTAGTCGGAGGTGGTTTCCTCGACTTGCTTGCGGATCTGCGCAACGCGGGCTTCGATGTCGGCTTGGGCGCCGGCGCCGTCGATGATGGTGGTGTTTTCCTTGTTCAGCACGACGCGCTTGGCGTTACCCAGGTGCTCCAGGGTGGCGCCTTCCAGGCTCAGGCCGACTTCCTCGGAAATCACGGTGGCGCCGGTCAGGATGGCGATGTCCTGCAGCATGGCCTTGCGGCGATCGCCGAAGCCCGGGGCCTTGACGGCAGCGACCTTGACGATGCCGCGCATGTTGTTCACCACCAGGGTGGCCAGGGCTTCGCCCTCGACGTCCTCGGCGACGATCAGCAGCGGACGGCCAGCCTTGGCGACGGCTTCCAGCACCGGCAGCAGTTCGCGGATGTTCGAGACCTTCTTGTCGACTAGCAGCAGCAGCGGGTTGTCCAGCTCGGCCACCATAGTGTCCGGCTTGTTGATGAAGTAGGGGGACAGGTAGCCGCGGTCGAACTGCATGCCCTCAACGACGGACAGCTCGTTCTCCAGGCCCGAACCTTCCTCGACGGTGATCACGCCTTCTTTGCCGACCTTTTCCATGGCTTCGGCGATGATGTCACCGATGGAGCTGTCGGAGTTGGCGGAGATGGTGCCGACCTGGGCGATGGCCTTGGAGTCGGCGCACGGCTTAGCCAGAGCCTTCAGCTCGGCGACGATGGCGGTGGTGGCCTTGTCGATGCCACGCTTCAGGTCCATCGGGTTCATGCCGGCGGCAACGGACTTCAGACCTTCATTGACGATGGCCTGGGCCAGAACGGTAGCGGTGGTGGTGCCATCACCGGCTTCGTCGTTGGCCTTGGAAGCCACGTCTTTCAGCAGCTGGGCGCCCATGTTTTCGAACTTGTCTTTCAGTTCGATTTCCTTGGCCACGGACACGCCATCCTTGGTGATGGTCGGGGCGCCGAAGCTCTTGTCCAGTACGACGTTGCGGCCTTTCGGGCCGAGGGTGGCCTTGACGGCGTCGGCCAGCACGTTCACGCCGACCAACATTTTCTTGCGGGCGGAATCACCGAACTTGACTTCTTTTGCAGCCATTTGATCGTTCCTCAATCTTTGAATTTATGGAGATTCGTGAAAATCAGGCTTCGATGACAGCGAGGATTTCGCTCTCGCCCATCACCAGCAGGTCTTCGCCGTCGACCTTGACGGTATTGCTGCCGGAATAGGGGCCGAACACCACCTTGTCACCGACCTTGACGGCCAGCGGACGGACTTCGCCGTTGTCCAGCACGCGACCGGTGCCGACAGCGACGACTTCGCCTTGATTCGGCTTCTCTGCAGCGGAACCCGGCAGAACGATGCCGCCAGCGGTCTTGGTTTCTTCTTCGCTGCGACGAATGACGACGCGGTCATGCAGAGGACGAAGCTTCATTGTCGATCTCTCCTAGTTCAATGTTGTCTGCAACCGATGCTCTGATCGGCCTGTTAGCAAAAACCGGCTGAGTGCCGGCCGCGGCCCGCGGGGCGAACCGCAGAAGTACTGCCCTGTCGCCTGACAGGAACCTTGCGGTGACCGCTACATGTGGGCTCCCAAGGGCATTTCAAGGGTGCCTACGAAAAATTTCCGCCCGCCGGCATCGAGCCAAGGGGGGGAATGGACGAAAAAAGCCGGACCATCGTCCGGCGTCGTTCGCCCGTCACGCCGGGCGCGATCGAAGGCCGGCGGGCCGGCTCAGTCGTCGCGGCGCTCGTATTCGCCTTCGATGACGTTGGGCCGGGAGGCGCCGTCCGGTCGTGGCTGGCCGGTGCGGGCGGCCAGTTCGTCGAAAAACGCCTGCTGGCGCCGTGCCTGCTCCTCGGCGCGCCGACGCAGATCGCCGAGCAGCAGATGGCGGGTGAAGGGCAGCAGACAGACCAGTCCGATCGCGTCGCTGATGAAGCCCGGCAGCAACAGCAGGGCGCCGCCGATGGCGATGAGCATCCCGTCGAGCATTTCCAACTCCGGCAATTCGCCGCGAACCAAACGCTCGCGGGCCCGCCAGAGAGTGGCCACGCCGGCCAGGCGCAGGATCAGGCTGCCGAGCATGACGTCGAGGACGATCAGCAGCAGGGTCGGCAGCACGCCGATCGCACTGCCGACCTTGATCATCACGGCCAGCTCGAGCAGGGGAAACAGCAAGAACAGCAGAAAGAAAGCGCGCATCTATGGTGGTTTCCTGGGGAAGACCGTCTTCCGACTCTCTATTAAGTGATGCCGGTCCCCGCCGAAATCAACCCTGGATTTCCCCAGCGGTCGGCCAGGATGGTGCCCGGGCCAGCTCCACCAAGGCCTGGCGCACCGCGAGCGGAGTGTTACAAGTTGTGGAGAACGGCAGCCAGTGCACCGCGCGCCCGATGCGCAGGTGGAAACCTTCGCTGTCGATGCCGACCATTTCCGCCGGTTCGTCGCTCGGCAAGCCGGTCAGCTCGACGTAGTGGGCGATGGCATCGGCGTGATCCCGGTTCATGTGCTCGATCATGCCCGTCTCGACCTCCCCGGCGAAGGGATTGGCCAGCTCGACGCCCTGCAGCCAGTGGATGGCGCCGAACCCGCCGATGAAGCGCCAGCGTTCCGGCCTGAGCACCCAGAAATCGAAGTCGTGGGCGCGGTGATAGTCGCGCGCGGCGGGAAAATAACGGTAGTAGCGAGCGGCGGCGGCCTCGATCGCGGCCTCGTCGGCCAGACGTTCGGCATGGGCGAGGAGGGTCAGCCGGCCTGCCGCCTGCACGTCTTCCGCCCCGCGCTCGCCGACCAGCAGCGAGCAGCGGCCGTCGGCCTGCAGGTTGCGAGTGTGCTGGGCGATCCGGCTGATCAGCAGCAACGGAAGCCCCGAGGCATCCAGGCAATAGGGCACCGCTGATCCGAAAGGGAAGCCCGAATGGCTCTGGGACAGGGTTGACAGAGCACCACGGTACTCCTTGAGCAATAATTGTCGGGCATGCTTCAAATCATTCACGCTCACCTTACGACTCCTCGTTTGAAAGATCCGTCGCAACGGACAAGGTGTCCAGCATAACGATTCGCGGCACCAGCGGGGCAACAGTGATCCATCCCCAGGGGGATAGAAGATGCAACTGAACGACAAGGTCATCATCATCACTGGCGGCTGTCAGGGTCTTGGCCGGGCCATGGCCGAACATCTGGCGTCGAAGGGTGCCAAGCTGGCCCTGGTCGACCTCAACCGCGAGAAGCTCGACGAAGCCGTCGGCGCCTGCAAGGCCGCTGGAGGCGACGCCCGTTCCTACCTGTGCAACGTGGCCGACGAGCAGCAGGTGATCCAGATGGTCGCCCAGGTGGCCGAGGACTTCGGCGCCATCAACGGTCTGGTGAACAACGCCGGCATCCTGCGCGACGGTCTGACCATCAAGATCAAGGACGGCGAGCTGAGCAAGCTGACCCTGGCCCAGTGGCAGGCGGTGATCGACGTCAACCTGACCGGCGTGTTCCTCTGCACCCGCGAGGTGGCGGCGAAGATGATCGAGCTGGACAACAAGGGCGCGATCGTCAACATCTCCTCCATCTCCCGGGCCGGCAACATGGGCCAGGCCAACTACACCGCGGCCAAGGCCGGCGTGGCTGCCGACACCGTGGTCTGGGCGAAGGAGCTGGCCCGCTACGGCATCCGCGTCGGCGCCATCGCTCCCGGCTTCATCGAGACCGAAATGACCGCCAGCATGAAGCCCGAGGCCCTGGAGAAGATGACTGCCGGCATTCCCTTGAGGCGCATGGGCAAACCGGCGGAGATCGCCCACGGCGCGGCCTTCATCTTCGAGAACGACTACTTCACCGGTCGCGTGCTGGAGCTGGACGGCGGGCTGCGCATGTGATGCGCCGGGGCTCCGGGCCTTGCCCGGAGTCCATCCGGCGGGTGTTCCCCACCTTTCCCGAAGCCCGGTCCGAGCCGGGTTTCGCCGATCCGAGGACAGCGCTCCTCTTCTTCCGGGAAAGGCAGGCGCCGGCTTGCCGACCACCTGCCCTTGTCCTGCCGCGCAGTCCCGTTATCCTGACAGGCCAATCCGTCCTGACCGCCAGTCCGCGGCGAGCCCGAACACTCCATGAGCGATCCCCAAGACAGCCCTCCCGGGTTCCCCGCGACCACCGCCGCGGGCCGCCGCGAAGCCCTGTACCTGGCCCTGGCCCAAGTGCCTGCGGGCAAGGTCGTCAGCTACGGACAGCTGGCCGACCTGGCCGGACTCGGCCGTGCCGCCCGCTGGGTGGGCAGCACCCTGGCACAGTTGCCGGATGGCACGCGCCTTCCCTGGCATCGCGTCGTGGGTACCGGCGGCCGGCTCAGTCTGCCGGCCGGCACGCCGGCAGGGGACGAACAGCGCGCCCGCCTGCGCGCCGAAGGGCTGCTCGTCGAAGGCAATCGCGTGGATATCCGTCGCCACGGCTGGCGCCCCATGGAGCCCAGCGGGTAGAGTGCGATCTTTGCATGCAACCACCGAGTCTCATGTCCCATAAAACCTGGCGCGATGCCATCGCCGCCTATGCCAGCCCGGCCACTCTGGCCCTGCTGGTGCTTGGCTTTGTCGCCGGCCTGCCCTACATGCTGGTGTTCTCCACCCTCTCCGTCTGGCTCCGCGAAGCGGGAATCGCCCGCGATACCATCGGTTTCGCCAGCCTGATCGGCCTGGCCTACGCCTTCAAGTGGGTCTGGGCGCCCATGCTCGACCAATGGCGCCTGCCGCTGCTCGGCGGCCTCGGCCGCCGGCGTTCCTGGCTGGTGCTGTCGCAGACGCTGGTGGCCATCGGTCTGGTCGGGATGGCCCTGTGCGATCCGCAGCGGAACCTGGCCTGGCTGATCGCCCTGGCCGTGCTGGTGGCCATCGCTTCGGCCACCCAGGACATCGCCGTGGATGCCTATCGCCTGGAGATCGTCGAGGACAACCGCCAGGCCGCCCTGGCCGCCAGCTACATGGCGGGCTACCGGGTAGCCGCCCTGCTGGCGACGGCCGGAGCGCTGTATTTCGCCGAGTGGTTCGGTTCCACCGGCCAGCTGTACAAGCCCTCCGCCTGGAGCGCCACCTACATGGTGTTCGCCCTGCTGATGTTGCCCGGCCTGATCACCAGCCTGCTGACCCGCGAGCCGGCGGTGCCCGTGCAGACCCAGCAGGAGGCGGCGCGCTTCAGGTTCTCTCACCAGTTGCTGTCGATCCTGGTGCTGATCGCGCTGCTGGTATCGGTCCCGGCCACCTTCACCCAGCTCTACCACAGCGACGCCCTGCTCCTGTTCCAGGGCCGGATCGGGCTCTTGGAGCTGATCCGAGAAGACCGCGCCTTCCTGCGCTTCATCCTTTATTTCACGCTCGCCTCGCTCTGCCTCTCGGCCATGGGCCGACGCAGCCTGGCGCCGGTACTGACGCCGATCAGCGACTTCATCGTCCGCTACCGCTGGCAGGCCCTGCTGCTGCTCGGACTGATCGCCACCTATCGGCTGTCGGATACCGTGCTCGGCGTGATGGCCAATGTGTTCTATATCGATCAGGGCTTCACCAAGGATCAGATCGCCAGCGTGAGCAAGCTGTTCGGCCTGATCATGACCCTGCTCGGTGCCGGTTTCGGCGGCCTGCTGATCGTCCGCTTCGGCATCCTGCCGATTCTCTTCGTCGGCGGTCTGGCTTCCGCCGCCACCAACGTCCTGTTCCTCCTGCTCGCCGGCATGGGTACCAATCTGGAGATGCTGGTGCTGACCATCTCCTGCGACAACTTCAGCTCCGGCCTGGCCACCTCGGCCTTCGTCGCCTACCTGTCGAGCCTGACCAGCCTGAAATTCTCCGCCACCCAGTACGCCCTGCTCAGCTCGATCATGCTGCTGCTGCCGAGGCTCATCGGCGGCTATTCCGGCGTACTGGTGGAGCAGCTCGGCTATGCCGAGTTCTTCCTGGTCACCGCCATCCTCGGCGTACCGACCCTGCTGCTGATCCTCTGGCAGTGGCGCTTGCCGCCCCTGTCGGCGGCTCCGGCCACGCCGGACGAGGCTCCCGCCGTTTCCGACTGACCCGCCGTGATGGTTCGCCGCCACGGCGGATGCCCCTCAGTCGCGGAAGTTGTTGAACTGCAGCGGCATGCCCAGCTCCTGGCTGCGCAGCAGGGCGATGGCCTCCTGCAGGTCGTCGCGCTTCTTGCCGGTGACGCGCACCTGCTCGCCCTGGATCGCCGCCTGGACCTTGAGTTTGGCATCCTTGATCAGCGCGACGATCTTCTTCGCCAGCTCCTTGTCGATGCCCTCGCGCAGGGTCACTTCCTGCTTGACCACCTTGCCGGAAGCATAGGAGTCCTTGAACTCCAGGCACTGGATGTCGATCTTGCGCTTGACCAGCGCCAGCTTGAGGATTTCGATCATCTGCTCAAGCATGAAGTCGGCTTCGGCGGTCAGGGTGACGGTCTTGTCCTTCAGCTCGAAGCTGCCTTTGCCGCGCAAGTCATAGCGTCGATCCAGATCTTTGATCGCATTGTCGACGGCATTGGTGACTTCGTGTTTGTCCAGTTCGGACACCACGTCGAACGAGGGCATGGAGTTCCTCCAGTAGATGGCCGCCCGGATGGGCGCGCCTTGACGGTTGAGATACCCGCTCATTATAACGATTCGCCGGACCTCCCTGCCGGCTTGCGAGGGTGCACTATGCCATCGCCTGCCTGCCATCCTCCAAGCCCGCCGCCCACGAGCCAGCCCTCCCATGCCAGCAGACGATCGCCTTCCGTTTCCCCCTCCAGCCGACCAAGCCTCGAAGACCGTCTGGCACGTCCTCGGCGCCGGCAGCCTGGGCAGCCTATGGGCCGCGCGCCTGGCCCGGGCAGGCCTGCCGCTGCGGCTGATTCTGCGCAGCCCGGAACGGCTGGAGGCTTATCGGGCCGCCGGCGGCTTGCGCCTGACATACGGGGACGAGACGCAGCTGTATCCGATCGAGGGCGAAGCCCTCGATGCCGGCACGCCCATCCGCCGTCTGCTGCTGGCCTGCAAGGCCTACGATGCCCTGCCGGCAATCGAGCGGCTGGCGCCGCGCCTCGCGCCGGGCACCGAACTGCTCCTGCTGCAGAACGGACTGGGCAGCCAAGATGCGGTGGCCGCTGCGCTGCCGGAATGCCGCTGCATTTTCGCCTCGACCACCGAGGGCGCCTTCCGCGACGGCGACTTCCACGTGGTGTTCGCCGGCCTGGGCCACACCTGGCTGGGCGATGCGGGAGCGCCGCCCGCCTGGCTGGCCGAGCTGGAGCGGGCCGGCATCCCGCACAGCTGGAGTGCGGACATCCAGACCCGACTGTGGCGCAAGCTGGCGCTGAACTGCGCAATCAACCCGCTCACCGTCCTGCACGACTGCCGCAACGGCGGGCTGCTGGAGCACGAGGAGGAGGTCGCCGGCCTCTGCAACGAGCTGCGCGAACTGCTGCGCCGCTGCGATCAGCCGACCGCCGCCGAGGGCCTGCGGGAAGACGTCGAACGAGTGATCCGGGCGACCGCGGCCAACTATTCGTCGATGCATCAGGACGTGGCCCACGGGCGGCGCAGCGAGATCGCCTACCTGCTCGACCACGCCTGCCGCGAGGCGGAGCGCCTGTCGCTGCCGCTCCCCCGGCTGCAGAGCCTGCATTTACGCCTGCAGAAGCATCTGGCCGCGCGCGGATTGCCCGTCGACTGAGGCCCGCGTTACTCTGCCCCTTCTTCCGTCAGCCGTGAAATGGCCATGCTTCGTCAGCGCCTGGAAAACCTGCCGGTCGGGCAAAAGCTCCTGGCAGCCTTGTTGGTACTGCTCGCCACCGTTCTGCTGCTGGCCAATCTGGCCTTCATCAGTGCGGCCTACTGGATCTCCCAGCAGAGTATGACGCCCCAGGCCCTGGATACCCTCGGCCAGCTGATCTCCATTCCACCGCTCAGCGAACAGGCACTCGGCTCGCCGGAGGCGGCCAAGCAGGTCCTCGAGCGTCTGGAGAGCTACACGCCGTTGCGCGCCGCCGCGCTGTACGGCAGCGACGGCCAGCTCCTCGCCCAGTTGCAGCGGGGCTCGCCCCTGGCGCTGCCGGAGCACGCCAGCGCGCTGGAGAGCTGGCGCATGCTCGAATTTCGCGCCAACCAGGTGATCGAACTACCGAATCCGGGCCATCCTCCGGGCCGTCTGCTGCTGGTTGCCTCCAGCGAGCTGCCGGGCGCCTTCTATACCGGCACCCTCAGCGCCAGCCTGCTGATCCTCGCCTTCAGCGTGCTGCTCTGGATGCTGGTGGCCCGGCAGATCCGCCGCCTGATCACCCGACCGATCCGCAAGCTGGAGGAGCTCTCGCGCCAGGTCACCCACGAGGAGAACTACGCCCTACGCGCCGCGCCCGGCAACCAGGACGAGATCGGCAGCCTGGCCGACGCCTTCAACACCATGCTGTCTAGGATCGAGGCCCGCGAGCGGCAGCTCAAGCGCGCCCGCGACGAAGCCCAGGCCGCCTCCGAGCAGGCCCAGAGCCTGGCCGAGCAGACCCGCCACTCCAACCGCAAGCTGGAGCTGGAAGTCCAGGTGCGCGGCAAGATCGAGAAGAAGCTCACCGGCTTCCAGAACTATCTCAACAGCATCATCGATTCCATGCCTTCGGCGCTGATCGCCCTCGACGATCAGCTCTACGTCACCCAGTGGAATCAGGAAGCCAGCGCCCTGTCCGGCACGCCGTTGCAGGAGGCCCTGAACCAGCCGGTCTTCCTCGCCTTCCCGCCGCTCAAGCCGTTCATCGAACAGCTCAGGCGCACCGCCGAGCGGCATACGGTGGAGAAGATCGAACGGGTCACCTGGCCCAAGGACGACGAGCCCCGTCACTACGCCCTGACCTTCTACCCACTGATGGGCGGCAGTGGCCGAGGGGTGGTGATCCGCATCGACGACATCACCCAGCGGCTGTCCATGGAGGAGCTGATGGTGCAGTCGGAGAAGATGCTTTCGGTGGGCGGCCTCGCCGCCGGCATGGCCCACGAGATCAACAATCCGCTGGGGGCGATCCTGCACAACGTGCAGAACATCCGCCGGCGCCTGTCCCCGGAACTGGCGAAGAACCAGGAGCAGGCCGAGGAAAGCGGCGTCTCCCTGGAGGCGGTGCGCGACTACCTGGCCAAGCGCGAGGTGCCGCAACTGCTGGACGGCATCCAGCAGGCCGGCACCCGCGCGGCGAAGATCGTCAGCCACATGCTCAGTTTCAGCCGGCGCAGCGACCGGCAACTGGTACCCACCCTGCTCCCCCCGGTGATCGATCAGGCGTTGGAGATTGCTAGCAACGACTTCGCCCTGACCGAGAGCTTCGACTTCAAGAGCCTGACCATCCAGCGCGACTTCGACCCGCACCTCGGACCGGCGCAGGCCATCGCCAACGAGCTGGAGCAGGTGCTGTTCAACCTGCTGAAGAACGCCGCGCAGTCCATCCACCAGCGTCAGGACGGCACGCCCGGCTGCATCACCCTGCGCACCCGGCGCAATCCGCCATGGGCGGAAATCGTGGTCGAGGACAATGGCGTCGGCATCCCCGAGCCGGTGCGCAAGCGCATCTTCGAGCCCTTCTTCACCACCAAGGAAGTCGGCCAGGGCACGGGGCTCGGCCTGTCGGTGTCCTATTTCATCATCACCAACAATCACAAGGGGCAGATGGAAGTACAATCCAAGCCCGGCCAGGGCAGCAGCTTCACCCTACGTCTGCAATTGGCCGAAACGCCGGAAGGCGCCGAGCTCTAGCCACCTGGAACACAAGCATGGGCAATCGACTGTCGAAGATCTACACCCGTACCGGGGATGCCGGCGAGACCGGCCTGGCCGACGGACGCCGGGTGCCCAAGGACCATCCCCGGGTGGAGGCGATGGGCGAGGTGGACACCCTGAATAGCCAGCTCGGCCTGCTGCTGGCCGAAGTGGCCGAGGCACTGGGCCACCATCCGGGTCTGGCCGAGGTCGGCGAAGTCCTGGCGCCATGCCAGCATCGTCTGTTCGATCTCGGCGGCGAGCTGGCGATGCCCGACTACCTGGCCTTGGACGCCGGCGAGATCGCTCGCCTGGAAAGCGCCATCGATCGCTGGAACGCGGAGCTCGGCCCGCTGCGCGACTTCATCCTGCCCGGCGGTTCGCGTCTGATCGCCCAGGCCCATGTCTGTCGCAGCCTGGCCCGCACCGCCGAGCGCCGCTGCCAGCAGCTGAATGCCGTGGAACCGCTACGGCCCGAGCTGCTGGCCTACCTCAATCGGCTGTCCGACCTGCTGTTCGTCGCCGCCCGCCTGATCGGCCGTCGTCAGGGTTGCGCCGAGGTGCTCTGGCAGGCGGCCACGGCGGACTGAAGTCCTTCTCCGCTAGTGGCTCATTCCGCTGGCCACAACCCGCGGATGCCAGCGATGCCCTGAGCGCCCACCTGCCAGGCCCGTTCCAGATCCTGCGGACCGAGCCCGCCGAGCAGGAACGCCGGACGATTGAAGCCCTTTAGCCATTCGCCGGCCTGCTCCCAGCCCAGGGGCTTGGCCTCGGGATGGGTCTGGGTAGCCTGGACCGGCGAAAGGGTGACGAAATCCACGCCCATCTCCATGGCCAACGCCAACTCCTCGGCATCGTGGCAGGACGCCGCCAGCCAGCGCGTCGCAGGGAAAGGACGCCCGCGGGCGGCGTATTCGCGCAGCTGCTTGGCGGTCAGGTGCCAGCCGGCGGCGGGGAAATCGCCCAGCCACTCCAGCGGCCCCTTGAGCATCAGTTGCGCCCTTCCGGCGCAGAGCCCCTGCACGTCGACCGCCATGTCCCGGTACTCGGCATCGAACATCGCAGGGGTGCGCAGCTGGAGCAGGCGAGCTCCGCGGTCCAGCGCGGCCCTGATGCCCTTCAGCAAGTCTTGCGGCGACAGGCCATCCGGCGTGATCAGGTAACGCTCCGGCAGGCGTACCGCCGCGACGATGGGCAGATTGGCCGAGGGAAACTCGTAATCGGGCAGTTGTTTGGGCGCAACCCAGGCAAGCGGCTGGCCTTCGGCGCCGTGGGGCTCGCCCTCGAAGGCGGAGACTTCCCGGACGTCCAGCAGAACCCGCTTGTCGGGATAATCGTGGCGGACCTGGATCAGTGGCCGGGACGCGGTCACCCGGATGCCCAGCTCCTCTTCCAGCTCGCGAGCCAAGGCCGTCTCGACGGACTCGCCCTCCTCCACCTTGCCGCCTGGGAACTCCCAGAGCCCTCCCTGGTGCTTGTCATCCGGCCGCCTGGCGATCAATACCCGACCGTCGGTGCCGCGGATCACGGCCGCGGCGACATGCACTCGATTCATTCACTTCTCTCCCGTTTCCTCCAGGGCAGCCCGATACCAACGCTGGAAGGCCGGCCACTGGTAAATGGTTTCCACATAGGCCGCAGCCTCCGCCGGCAGCGGCACGGCATAGCCGCGCAGACGAGCGGCCACCGGTGCATAGAAGGCGTCGGCGATGCTGACGTGCCCGAACAGGAAGGGACCATCCTGCCCGAAGCGTTCGCGGCAGTCGGCCCAGAGCACGCAGATCCGATCGATGTCCGCCTGGGCATCAACGGGCAGTGCCACCGTCTTCGGCGTGCGCTTGAGATCCATCGGCAGGTGGCTACGCAGCGCGGCGAAACCGCTGTGCATCTCCGCGCAGATCGAGCGGGCCACGGCCCGGGCATATTCGCCGCGCGGCCAGAGATGGAACTCGCTGAAGGTCTCCGCCAAGTATTCGGCGATCGCCATGGAGTCCCAGACCGGCCCCTCCTCGGTCAGCAGCACCGGAACCTTGCCGTTGGGTGATTCGGCGAGCAGCCGGGCGCGGCTCTCCGGGCGGAACAGCGGGATCTTGCGCTCCTCGTAGGGCTCCTCGGTCAGCTCCAGCACCAGCGCGGCGCGCATGGACCAGGACGAGTAGTTCTTGTTGCCGATGATCAGGGTCAGGGACATGCGATCTCCTCGTTATCAGGGAGCAGCGAGCGAGCCGACACCGCGAGGCCGGGCAGGCTCGAATCCGACCTGCGCGGCCCGTACCTAGGACCTCGTATCAGGTCCGGTATTCGGCATTGATCTTCACGTATTCATGGGACAAATCGGTGGTCCAGATGGTCTCGCTGCAGTCGCCGCGTCCCAGCTCGATGCGGATGCCGATCTCCGGCTGGGCCATCACTGCCGCGCCCTGATCCTCGGTGTAGCTGGGAGCACGACCGCCCTGCTTGGCGATGCAGACATCGCCGAGGAACACATCGATCCGGCTCACATCCAGCTGCGGGACTCCGGCACGACCGACGGCGGCGAGGATACGGCCCCAGTTGGGGTCGGAAGCGAACAGCGCGGTCTTGATCAGCGGCGAGTGGGCCACGGCGTAACCGACGTCCAGGCATTCCTGATGGCTGGCACCGCCGTTGACCTGCACGGTGACGAACTTGGTCGCCCCCTCGCCGTCGCGGACGATGGCCTGGGCCAGATCCATGCTCACCTCAAAGACCGCCTGTTTCAGCTTGGCGAACAGCTCTCCCTCGGCGCTGCGGATCTCCGGCACCTCGGCCCGGCCGGTGGCGACCAGGATGCAGCAGTCGTTGGTGGAGGTGTCGCCGTCGATGGTGATGCGGTTGAACGACTTGTTCGCCGCATCGCGCAGCAGATCCTGCAGCACGTTCTGGGCGACCTTGGCGTCGGTGGCGATGTAGCCGAGCATGGTAGCCATGTTCGGGCGGATCATGCCGGCACCCTTGGAGATGCCGGTGACGGTGACGGTGACGCCCTCATACTGGAACTGGCGGCTGCAGCCCTTGGGCAGGGTGTCGGTGGTCATGATGCCCTCGGCGGCCGCCCCCCAGTTGTCGGCCTTGAGATCAGCCAGGGCAGCGGGCAGCGCGGCCTCGATCTTCTCCACCGGCAGCGGCTCGCCGATGACCCCGGTGGAAAACGGCAGCACCGCTTCCGCGTCGACCCCGGCCAGCTCGGCCAGGCGAGCACAGGTGCGCTTGGCCGCCGTGAGGCCCGGCTCGCCGGTACCGGCGTTGGCATTGCCGGTGTTGGTCAGCAGATAGCGCACTGTCCCCGCCACGCGCTGCTTGGCCAGGATCACCGGTGCAGCGCAGAAGGCGTTCAGGGTGAACACACCGGCGACCGTGGCGCCCTCGGCGCAGCGCATGACCACTACATCCTTGCGCCCGGGGCGCTTGATGCCGGCGGAAGCGATGCCGAGTTCGAAACCGGGGACCGGGTGCAGAGTGGGCAGAGGGCCAAGACCGACAGCCATGAGGGGCTCCTTCACAAGCGTTCTGTTTGGATACCGTACCAGCGGTACGGTGGGGGGAATCTGGTGGAAAAACGCCGCGAAGGCCTGGCCTGTCGCGGCGCTGGAAGCAATCTGCCGACTTCGGGTCTTCCGGCAGGAGCGCTGGGATTGTCCGGCCTCAACGGAGATGAGCGAAATCATCTCCGTAGGATAGCGTCCGACGCCCGCATCGCACCAACCGCCGGGGCAGCCCCGGATCAGTTCACCTGTCCGTGGCAGTGCTTGTACTTTTTGCCCGAACCGCAGGGACAGGGCTCATTGCGGCCGATCTTCTGCTCGGCGCGCATGGTCACCTGAGGAGCGGGCTCCCCGGCGGCCGCCTCGGCAGGCTCAGGCTGCGGGGCCAGGGCCGAAGCAGCGGCATGCTGGAACTGCATGCGCTCGGCCAGGGCTTCGGCTTCGCGGCGCAGACGTGCCTCCTCCTCGGCCGGGTCCTCGCGGCGGACCTGCACATGGGAGAGGACGCGGATGGTGTCGCGCTTGATCGACTCCAGCAGGGTCTGGAACAGCTCGAAGGACTCGCGCTTGTATTCCTGCTTGGGGTTCTTCTGCGCATAGCCGCGCAGGTGGATACCGTGACGCAGGTGATCCATGGTCGACAGGTGGTCCTTCCACAGGTCGTCCAGCACGCGCAGGAGGATCTGCTTCTCGAAGGCGCGCAGGGCCTCGGCGCCGGCGATCTCCTCCTTCTCCTTGTAGGCTGCCAGGATCGCCTCGAGGATGCGCTGGCGCAGGGTTTCCTCGTGGAGCCTCTCGTCCTCGTCGAGCCACTTCTGCAGCGGCAGCTGGACGCCGAAGTCGCCGTCCAGAACGGCCTCCAGGCCGGGGATGTCCCACTGCTCGGGCAGCGATTGCGGCGGGATATGCTGGTCGATCGCGCTCTTCAGCACTTCCTCGCGGAACTCGGCGATGGTATCGCCGATGTCCTCCGCCGCGAGCAAATTGTTGCGCATGTGGTAGATCACCTTGCGCTGCTCGTTGGCGACGTCGTCGAACTCCAGCAACTGCTTGCGCATGTCGAAGTTGCGGCCCTCGACCTTGCGCTGCGCCTTCTCGATGGCGTTGGTCACCATGCGGTGCTCGATGGCCTCGCCGGACTGCATGCCGAGGGCCTTCATGAAGTTCTTCACCCGATCGGAGGCGAAGATGCGCATCAGGTTGTCTTCCAGGGACAGGTAGAAACGGCTGGAGCCCGGGTCGCCCTGGCGGCCGGAGCGGCCGCGCAGCTGATTGTCGATGCGACGGGACTCGTGGCGTTCGGAGGCGATCACGTGCAGGCCGCCGGCCTCAATCACCTGCTGATGACGCTTCTGCCAG
Source organism: Azotobacter bryophylli (assembly GCF_042643485.1). NCBI lineage: Bacteria > Pseudomonadati > Pseudomonadota > Gammaproteobacteria > Pseudomonadales > Pseudomonadaceae > Azotobacter > Azotobacter bryophylli. The sequence continues at coordinate 324,078 of NZ_JBHRSJ010000034.1, read as the reverse complement.
TCAGCCTTGATCTGGGCGATCTGCTCGTCGGTCGGATTCTCCAGCGCCGCAACCTCTACTTCCCAGTTGCCGCCGAGCAGGATATCGGTACCCCGACCGGCCATGTTGGTGGCAATGGTCACGGCGCCCGGACGCCCCGCCTGGGCGATGATTTCGGCTTCCTTCTCGTGGTACTTGGCGTTGAGCACCTGGTGTGAGATGCCTTCACGTTGCAGCAGTTGGGAAACGTACTCGGAGCTCTCGATCGAGGCGGTGCCGACCAGCACCGGACGCCTCTGGGCCTGGCACTCCTTGACGTCGGCGATGATCGCCGCGTACTTCTCCTGCTGGGTCAGATAGACCAGATCGTTGAAGTCCTTGCGCGCGATCGCCCGATGGGTGGGGATAACCACCACGTCGAGCCCGTAGATCTGGCGGAACTCGAACGCCTCGGTGTCGGCGGTACCGGTCATACCGGACAGCTTCTGGTAAAGGCGGAAGTAGTTCTGGAAGGTGGTCGAGGCCAGGGTCTGGCTTTCCGCCTGGATCGGCAGCCCCTCCTTGGCCTCGATGGCCTGGTGCAGCCCCTCGGAGAGACGGCGTCCCGGCATGGTCCGACCGGTGTGCTCGTCGATCAGCAGCACCTGATTGTTCTGCACGATGTATTCGATGTTGCGATGGAACAGCGTATGCGCACGCAAACCGGCATAGACGTGAGTCAGCAGGCCGAGGTTGTGGGCGGAATACAGGCTCTCGCCCTCGGCCAGCAACCCGGCCTGGGTGAGCATCTCCTCGATGAACTGGTGTCCCTGCTCGTTCAGTTCGACCTGGCGGGTCTTCTCGTCGACCGAGTAGTGCCCCTGCTGGGTGACCACGCCCTCCTCTTCCTCGATATGCCGCTTGAGCCGGGGAATCAGGGCGTTGATCTGCTGGTACAGCTGGGAGCTGTCCTCGGCCTGGCCGGAGATGATCAGCGGGGTACGCGCCTCGTCGATCAGGATGGAGTCGACTTCGTCGATCACGGCGAAGTTGAGTTCGCGCTGGAACTTGTCCTCCAGACTGAAGGCCATGTTGTCGCGCAGGTAGTCGAAGCCGAATTCGTTGTTGGTGCCGTAGGTGATATCGGCGGCGTAGGCGGCCCTTTTCTCTTCGGGCGGCTGGAACGGGCTGACGATACCGACCGAAAGGCCGAGGAACTCGTAGAGCGGCCTCATCCAGTTGGCATCGCGGCGGGCCAGGTAATCGTTCACGGTGACCACATGCACGCCCTTGCCAGCCAGCGCATTCAGATAGACCGCCAGGGTCCCCACCAAGGTCTTACCCTCACCGGTGCGCATCTCGGCTATCTTGCCCTCGTGCAGGGTCATGCCACCGATCAGCTGCACGTCGAAGTGGCGCATACCCATGACGCGCTTGCCTGCCTCGCGGGCAGCAGCGAAAGCCTCCGGCAACAACTGGTCGAGGGTTTCGCCTTTGCCCAGACGGGTCTTGAACTCTGTGGTCTTGGCGCGAAGCTGCTCATCCGTCAGCGCCACCATTTGCTCTTCGAGGGCATTGACCGCCTGCACGGCACGAGTCATGCGCTTGACTTCGCGCTCGTTCTTGCTTCCAAAGAGTTTCTTCAACAAAGGCGCAAACATATCGACAGGTTCTTCCACACGTTTGAATGGAGGGCCGGCGCTGGGCTGACCCGGCAGCTCGGGCTGCATGGGCAAAAAATCATTCTACCCGGAAACACTGCGAGCAAGGTAAATCGCATCATTTCCCCGCATCGTAGCGAAGAATGAGTAACCGGGCTCAGCTGATGGCACTGTGGCGCCCTCGAGGTGCCGTGAATTTCCGGTCCTGCGGACCGCTTTGCCGACCATGACGATGCCCTACCCGTCTTGTACCAGATTACACGGACTTAATGCATGTGCGGGGACACAGACCGCCGAGCATATCAACCGGCAAACTGCCAGAACATGGCTCATGCCAGAATAAAGTCTCGCGCGCGACGAGGCATTGACCTCCCGCAGGAGCCCCCTTCGCTGGCGGATCGAAAAGACCTCGCCACCGGCGGTCGCGGAGGCTCGCGCCGTCGAGTCTGTTACCATGATCGTTTCGCACTATCGGATCGAGCATCCTGCCATGACTTTTCGTCCCTTGCCGGCTCGTGCACCCGCCGCGCTGTTACGCGAGGCGAGACCTCTCAAGGCTCTGTTCAACCAGGCGCAACACCTGGCGCACCTGCAGCATCTTCTCGAGAGCCAGTTGCAGCCCGCCGCCCGCGAGCATTGCCATGTCGCGGCCTGGCGCGAAGGCTGCCTCCTGCTGATCGTCACCGATGGCCACTGGGCCACCCGACTGCGTTACCAGCAACGCCGCCTGCAGCGCCAACTGCAGACGCTGGAGGAGTTCGCGGGCCTGACCAAGATACAGATCAAGGTTCAGCCGCCCATGGGCCCTAGGCGTTCGACCAATCGCACGATCGGTCTCTCGCCAGCGGCCCGGCAAAGCATCCAGACCGCCGCCGAAGGGATCAGCGACCCCAGACTGAGAGCGGCACTGGAGCGATTGGCTAGCCATGCGGGACCGGACGGACGCGAGGCGTCTTGAGCCGGGCTCGCACCGTCGCGCTTCGCTGATTCGTCACTTGCCCCGAGTCCAGACAAAAGCCATAAAAAAGGCCACCCGAAGGTGGCCCTGAAAAAGAAGGGAAAACTTGCTTACACGGCCGCAGCAGGCCGCATGTAGGAAATGGGCAGCGCCGCTGGGTCGTCGAAGGTGACCACCTCCCAGGCATCCGTTTGCTGCATCAGGGTACGCAACAGACGATTGTTCAGGGCGTGGCCGGATTTGAATCCCTGGAATTCCCCGATCAGGCTATGCCCCAGCAGGTACAGATCACCGATCGCATCGAGAATCTTGTGCTTGACGAATTCGTCCTCGTAACGCAGACCGTCTTCGTTCAGCACACGATGCTCGTCGACCACGATGGCGTTCTCGATACTGCCGCCGAGTGCCAGGTTGTTCGAGCGCAGAAATTCGATATCGCGCATGAACCCGAAGGTTCGCGCCCGACTGACTTCCTTGACGAACGAGGTGCTGGAGAAGTCCACGCTCGCCCGCTGCGTCCGCCCTCGAAAGACCGGGTGGTCGAAATCGATTTCGAAGCTCACCTTGAAACCATCCAGAGGTAGGAAAGTGGCGCGCTTCTCTCCCTCCTCCACCGTCACCTCACGCTTGATGCGGATGAATTTCTTGTGAGCCTCCTGCTCCTGCAGACCTGCTGACTGGATCAGGAAGACAAAGGGGCCGGCACTACCATCCATGATCGGCACTTCGGACGCGGAGAGTTCGACGTAGGCATTATCGATCCCCAGACCGGCCATGGCCGACAACAAATGCTCCACTGTATCCACCTTGACGTCACCGTTGACCAACGTGGTCGACATGGTGGTTTCACCGACGTTCTCTGCCCGCGCGGGGAGATCCACCGCCGGATCGAGGTCGATGCGCCGGAACACTATCCCTGTGTCGATAGGTGCAGGCTTCAGGGTCAGGTAGACCTTCTCCCCTGAATGCAAGCCCACTCCCGTGGCACGGATAATGTTCTTCAGGGTGCGTTGTTTGATCATGGTTCGGCCGCTAATAGTTGCGAATTGCTTTCAACAATCGGCGGCAATGATAGCAGAACCGATATTTGCTGAACACCAATCACCCAAGCACTCCTGATACACCCAATCAATCAGCCTGACGCCGCAGGAAAGCCGGAATATCCAGATAATCCAAATCGTCCTGCGGATTGATCTTGGTCGCAGCCGCACCGCTGGCGTAGCTCTGGCGCTGAATGGTGGGACGCTCGTAGTCCTTGTAATTGACCTCTTGTTCGCCACGCTGGGGAGCAACCGGAGCAGCCACGGCAGCGGTCTGCAGGGTGTTGTCCACCACCTTGACCGGCTTTTCGATACGAGCGCCCAGACCGGTGGCAACCACGGTCACGTGCAGCTCGTCGCGCATGTCCGGATCGATCACGGTACCGACCTTGACCATGGCCTGGTCAGAAGCGAACTGCTCGATGATGCTGCCCACGTCGGAGTACTCGCCAAGGGACAGATCCGGACCAGCGGTGATGTTCACCAGGATGCCGCGAGCCCCCTGCAGATGGACGTCTTCCAGCAACGGGTTGCGGATCGCCGCCTCGGTCGCCTCGCGGGCCCGCCCGGCGCCGGTGGCGGAGCCGGTTCCCATCATCGCCATGCCCATTTCGCTCATCACGGTCTTCACGTCGGCGAAGTCGACGTTGATCATGCCGGGGCGTTTGATGATGTCGGAGATGCCGCGCACGGCGCCGGCCAACACGTCGTCAGCCTTGGCGAATGCAGCGAGCAGACTGGCTTCCTTGCCGAGGATGGTCAGCAGCTTTTCGTTCGGAATGGTGATCAACGAATCCACATGCTCGGCCAGGGCGCGAATGCCCTCCTCGGCCACCTGCATACGCTTGCGCCCTTCGAACGGGAAAGGACGGGTCACCACGGCCACGGTGAGGATGCCCAGCTCCTTGGCCACCGAAGCGATGACCGGGGCGGCGCCGGTACCGGTGCCGCCGCCCATGCCGGTGGTGATGAACACCATGTCGGTGCCCTGCAGCACTTCGGCGATGCGATCGCGGTCTTCCATGGCTGCCTGGCGGCCGATCTCCGGATTTGCGCCGGCGCCGAGCCCCTTGGTGACACCGGAGCCGAGCTGCAGCACGGTGCGGGCGGCGATGTTCTTGAGCGCCTGGGCATCGGTGTTGGCACAGATGAACTCGACGCCCTCGATGTTGCTGGAAGCCATGTGATTCACGGCATTGCCGCCGCCACCACCGACACCGATAACCTTGATGACCGCACTTTGTGGAACGTTATCTACTAGCTCGAACATTTTCCCTTCTCCTTTTTTTCTTGCTGCCTACTTTTACCGCCATTGTCAGAAATTGCCCTGGAACCAGCGCTTCAGCCGCTCCAGTACAGGTGTCTTGGTCTCTTCGCTGTAAGCATTCGGACCGGCCAGGGACGTCCCGTCAGCCTGTTTCTGCAGTCCGTAGAGCAGCAGTCCCACCCCAGTCGAATAGATGGGATTGCTGATGACGTCCTCCATGCCCTTGACCCGGTGTGGCAGCCCGAGGCGCACGGGCATGTGGAAGATTTCCTCGGCCAGTTCGACGGCGCCTTCCATCTTCGCCGTACCGCCGGTCAGGACCACCCCGGCGGGAATCAGGTCCTCATAGCCGCTGCGCCGCAGCTCGCCCTGGATCAGGGTGAACAGTTCGTCGTATCGCGGCTCGATCACTTCCGCCAGAGCCTGGCGGGAAAGCTCGCGAGGCGGTCGGTCGCCGACGCTGGGAACCTTGATGGTCTCGCCGGCGCTGGCCAGTTTGGCCAGGGCGCAGGCGTAGCGGATCTTGATCTCCTCGGCGTACTGGGTCGGCGTGCGCAGGGCCATGGCGATGTCGTTGGTGACCTGATCGCCGGCAATCGGGATCACGGCGGTATGGCGGATCGCCCCTTCGGTGAAGATGGCGATGTCGGTGGTGCCGCCGCCGATATCGACCAGGCACACGCCCAGCTCCTTCTCGTCGTCGGTGAGCACCGCATGGGCCGAAGCCAGCTGCTCGAGGATGATGTCGTCCACCTCGAGGTTGCAGCGGCGCACGCATTTCTCGACGTTCTGTGCGGCATTCACCGCGCAGGTCACCACATGCACCTTGGCTTCGAGGCGCACGCCGGACATGCCCAGGGGTTCGCGCACGCCTTCCTGATTGTCGATCACGTAATCCTGCGGCAGGGTGTGCAGGACCCGCTGATCGGAAGGGATCGCCACCGCCTGGGCCGCGTCGAGGACGCGCTCGAGGTCGGCTTGGCTGACCTCGCGATCGCGGATGGCCACGATGCCGTGGGAGTTCAGACTACGAATGTGATTGCCGGCCAGGCCGACGAAGGCGGAGTGGATCTGGCAGCCAGCCATCAGCTGAGCCTCCTCCACCGCCCGCTGGATCGATTGCACGGTGGACTCGATGTTCACCACCACGCCCTTCTTCAACCCCCTGGAGGGATGGGAGCCGATCCCGACGATTTCCAGTTGGCCGTCAGATCGCACCTCGCCCACCAGAGCCACCACTTTGGAGGTTCCGATGTCGAGACCGACGATCATCTTGCCGCTCTGAGCGCTTGCCATGTTCTCTGGTGCTCCTTCATTCACTGCACGGCGGGAGCCGCTACGGCCGCCGTGGGCGCGATCGGCTCTCGCCACGCCACGGCCAGGCCGTTGGCGTAACGCAGATCGATGCGCGCGATGTTCGCGTTCTGTTCTTTCAACGTCTTCTCGTAGATCGTGCCGAAACGTCGCATTTTCTCGACGAGATGATCACGCCCGAGCGATAGCTCGATGCCCTGGGCGGTGGAAACGTACCAACTGCCCCGTTCGCGCAACTCCAGGCGCGCGATGGTGAATCCTAGGGGCCTGAGCAACTGGCTGAGCATCTGGTACTGCTGCATCACCTGCTCCTGAGCCCATTGCGGACCGTGCAACTGCGGCAGATGCCCGTAATTGGCCAGCTCGGGCGGGGCGAAGGCCTTGCCCTGGTTGTTCAGCAGGAACTCGTCACCCCAACGCGCCACCGGCAGTTGCTCCTCCAGGTGGATCACCACCTGATCGGGCCATACGCGCCGCACTTCGGCATGGGCGATCCACGGCATCTTCTCCAGTTCGCTGCGCATGCCGGCCAGATCGAGACTGAAGAAACGGGATTTGATGAAAGGGGCGATGCGCTCCTGCACGCCCTGCTGGCTGACGTAGCGCAGGTGCCCCTCCACGCTGACCTGGCTGATCGGTCGATCCGCATAGGGCAGCAGCCGCTGCGCTAGCGCATAGCTGCCGAATCCCAGGACCACCAGCAGCAGCGGCCAGCCCAGGCGCTTGAACAGCGCCCCCATGTCCAACTTCTGCAGGCGCACCGACAGCGGCTGCTTGGCGACCATGCGACTGGCACCCCGCGGCGCCGGCTTGCGCAGCGGACTGCGACCGATACCGCTGGGTTGATGACGAAGCATGGCGCCGCGCATGGCTTATCTCCTTTGCTCTACGCTGTCGGCGAGGATCGCCAGGACCAACTGCTGGAAATCCAGTCCAGCCGCCCGTGCCGCCATCGGCACCAGGCTGTGGTCGGTCATCCCCGGAACGGTGTTCACCTCCAGCAACCAGAAGCGGCCGTCGGCATCCTGCATCACGTCGGCACGCGCCCAGCCGCGCACGCCCACCGCCTCGCAGGCCCGCGCGGTCAGGTCCTTCAGCTCCTGCTCCTTGGCGGCGTCGAGGCCACAGGGAATCCGGTACTGGGTATCCGAAGCGAGGTACTTGGCGTCGTAGTCGTAGAAGCTGTGCGGCGTGCCCAGGCCGATCGGCGGCAGCACCTGACCGCGCAGTATGGCGACGGTGAACTCGGGGCCGTGAATCCATTGCTCGACGAGAACCTGGGAGTCGTACTTGCTGGCGGCGTGCCAGGCAGCGATCAGCTCGTCGACGCTGCCGACCTTGGCCATGCCGATGCTGGAGCCTTCGTGGGCCGGCTTGACGATCAGCGGGAAGCCCAGCGCAGCGGCGGCATTGCGGCAATCCTCCTCGCTGGCCAGGACCGCATGGCGGGGCGTGGACAGGCCCAGGCTCTGCCAGACTTGCTTGGTACGCAGCTTGTCCATGGCCAGGGCGGAAGCCAGGATCCCGCTCCCGGTATAGGGAATCCCCGCGCACTCGAGCAGCCCCTGCATGCTGCCGTCCTCGCCGCCGCGACCATGCAGGACGATGAAGGCGCGATCGATGCGCTCGCCGGCCAGACGCGGCAGGAAGTCGTCGCCGACATCGATGCCGAAGGCGTCGACACCGGCCGCCTGCAACGCTTCCAGCACGGCCGCGCCGGACTTCAGGGAGACCTCGCGCTCGGCGCTCTTGCCGCCGAAAAGCACCGCGACACGGCCGAAGGCCTCAGGCGCGAGAGTGGATTGCAGGACGTTACTCATTCTTTGCCTCCCTTGGCGTCAACCTCGGGCTGGCCGCCGAACACAGGACTCTGGAGGAGTTGTGGAGCCAGGCCGCCGATGTCCCCGGCGCCCTGGCAGAGCAGGATGTCGCCGGCGCGCAGCAACGGCTTGACCAGCGGTGCCACATCCGCGCCGCGCTCGATGTAGATCGGGTCCAGCTGGCCGCGCTGACGGATGCTGTGGCACAGCTGGCGGCTGTCGGCGCCCGGGATCGGCTCTTCGCCGGCCGGGTAGACTTCCATCAGCAACAGCACGCTGGCGTCGGAAAGCACCTGCACGAAGTCCTCGTACAGGTCGCGGGTACGGGTGTAGCGGTGCGGCTGGTAGACCATCACCAGCCGGCGTTCCGGCCAGCCGCCGCGCACCGCCTTGATCACCGCCGCCACCTCGCGCGGATGGTGGCCGTAGTCGTCCACCAGCATCACGCTGCCGCCTTCGACCGGCAGCTCGCCGTACACCTGGAAGCGCCGGCCGACGCCTTCGAAACCGGCCAGCCCGCGGACGATGTCTTCGTCTTCGATGCCTTCGTCGCCGGCCACGGCGATGGTCGCCAGGGCGTTCAGCACGTTGTGCACGCCGGGCATGTTGACCGACACGGCGAGCGGCTCGCGGCCCTGGCGCAGCACGGTGAAATAGGTGCGCATGCCCTCTTGGCGCACGTCGACGGCACGTACGTCGGCGTCCTCGGAGAAGCCGTAGGTCACGGTCGGGCGCCCGACCTGGGGCAGGATCTCGCGCACCACCGGGTCGTCCACGCAGAGCACGGCCAGACCGTAGAACGGTAGGTTGTGCAGGAAGTCGACGAAGGTCTTCTTCAGCCTGTTGAAGTCGCCTTCGTAGGTTCCCATGTGGTCGGCATCGATATTGGTGACCACCGCCACCATCGGCTGCAGGTGCAGGAAGCTGGCATCGCTCTCGTCCGCCTCGGCGATCAGGTAGCGGCTGCTGCCGAGCTGGGCGTTGGTACCGGCAGCGTTCAGGCGGCCGCCGATGACGAAGGTCGGGTCCATGCCGGCGGCGGCGAACACCGAGGCGATCAGGCTGGTGGTGGTGGTCTTGCCGTGGGTGCCGGCGATCGCGATGCCATGCCGGTAACGCATCAGCTCGGCGAGCATCTCCGCCCGCGGCACCACCGGGATGCGACGCTCGAGGGCGGTCGCCACTTCCGGATTGGCGGTGCTGACCGCGCTGGAGACCACCAGCACGTCGGCGCTGGCGACGTTTTCCGCGCGATGGCCGATGAAGATCTTCGCCCCGAAGCGTTCCAGGCGTGCGGTCACCGGCGATGCCTTCAGATCGGAGCCGGAAACCTCGTAGCCGAGGTTGAGCAGCACCTCGGCGATACCGCACATGCCGACGCCGCCGATGCCGACGAAATGAATCCGGCCGATGCGGCGCATCCGGCGGATCTCGGATTGGGTCGCGTCCTGGGACTTAACCACGCGCCACCTCCAGGCAGATATCCACCACGGTGCGGGTCGCATCGGGTTTTGCCAGGCGGCGGGCGCTGGCGGCCATGTTTTGCAGTCGTTCGGGTTGCATCAGTACCTCGGTCAGGCGAGCCGCCAGATCGGCCGCCCCGGTTGTCGCTTGCGGCAGCAGGAAGGCTGCGCCTTCCCGCGCCAGATAATCGGCGTTGCGGCTCTGGTGGTCGTCGATGGCATGGGGCAGCGGCACCAGCATCGACGGCAGCCCCGCGGCGGCCAGCTCGCTCACCGTCAGCGCGCCGGCGCGGCAGACCACCAGGTCGGCCCAGGCATAGGCCCGGGCCATGTCCTTGATGAAGGGCACCACTTCGGCCTCGATCCCGGCCTCGCGGTAGCGCTGCCCGGTGATCTCGTGGTGCTGCTTGCCGGCCTGGTGGAAGATTTCCGGGCGCAGCGGCGCGGGAATCTGCGCCAGGGCGGCCGGCAGCAGCTTGTTCAGCGGCTCGGCGCCGAGGCTGCCGCCCAGAATCAGCAGGCGCGGCTTGCGCCCGTCCAGACACTGCCGCAGGGTTTCCAGGAACAGCTCCGGGCGCACCGGGTTGCCGGTCGTGCGGCGCTTGGCGCTGACGGGGAAGGTTTCCGGGAAGGCCTCGCAGACACGCGCCGCGATCGGCGCCAGTAGCCGGTTGCTGGTGCCGGCTACGGCGTTCTGCTCGTGGATGATCAAGGGCACTCCGGCCAGCTTCGCAGCGAGGCCGCCGGGACCGGTGACGAAGCCACCCATGCCCAGCACGCACACCGGCTGCACCTCGCGCATCACCCGGCGCGCCTGCAGCAGCGACCTGAGTAGCTGGAAGGGAGCCTTGAGCAGGGCCGCTACGCCCTTGCCGCGCAGCCCGCTGATCTGGATCCGGTGCAGCGGCAGACCGGCCTGGGGCACCAGGTCGTTCTCGATACCGCGGGGCGTGCCCAGCCAGTGCACGGTGTAGCCCCGGGCCTGGAATTCGCGGGCACAGGCCAGCGCCGGGAACACGTGTCCGCCGGTGCCTCCGGCCATGATCAGCACGTTAGAGGTCATGGCTCGCCTCCTTGGAATTCCCGGCCGGAGCCTCTAGGCTCTCCCCTCTTTCCAGCCGGCGGCGCTCCCAGTCGAGACGCAGCAGCAGGCCGAGGCTGACGCAGCAGATCACCAGCGAACTGCCGCCGTAGCTGAGGAACGGCAGGGTCAGGCCCTTGGTCGGCAGCAGGCCGACGTTCACGCCGATATTGATGAGGAACTGGCCGATCCAGAGGAACGCCAGGCCGTAGGCCACATAGGCCGAGAAATAGAGCTTGGCCTTCTCCGCCCACAGGCCGATGTACAGCGAGCGCACGCAGACGAAGGCGAACAGCCCGAGAGTCGCCAGCGCGCCGACCATGCCCAGCTCCTCGGCCAGTACCGAGAAGACGAAGTCGGTATGCGCTTCCGGGAGATAGAACTGTTTCTGCACGCTGTTGCCGAGCCCCACCCCCAGCCACTGGCCACGACCGAAGGCGATCAGCGCCTGGGTCAGCTGGTAGCCGGAGCCGAACTGGTCGGCCCAGGGATCGGTGAAGGTGATCAGACGCTGCAGGCGATACTCCTGGGTCTGCACCAGGACGACCACCGCGGCGACGGCCGCCGAGGCCAGCAGAGCGAAGCGCAGCAGCCCGACCCCGCCGAGGAACAGCATGGCGGCCGCCGAGCCCAGCATCACCACCGTGGCGCCGAAGTCCGGCTCCATCAGCAGCAACCCGGCGAGCGGGATCAGCACCACGATGGGCTTGATGAAGCCGATCCAGCGGTGCCGCACCTCGTCCTCTCGGCGCACCAGATAGCCGGCCAGGTAGGCCACCACGAACACCTTGGCGATCTCCGAGGGCTGCACGTTGAAGGCGCCGAAGCCGATCCAGCGCATCGAGCCGTTCACCTCGCGGCCGACGCCGGGCACCAGCACCAGGACCAGTACGCCGAACGCCCCCAGCAGCAGAGTGCCGCCCATCCGCTGCCAGGTCGCGATCGGCACCATCAGCACCACGGCGCAGGCCCCCAGGCCGATCAGCAGGTAGATCAGGTGACGCACCATGAAGTACCAGGGGTTGCCGGACTGTACCGACGACACTTCCGAAGAGGCCGAAGTGATCATCACCAGGCCCAGGCCGAGCAGGGCCAGGCACCCGGCCAGCAGCGGGAAGTCGACATCGAGGCCCCGCGGGCTGAGCAGCGGGGACGGGTACGGACGCAGCAGGCCCAGCATCAGACGAGCGCCCCCGCCGCCTGGGCGAACAGGCGCCCGCGTTCCTCGAAGTTCTTGAACATGTCCAGGCTGGCGCAGGCCGGCGAGAGCAACACGGCATCGCCCGCCTCGGCCAGCTCTGCGGCGCGCTGCACCGCCTCGGCCAGGATCTTGACCCGCACCAGCGGCACTGCATCGCCCAGCGCCTCGGCGATCAGTTCGGCATCGCGGCCGAGCAGGACCACCGCCCGGCAATGGCTTGCCACCGGCTGGCGCAGGGCCGAGAAGTCGGCTCCCTTGCCATCGCCGCCGGCGATCAGCAGCAGCTTGCCGGGAATGTCCGTCCCCAGCCCCTCGATGGCGGCCAGCGCGGCCCCGACGTTGGTGGCCTTCGAGTCATCGTAATAATTCACCCCGCGCAGCTCGCGCACCCACTGGCAGCGATGCGGCAGCCCGGAGAAAGTCTTCAGGGTCTCCAGCATCGGCGCGAACGGCAGGCCGACCGCATGCCCCAGGGCCAGAGCAGCCAGGGCGTTGGCCTGGTTGTGCGCGCCGCGGATCTTCAGCTCGCGTACCGGCATCAGCGCCTCGAACTGGAAGGCCAGGTGCTTCTCGCCGTCCTCTTCCAGTAGACCGAAGCCCTTGAAGTCCGGCTTGCCGAGGCCGAAGGTCCAGCACGGCAACTGGTCGGCCACCAGCGGACGGGACAGAGAATCGTCGCGATTCACCACCACCTGCCTGGCACCGCGGAAGATGCGGTGCTTGGCCAGGTGATAGGCCTGGATGTCGGCATAGCGATCCATGTGGTCTTCGCTGACGTTCAGGCAGGTGGCCACTTCGGCGTTCAGACGCTCGGTGGTTTCCAGCTGGAAGCTGGACAGCTCCAGCACGTACAGTTCGACGTCATCAGCCAGCAGGTCGAGGGCCGGCGTGCCGAGGTTGCCCCCCACGGCGACGCGCTTGCCCGCCGCCCTGGCCATCTTGCCGACCAAGGTGGTGACAGTGCTCTTGGCGTTGGAGCCGGTGATGGCCACGATCGGCGCCTTGGCATGGCGGGCGAACAGCTCGATATCGCCGGACAGCTTCACCCCGCGGGCGGCTGCGGCCTGCAGCGCCGGCGTGGCGATGGCCAAGCCGGGACTGACGTAAAGCTCGCTGGCGCGGCAGAGGAAGTCCACGTCCAGCTGGCCGCAGCGCACCTCCACCTGCGGGAACTGCGCCTCCAGGGTCGGCAGCTCCGGCGGATTGGCACGGGTGTCAACCACCGCGAACGGTGTGCCCTGGCGCGCCAGGAAACGCACCAGCGACATGCCGCTCTTGCCGAGACCGACGACGATGCGGAATTGGTCGGAAGCGATCAGGCTCATTCCCTTGTCCTCAGCGCAGCTTCAGTGTGGCCAGACCGATCAGCACCAGAATCACGGTGATGATCCAGAAGCGCACGATCACCCGCGGCTCCGGCCAGCCTTTCAGTTCGAAGTGGTGGTGGATCGGCGCCATGCGGAACACGCGCTTGCCGGTCAGCTTGAAGGAAGCGACCTGGATCATCACCGACAGGGTTTCCATGACGAACACGCCCCCCATGATGAACAGCACCACTTCCTGGCGGACAATCACCGCGATGGTGCCCAGCGCCGCGCCCAGCGCCAGGGCGCCGACGTCGCCCATGAAGACCTGGGCCGGATAGGTGTTGAACCAGAGGAAGCCGAGGCCGGCGCCGATCAGCGCGCCGCAGAACACGATCAGCTCGCCGGCGCCCGCCACGTTGGGAATCAGCAGGTATTCGGCGAACTTGGCGTTGCCGGATAGGTAGCAGAAGATGCCTAGGGCGCCGCCGACCATCACCGTCGGCATGATCGCCAGGCCGTCCAGACCGTCGGTGAGGTTCACCGCGTTGCTGGAGCCGACGATGACGAAATAGGTCAGCACGATGAAGCCCAGCCCCAGGGGGATCTCGATGGTCTTGACCAGCGGCAGGATCAGGGTGGTCTCGGCGGGGGTCTGCGCGGTCATATAAAGGAAGACGGCGGCCCCGAGGCCGAATACCGACTGCCAGAAATACTTCCAGCGGCTCGGCAGGCCGCGGGAGTTCTTCTCGATCACCTTGCGGTAGTCATCAACCCAGCCGATGGCGCCGAACAGCAGGGTCACGGCCAGCACTACCCAGACGTAGCGGTTGGACAGGTCGGCCCACAGCAGCGTGCTGATGGCGATGGCGGAGAGGATCAGGGCGCCGCCCATGGTCGGCGTGCCTTTCTTCGACAGGTGCGATTGCGGGCCGTCGTCGCGCACCGCCTGGCCGATCTGGCGCAGCTGCAGGGTGCGGATCATCCAGGGCCCCAGCAGCAGCGCCAGGGCCAGGGCGGTCAGCACCCCGAGAATCCCGCGCAGGGTCAGGTACTGGAAGACCGCGAAGCCCGTGTAGACGTGTTGCAGATACTCTGCCAGCAGCAGCAGCATTTAATGAATCTCCTCGCTGGTACCGCAGAGAGCCGAGACGATCCTGTCCATCGCCGCACTACGTGAACCCTTGATCAGAATGGTGGTGTTGGTGTCCTGTTCGCCGCGCAACACCTCGAGCAGGCTGGCCTGGTCGGCGAAGTGCCGACCCTGGCTCCCGAATGCCGCCACCGCATGGGCCATCAGCGGCCCCACGGCATACAGCGCGTCGACCTTGCCGGCGGCATAGGCGCCGACCTGCCGGTGCCCTTCCTCGGCCCAGGCCCCCAGTTCGCCCATGTCGCCGAGGACCAGGACGGTCCGGCCGGAAAAGCCGGCGAGTATATCGATCGCCGCGCAAACCGAAACGGGGTTCGCGTTGTAACTGTCATCGATGATCCGCACGCCATTCGGCGCGACCCGCGAGACAGCGCGGCCCCGGACCGGCTGCAGGCCTTCCAGGCCCTCTCGGATTCCGACCAGCGGCACGCCCAGGGCATGGGCGGCGGCAGCGGCGGCCAAGGCGTTGGCGACGTTGTGCCGGCCCAGGAGATTGAGCTGGATGCGAATCTCGCCGGCCGCTCCCAGGAGGGTGAAGGCAGGACAACCCCGGTCGTCGTTGGCGATGGACTCGGCCCGGAAGTCGGCGGCCGGATCGTTCAGGGCGAAGCTCAGTACGCGCCGACCGGCGGCGCGCCGCTCCCATGTCGGGAAAGCCGCATCGTCGCGGTTGAGCACGGCGACGCCATCGGCCGGCAAACCCTCGATGATCTCGCCCTTGGCCTCGACGATCTTCTCCGGGCCGCCGAACTCGCCGACATGGGCCGTGCCCGCATTGGTGATGATGGCGACCTGCGGACGGGTCAGGCCGGCGGTGTAGGCGATCTCGCCGACGCGCGAGGCCCCCAGCTCGATCACCGCGCCGACATGCTCGGGCGCCAGCTCGAGCAGAGTCAGCGGCGCGCCGAGATCGTTGTTCAGGTTGCCGCGGGTGGCCAGCACCGGTCCGTGGGTACGCAGGATGCTGGCGAGCATCTCCTTGACCGTGGTCTTGCCGCTGGAACCGGTCACCGCCGCCAGCGGACCGTGATAGTCCCCGCGGTTAAGGGCGCCCAGGCGGCCGAGGGCGAGGCGTGTATCCGCTACCAGCAGCTGCGGCAGCGCCAAACCCGGCACCTCACGCTCGACCAGCGCGGCGGCCGCGCCCTTGCCGGCGACCTCGACGAGGAAGTCATGCCCGTCAAAGCGTGGACCAACCAGCGCGACGAACAGCTGTCCCGGGCGGATCGCCCGGCTGTCGCTCCCCACGGAGTCGAAGGCGGCATCAGCACCCGACAGCCGGCCCTCCAGCGCGGCGGCGATTTCGCTGAGATGCAGTGCCTTAAGCATGTGTCCTCTCCCACTCCTGCAGGGCCTTGCCGGCCTCGTCGATATCCGAGAACGGCTGCCGCACGCCGTCGATTTCCTGGTAGTCCTCATGTCCCTTGCCGGCCAGCAGCAGTACGTCGGCGGCCCCGACCCCCTCGATCAACCGGGCGATGGCCTGGGCCCGACCGTGCAGGAAGGCGATCTTCTCGGGAGCGGCGAAGCCGGTGCGGATATCCGCGAAGATCTGTTCGGGCGGCTCAGAGCGAGGGTTGTCGTCGGTGACCAGCACGGCATCGGCCAAGCGCTCGGCAACCTGCGCCATCAGTGGGCGCTTGCCGCGGTCGCGATCGCCACCGCAGCCGAACAGGCACAGGAGCCGACCGCGGACATGTGGGCGCAATGCCTCCAACACCTTCTCCAGGGCATCCGGCGTGTGGGCGTAGTCGACCACCACCAGGGGCAGGCCGACACCGCCGAGACGCTGCATGCGTCCGGCCGGGGCCTGCAGCTTCGGCATCACACCGAGAATTTCGTCGAGCGGATAACCCAGGCCGAGCAGCGCCCCCACCACGGCCAGCAGGTTGCTCAGGTTGAAGCGGCCGAGCAGCGGACTGCATAGCAGCCCTTCGCCTTGCGGAGTGACGAGTTCGGCGCGCACCCCCTGCTCGTCGAAACGGGCCTGGCGACAGTAGAGATAGGCGCCATGATCTTCCAGGCTGTAGCCGATCAGGCGGGAGGACTGCGTCTCGGCCGCCAGTTGCCGGCCGAAGGCATCATCGAGGTTGAGCACCCGGCAACCCAGATTCGGCCAGGCGAACAGCCGGGCCTTGGCCGCGGCGTAGGCCTCCATGGTGCCGTGGTAGTCCAGGTGATCGCGGGACAGATTGGTGAAAACCGCCACGTCGAAATCCAGCGCCGCGACCCTCCCCTGCTCCAGACCATGGGAAGAAACCTCCATGGCCACGGCGCGAGCCCCGCCCCGATGCAAGTCGGCCAGGGCGGCCTGCACGCCGATAGGGTCCGGCGTGGTGTGCCGTCCGCTGGTCAGTTCGCCATGGAAGCCGTTGCCCAGGGTGCCGATGATGCCGCAGCGCTCCCCGAGCAGGTCCAATGCCTGGGCGAGCAGCTGACTGACGCTGGTCTTGCCGTTGGTGCCAGTCACGCCGATCAGTCGCAGGGCCCGGCTCGGCTCGCCATAGAAGCGCCCGGCAATCGCCGAGAGCTGACGTGCCAGTCCCTTGATCGGCAACAGGGGGATCTTGGTCTCTGCAGGCATCTGCGCGCCTTCGGCCTCGTAGGCGACGGCAGCAGCACCGCGCGCCACGGCGTCGGCGATGTGCGCGCGACCGTCCTGGCGTCCACCGGGAACCGCCATGAACAGATCGCCCGGACGGATCTCTCGGCTGTCGAGGGTCAACTCGCGAATCAGGACGGAGCTCTCGGCCTGGGGCAGCAATTGATTGAGCGGCATAGGCATCAGGTGCGATCTCCTTTGCCGGGTTTGCTGGACTCACCCGCCACGGCGGCCTTGGTCTCCTCCGGAGGAGGCAGATTGTCCGGCGCCACGTTCATCAAGCGCAGCGCCCCTGCCATGACCTTGCCGAACACCGGTGCCGACACCAGACCACCGTAATAGGCACCATTGGTCGGCTCGTCGATCACCACGGCCATGGCGATGCGCGGATTGCTGCTCGGCCCGAAGCCGGCGAATAGGGAGCGATAGGATTTTTCCTTGTAGCCCTTGCTGCCCACGCTGGTCTTGCGCGCGGTACCGCTCTTGCCTGCCACGTGATAGCCCGGAACCTTGGCGCGGAACACACCGCCCGGCGCCTCGACCACCTGCTGCAGCATGCCCTGGATGGTCTTGGCGACCTTCTCGGAAATCACCTGGGCACCCTCCGGAACATTGTCTTGCCGGGTCATCACCAGCGGGACCGAACGCCCGTCGTTGGCCAGGGTGGCGTAGGCATGGGCGAGCTGCACGGCGGTCGTGGACAGGCCGTAGCCGTAGGACAGGGTGGCGGTCTCGGCCTTGTGCCACTCGCGGTGATTGGGCAGGTTGCCGACGCGCTCGCCGGGGAAGCCGAGGCCGGTGTCCTGGCCGATGCCGAGGCGCTGCATCATCGAATAGATGGATTCGCCGCCGATATCGAAAGCCACCTTGCTCATGCCGACGTTACTCGACTTGATCAGGATGCCGGTCAGATCCAGCACGCCGCCCTCGGTACGTGAAACGTCGCGGATGGTATAGCGACCGATGCGTAACGTGCCCGGAGCCACCTCCACCCTGTCTTCCGGCTTCCAGCGCCCGGTCTCCAGAGCGGCGCTCATGGACAGCGGCTTCATCGTCGAGCCGGGCTCGAACACGTCGATCAGAGCGCGGTTGCGCATGGCGGCCGGTTCGAGGTTGCGCTTGTTGTTGGGGTTGTAGGTCGGCTGGTTGACCATCGCCAGAATCTCGCCGGTCTTCACATCGAGAAGCACCAGACTGCCGGCCTTGGCCCCGAACTCGGTAATGGCATTGCGCAATTCCCGATGGGCCAGATACTGCAGGCGCAGATCGATGGAGAGCGCCAACGCCTTGCCGGCCTTGGCGTTCTGCACCACCTGCACGTCCTTGATCAGCCGGCCACGACGATCCTTGAGCACCTGACGCCGCCCCGGCACACCGGCCAGCCACTCGTCGAAGGCCAGTTCGACGCCTTCGCGCCCACGGTCATCGATATCGGTGAAACCGATCACATGGGCCGTCACTTCCCCCGCCGGATAGAAGCGTCGGAACTCCTCGAGACCGTAGACCCCGGGAATCTTCAGATCGAGAACGGCCTGGCCCTCTTCGGGCGTCAGGCCGCGGGCCAGATAGGTGAATTCGCGTCCGGCCTGCTGTTCGAGGCGCTCCGTCAGGACCTTGGGGTCCTGATTCAAGGCCTTGGCTAGGGCGGCCCACTGCGCACGGGCGCCCTGCAGCTCCTTGGGGTTGCCCCACAGGGTAGTGACCGGAGTACTCACGGCGAGAGGCTCGCCGTTGCGATCGGTGATCAGGCCTCGATGCGCATGGATCGAGATATGCCGTACGCTGCGGGCATCGCCCTGTCCCTGCAGGAAGTCGTGATCGAAAACGTGCAGGTCGACGATACGAATGGCGATAGCAGCCACCATCAACGCCAGCAGGGCCAGCACCAGACGGAAGCGCCATGGATAAAGAGTGCCCTCGATCTTCATCATGGCGCCACCAGACGAACTTCCGCCGCCTCGGGAATGCGCATCTTGAGGGTCTCGCTGGCCAAGGATTCGATCCGGTTGTGGGCCGTCCAGGTACTCTGCTCGAGAATGAGGCGCCCCCATTCGGCCTGGAGCTTGTCGCGCTCGCTCAACTCGCCATACAGGGCATTGAGCAGTTGGCGATTCCAGTGAGCGCTGTAGGCCACGGCGATGGCCGAAAGCAGCACGCCGATGAAAAGCACGAGCATGAGCGTGCTGCCGCTCGGCATGGCCTTGGCCGATTCGATGCTCATCTCAGCTTCTCCGCCACGCGCATGACCGCGCTGCGCGCGCGCGGGTTGGCCTTGAGCTCGTCCTCGGACGCGTATTGAGGCTTGCCGACCAGTCTGAGCCTAGGCTCGAAGGCCGGCGGAATGATCGGCAGGTCACGGGGCAGCTTGTCCGCTTCGCCCTTGGCCTGGCGTCGCATGAACTGCTTGACGATGCGGTCCTCGAGCGAATGGAAGCTGATAACTACCAGGCGCCCGCCGACCTCGAGGGCTTCGAGAGCGGCACCGAGCCCCTTTTCCAGGTCGGCCAGCTCGTTATTGATGTGGATACGCAAGCCCTGGAAGGCGCGGGTTGCGGGATTCTTGCCCTTTTCCCAAGCCGGATTGGCGGCGGCCAGCACCTGGGCCAGATCGGCGGTACGCTCAAAGGGCCTTTCCGCGCGACGCAGCACCACCGCATGAGCCATGCGCTTGGCAAAGCGTTCCTCGCCGTACTCCTTGAACACCCGAGCGATTTCTTCCTCGCTGGCACTGGCCAGCCATTGCGCTGCGCTGACACCATGATCGGGGTCCATGCGCATGTCCAACGGGCCATCGCCGAGAAAACTGAAGCCACGCTCGGGATCGTCCAGCTGCGGAGAGGAAACCCCGAGATCGAGGAGTACCCCACTGATCTTGCCGGCCAGCCCACGTACCGCCAACTCGTCGGCAAGCTCGGCGAAACTGCGCTGCACGATGGCGAAACGACCATCTTCGGCGGCCAGGGCGTGCCCCGTCGCGATCGCCTGCGGGTCCTTGTCGAACCCCAGCAAACGCCCCTGCGGTCCCAAATGGTCGAGTATCAGTCGGCTATGACCGCCACGACCGAAGGTCCCATCCAGATAACAGCCATCCGCACGCACAGCCAAGGCCTCGACGGCCTCCTCGAGCAAAACGGTGATATGGCTGAAGCCGCTCTTATTAGTCACAGGATCAAGTCACGCAGCTCATCCGGCATTTCGCCAGGTTGTTGTTTGATTGCCGCCAGGTCAGCATCCGAAATCGCGTTCCAGGCATCTTCGTCCCACAGTTGAAACTTGTTCAGCTGACCGACCAGCATCGCGTGCTTGTCCAGCTTCGCGTACTCGCGCAGACGCGGCGGGATCAGAAAGCGCCCACTGCCATCCAGTTCGATATCCACAGCATTGCCGATCAGCAAACGCTGCAAACGGCGAGTTTCCTCACGCAGCGAAGGAAGCTGGCGCAGTTTGGCTTCGATGAGCTCCCACTCCGGCAGGGGATAGATGCACAGACAGGGGTCGACGGCGTCGATGGTTACGATGAGCTGCCCGGCAGAACGCGAGACGATCTCGTCCCGATACCTGGCAGGCATCGAGATCCTTCCCTTTGCGTCAAGACTGACGGCATTAGCTCCGCGAAACACGGACTGAATTCCCCTTCAATTACCGCTCCCACGCCACTGAGACCCACTTTCTGCCACTTTGCGCCACTTGCGCACACTATAGGAACGCCAAGACCTCACAGTCAAGGAGGGGAAAATGGAGAAATTCCTTATAGATCGGCGATTTAGCGACGCAGCGAAGCGGAGATCGGCGCAAGCGAAGCAGGCCTCGAAAGGGAATTCGAGCACAAACAAAAACCTGCTCATGGCACTTAAAGTAGTTTCTTAAGTGTCAAGAAACTTTTGCTATTTGTGAGAGAGGTATCAGAACCAAGAGGAGGGAAATTAGGAGAGTCGATCTATAAGCCGGGTTCTGTCGAGGACAGTCATTCCTCTACGACGACCATCACTGGCCGCCTCTAGCAACCTACCCGGATCCAGCGCGGGCCACGCCGAAGGATCCCTATTTGGTCTTGCTCCGAGTGGGGTTTACCTAGCCACGAACTGTTACCAGCCGTGCGGTGCGCTCTTACCGCACCTTTTCACCCTTACCGGCATTTGCATGCTTAGGCGGTTATTTTCTGTGGCACTTTCCGTAGGCTCACGCCTCCCAGGCGTTACCTGGCACTCCGCCCTATGGAGCCCGGACTTTCCTCCCCCTCATATTGCGGAACAATACGAAGCGGCGACTGTCCAATCGACTCTCCTCTAGGAAGGGTAACGGTAGCCGGCCACCCACTGCAAGCCCGGAGCCGAACAAACCGCTCAGCGGCCTCTTTCGCTACGCTCCAGAGCCACCTGATACAGCAGATTCTTGCGGATCCCGGTGATTTCCGCTGCCAGGGCGACAGCACGCTTCAACGGCATCTCCCCAAGCAAAAGATCCAGCACCCGAAGAGCCTCGGTCGTTATTTCCCCTTCGCCCTCAGGCGCCTGCCAACCTGCCAGCAGCAACACGCATTCGCCACGTTGCTGATTACCGTCAGCAGCCACCCAGGCTCGCAACTCGGCCAAAGGAAGTCCTTTCAGCGTCTCGAAAGCCTTCGTCAACTCTCGCGCCAGCACGGCCAGCCGCCCCCCACCCATGATCCGCTCCAGATCCTCAAGACACTCGAGAATCCGATGCGGCGCTTCATAGAAGATCAGCGTGCGTGGCTCCTCCTTGAGCTGCTCCAGCCGAGCCTGCCGAGCAACCGCCTTAGCCGGGAGAAAGCCTTCGAACACGAAGCGATCGGAAGGTAGACCTGCAGCAGACAAGGCAGCGATCAGGGCACAGGACCCAGGGACCGGAACCACGCGCACACCAGCAGCCCGCGCCTGACGCACCAAGTGGAAGCCGGGATCGGAGATCAGAGGCGTGCCGGCATCCGAGATGAGCGCGACATCCTGCCCGGCCTGCAAGCGCGACAGAAAACGCCCCCCCTGATCCCGTTCGTTATGTTCATGGCAGGCAGCCAGGGGCGTGGTAATGCCGAAATGCTGAAGCAAACGCATCGAGTGGCGGGTATCTTCGGCGGCGATCAAGCTCACCTCGCGCAAGACCTTTAGCGCACGCGTACTGATGTCATCCAGATTGCCGATAGGCGTGGCGACCACATAAAGCGTGCCGGGTGTTGAGTTCGGATCAGCAAGAGCAGTCACGGCGCGACCCCATAATCAAAACCCGCATTGTAGCCCGTTTAGCCAGCACGGCATCGCACCCCAGATGAGCCTTGGGTACAATTCGCCTCAAACTCAAGCTCAGGAACGCCTTAATGATCGCCTGCCTGCGTCCCCTTCCCGTCCTCGCCCTCGCCAGTCTGCTGGCCGCCTGCGCCGGCTCGCCCTCATCCAAGGTAGGAGAGTTGCCCCCCCCTTCCAAGTCCGGCATCGAACAACTGCTTCAGCAGGCCAGTGAAAGCAAGCCTGAAAAAGCCGCTCTTCTGCGCCTGACCGCCGCAGACCAAGCCTATACCCAAAAGGACTTAGGTCGTGCTGCCCGCATCCTCGAGCAGGTCCCCCTGGATAAACTGCAACCTGCCCAGCAGATTTTTGCCAGCACTCTGAGCGCACAGATCGCTCTCGCTCACCACAATGCCAAGGCAGCGCTCAACGCCCTGAAACATCCGAGCATGTCCTATCTGGGTGAGCTACCCGTCGAACAGCAGGTCCGCACCCAACTGACCCGTGCCCGCGCATTCGAAGCCGACGGCCAACTCATCGCAGCTGCCCGCGAGCGGGTCTTCATCGCCCCCATGCTCAGCAAGCAGGCCGCCGCCGACAACCACGAAGCGATCTGGGCCCTGCTCTATGCCCTGCCCAGCGATCAGCTACAAGGCGCAGACGATACCGACCTTGGCGGCTGGCAGGCCTTGGCGCTCGCCACCAAGAGCGCAGGCACGCCCCAACAACAGCAAGAAGCGATCGACCAGTGGATCGCCTCTCACCCCGAACATCCGGCAGCCCAACGACTGCCGGAGCCTCTACAAAAAATCAAGGCCATGGCCAGCCAACCGTTGAGCAAGATCGCTCTGCTGCTCCCGGAAGACGGCCAGCTCGCATCGGTCGCCAACGCCTTGCGCAAAGGCTTCCTCGCCGCCTACTACCAGGCTCGTCAGGACGGCCAGAACCCACCGAGCATCGAGCTTTACGACAGCAGCAAGCTGACCTCCCTGGATGACTTCTATCGCCAAGCTCAAGCCTCGGGCGTACAGCTGGTGGTCGGCCCCCTGGAGAAGCCACTGGTCAAACAGCTCAGCGGCCGCGAACAGCTGCCGATCACCACCCTGGCACTGAACTACGGCAACCCTGGCGAGGAAACGCCACCACAGCTGTTCCAGTTCGGCCTGGCAGCCGAAGACGAAGCCCGCGAGGCTGCCCATCGCGCCTGGAGCGACGGTATGCGCCGCGCCGTCATCATGGTGCCACCTGGTGAGTGGGGTGACCGAGTCATGCAAGCCTTCCAGCAAGAATGGAAAGCCATGGGAGGCACCTTGATTGCCGTTCAGCGTATAGACGAGCCCGCCCGATTGGCACAACAAATCGCCGACCTTTTCCAACTACGCCAGAGCGAAGCTCGAGCCAAACGCCTGCAAGGCCTGACCGGCACTCAAGTAATGGCACAGCCAGCTCGGCGTCCGGATATAGACTTCATTTTCCTGGCCAGCACCCCACAACAGGCTCAGCAGATCAAGCCGACCCTGGCCTTCCAATATGCCGGGGATGTTCCGATCTACGCGACCTCCCACCTGTACAACCCCAACCAGGATCAGAACCAATACCTCGACTTGGAGGGCATTATGTTCTGCGAGACGCCATGGCTTCTGAACTCTGGCGACAACCTGCCGCAACAAGCCAGCGCACAATGGCCGCAAGCTAGCAGCAGTCTTGGTCGCCTCTACGCCATGGGTGCGGATGCCTATCGGCTCGCTCCTCTCCTTTCCCAGCTCAAGGCATTGCCGGAAACCCGGATCGACGGCTACTCGGGCAACCTCCGCCTTAGCCCGAACCAACGCATTGAGCGACAACTACCTTGGGCGACCTTCCATGACGGCCTGATCCAGCGCCTGCCCGCCTCCAGTTTCTGACATGGACAGACAACGCAGCGGACGCGACGCCGAAGCTTTCGCACTCCACTATTTGCGGGCGCAGGGAATGCGCCTGCTGGCGCGGAACTGGCTATGCCGGAGCGGCGAACTCGATCTGGTCATGCTTCATGGCGATACAGTAGTATTCGTCGAGGTGCGTTATCGGCGACATGCCGCTTGGGGCGGGGCCTTGGAAAGCGTCGACTCGCGCAAGCGCGGAAAACTCATCCAAACCGCCCAGTACTTCTTACAGAAGGAATCCCGCTGGGCCAGTCACCCCTGCCGCTTCGATGTGGTCGCCATCAACGCCGGAGAGCTTTCCCCTGGCGCATTAAATTGGATCCAGAACGCTTTTGATAGCTGACGCTGCAAAAGCCCTCTCTCGCCCGAAGCCCAACCAGCGAACCTAGACGGTCCGCCGCTACCGCCATCGAGCACTTGCCGCACGACCGGGCGGACATCCGACTGAAGGTTATTTCAATGGACATGCAATCCCGTATCCGCCAGCTTTTCCTGGCAAGTATCGAAGCCAAACAGCAGGCCATGGAAGTCATCACTCCCCATATCGCGCAAGCCAGTGAGATCATGGTTCATGCCCTGCTCAACGAAGGCAAGATACTCACCTGCGGCAATGGTGGCTCTGCCGGCGATGCCCAACACTTTTCTTCGGAACTGCTCAATCGCTTCGAACGGGAACGCCCTAGCCTGCCAGCCATGGCGTTGACGACCGATAGTTCAACCTTGACCTCGATCGCCAATGACTACAGCTACAACGAGGTATTCTCCAAGCAGATTCGAGCCCTGGGCCAACCCGGGGATGTCCTGCTGGCCATTTCCACAAGCGGCAATTCCGCAAACATTATTCAGGCCATACAGGCGGCTCATGATCGAGAAATGGTCGTGATCGCGCTCACCGGGCGAGATGGCGGCGGCATGGCATCCCTATTGCTTCCAGAAGACGTGGAAATCCGCGTACCCGGCAGCTCCACTGCACGTATACAAGAGGTACACATGCTGGCCATTCATTGCCTCTGCGATTTGATTGATAATCATCTGTTCGGGAGTGAGGAATGAAACGCTCGGCACTCATTATTGCCACCTTGACTGCCAGTCTGATGTTGGGCGGCTGCAGTAATCGCAGCATCGGCCACTCGATAGACGATCAGTTCATCGAGCCCGATGTCGCAGAGAAAATCCGCCAAGCCCATCCCGACCTGGGTAGCAACAGCTCCCATGTCGTGGTCACCACCTATAATGGAGTGACCCTACTGGCGGGACAGACCCCTCGCAACGACCTGAAACAACTGGCCGAGAAAGCTGCTCGTTCGGTACAGGGAGTCACCAAGGTACACAACGAGCTCCAGGTTCTCACACCCACCTCCCTGCTTGCACGCAGCAACGACAGCTTGCTGACTACGAAGATCAAGACCAAGATGCTGGCCGATACCAGCGTTCCTGCTTCCAAGATAAAGGTGGTGACCGAGAACGGCATTGTCTACCTAATGGGATTGATTACCCGGCAGGAGGCCAATAGCGCCGTCAATCTGGTTCAAGGCGTCTCCGGTGTACAACGAATAGTCAAACTGTTCCAATACACCGATTGACTGACATGAAAATAAAAAGGCGATCCCAAGGATCGCCTTTTTATTTGCCTATTTGACTACCTTCAGGCTTGGGCGCCTGCCAGGCTTCGGCGGCTCGCCATCCGTAGGGGGCCCATTATCCTCTAGCTCGGAACTCTTCGCAGGTGGCTCGATTTCGAAGACCATGCCTTGGCCGTTCTCTCGCGCATAGATCGCCATGACAGCCTCGATAGGGATATAGAGACTGAACGCCACACCACCAAAGCGCCCCTCGAAGCTAACAGCCTGGTTATTCATCTGCAGATGGCGCACTGCGTTGGGAGATACATTGAGCACGATCTGCCCATCACTTGCATACCCCGACGGCACCTGAACATCCGGCGCCTCCGCATTGACCAGCAAATGGGGAGTGCAATCGTTATCGACAATCCACTCGTAAAGCGCTCGAAGTAGATAAGGACGACTAGAGTTCATTGGAACCTCCTTCAATGAGAGCGCATGTCCCGCTCGATAGCGGACAGGCTGGCTTGAAAGGCCTGGCGAGAGAATTGGCGATCCATATACTCGAGCAGCGGCTTTGCCGACCGGGGCAACTCGACCCCAAGCAACGGAAGCCGCCACAGGACCGGCAACAGACAGCAGTCCACCAAACTCGGCTCTTCGCTCAGAAAAAAAGGCTTATCGGCAAACAATGGGGACACGGAAGCCAAACTGGCTCCCAGCTCATTTCGCAGCCGCCTACGAATATTCGTATCGGTCTCCGGATCGAGAATCCGATCCACCGATGTGCACCAATCATGCTGGATACGATGCATCAACAACCGACTATTGGCTCTGGCAACCGGGTAAGCAGGCAACAAGGAGGGATGAGGATAACGCTCCTCCAAGTACTCCATGATTACGCCAGGCTCATACAGAAGCAGATCGCGATCAACCAAGGTAGGCAAGACGCCATAGGGATTCAGCTCGGCCAACCTCGCACGCCCCAAGCTCGGATCAACATCCCGAATCTCTACTGCGACGCTCTTCTCTGCAAGCACAATGCGCACACGGTGGGAGTAATGGTCAACCGGATCGGAATAGCAGATCAACCGGTTGGCTACGCCCATGCCCCACCTCGCTAAACTTATTCATTCAGAAAACAAAAAACACACGCGCCCCGAAGGGCGCGTGTGTTTGATCAGCACTAAGCCTACTGATTAATGCACGTCCTTCCAATACTCGCGCTTGAGCAGATACGCGAACACGAAGAAGACAGCCAAGAACAGCAGCACATAGGTACCGATACGCTGGCTCTCCAGCTTGACCGGGTTGGATGAGTAAGCCAAGAAGGTCACCAGATTCTTGACCTTCGTGTCGAACTCAGCCTCGCTCAGCGAACCGGTCTTCGGCAGCACTGCTAGCTGATCACAGGCTTCGTGAGTGATCGGAGTACCGGTGAGGGGGTCGAACTGCTTCTCACCATGCTCAACCACAGGAACCTGCTTGCAGCCGATGACCTGGCGGCCCTGCAGTCCTGCCAGCACATTGGGCATACCCACGTTCGGGAACACCTTGTTGTTGACGCCCAGAGGCCGAGTCGGGTCCTCGTAGAAACTACGCAGATAGCTATACAGCCAATCGGTTCCGCGGACACGAGCGACCAGCGTCAGATCAGGCGGAGCGGCGCCAAACCAGACCTTGGCGTCTTGCGGCTTCATACCGATTTTCATATGGTCGCCGATCTTGGCACCGGTGAAGACGACATTCTTCATCATCACTTCTTCCGGAATACCGAGATCTTTGGCAACGCGCTCGTAACGCTGAAACTGGGCGCTGTGACAGCCCATGCAATAGTTGGAGAAGGTACGCAGACCATCCTGCATGGCTGCCTTGTCGGTCAGATCGATATCGACCTTTTCCAACGCCGGCTCGCCCCCCCCCGAGGCAAAGGAAAAGGCCGGCAGAATTGCGAAGATCAATGCAGCAAGTTGCTTTTTCATCAGCCAGTCACCCTTTCCGGAACCGGTTTGGTCTTTTCCATCCTGGTGTAGAACGGCATCAGGACGAAGAAGGCGAAATACAGGACGGTGCACACACGGGACAGCACGGTACCCAGCGGGCTAGGAGCCTGAGCGCCATAGTAGCCAAGCACGAGGAAGGAAACCGCAAAGATCACAATCCACAGCTTGCTCAGCAAGCCCTTGTATCGGATAGAACGAACCGGGCTACGATCCAGCCATGGCAGAACGAACAGGGCGGCAATGGATGCACCCATGGCGACCACACCCAGCAACTTGTCCGGAACCGCGCGGAGAATGGCGTAGAAGGGAGTAAAGTACCAAACTGGAGCGATGTGCGCAGGAGTCTTGAAGGCGTTCGCCATCTCGAAGTTCGGCTTCTCGAGGAAATACCCTCCCATCTCCGGGAAAAAGAACACGATAGAGCAGAATACGAAGAGGAATACCACTACCCCGACGATATCCTTCACGGTGTAGTAAGGGTGGAACGGAATGCCATCCAACGGCTTGCCGTTTTCATCCTTCTTCTTCTTGATATCCACTCCATCAGGGTTGTTGGAGCCAACCTCGTGCAGCGCCAGGATGTGCAGCACGACCAGACCGAGGATCACGATCGGCAGCGCGATGACATGCAGGGCGAAGAAGCGGTTCAGGGTGATACCGGAGATCAGGAAGTCACCCCGGATCCACTGAGTCAGGTCATCGCCGATCACCGGAATGGCACCGAACAGCGAGATGATCACCTGGGCGCCCCAGTAGGACATCTGCCCCCAGGGCAGCAGGTAACCCATGAAAGCTTCAGCCATCAGACACAGGTAGATCAGCATGCCGAAGATCCACACGAGCTCACGCGGCTTCTGGTAGGAGCCATAGATCAGGCCACGGAACATGTGCAGGTAGACGACGATGAAGAATGCCGAAGCACCGGTGGAGTGCAAGTAACGGATGATCCAGCCATACTCCACGTCGCGCATGATGTATTCGACGGAAGCGAAAGCCTCCTCGGCGGACGGGGTGAAGCTCATGGTCAGCCAGATACCGGTGAGGATCTGGTTTACCAGCACTAGCAGAGCCAGTGAACCGAAGAAATACCAAAAGTTGAAGTTCTTCGGAGCATAGTATTTTGAGAGATGCCCTTCCCACATTTCGGTTGCGGGAAAGCGTGCATCGACCCATTCCATGAATTTGCTCATCAGGCCTTCTCCTGGTCCACACCGACAACGATCACATTGTCAGATTCGTATGAATGCGGTGGAACCGGCAGGTTCAAGGGAGCAGGCTGCGCCTTGTACACGCGGCCAGCCAGGTCGTACTTGGAGCCGTGGCAGGGGCAGAAATAGCCACCAACCCACTCGGGCCCCAAATCAGCAGGAGCCAGCTCAGGGCGGAAGGACGGAGAGCAACCCAAATGGGTGCAGAGACCGACCAGCACCAGAATCTCCGGTTTGATCGAACGAAGCTTGCGATCAACATATTCGGGCTGAACCGAAGCTTTCGATTCCGGGTCTGAAACACTGGAGGCCACCTTTTCCAAGTTGGCCAAGATTTCCTCGGTACGGCGAACGATAAAGACCGGTTGCCCTCGCCATTCAGCCACTATCTGCTGACCCGGCTGGATCTTGCCGACATTCACTTTCACCGGTGCACCTGCGGCCTTAGCCTTGGCGCTCGGGAACCATGATCCCACGAATGGGACCGCGGCACCCACCGCCCCTGCTGCGCCTACCACGGAGGTAGCTGCAACCAGGAAGCGACGCCGGCCTGTATTCACGCCGTCATTGCTCATTCAGTCGTCTCCCATCAGCTTTGCGGCCTGTTACCCAGACCTGTACTAAGTAAAAAAATCAAGGCGCGCTAAAAATCCGCCAAATGTTAAAGAAAAGGCCCCCACCTGACAAGGTAATACCTGGATACAAATCCGGATTATTCTCCGCCTCGCAGGAAATGAAGCATTGACCAAGCCCTGACAATCCCAGACACCAGACATAAAAAAACGCCCGAATCCCAAGGGGATAACGGGCGTTTTCTTGCAGCGTCGTCGAATTAACGCTTGGAGTATTGCGGACGCTTACGCGCCTTACGCAAGCCGACCTTCTTACGCTCGACTTCACGTGCATCGCGAGTCACGAATCCGGCTTTGCGCAGCGGGCTGCGGAAAGACTCGTCGTACTCGATCAGGGCACGAGTAATGCCATGACGGATGGCGCCAGCCTGACCACTGACACCACCACCGATCACAGTGACATACACGTCGAATTTTTCGACAGTCTCAGTCAACTCGAGCGGCTGACGCACGACCATGCGCGCGGTCTCGCGACCGAAGAACTGGTCCAGATTGCGGTTGTTGATGGAGATCTTGCCAGTACCCGGACGCAGGAAGACGCGAGCGGTAGCAGTCTTACGACGGCCAGTGCCGTAGTTTTGAGTCGCCGACATGATGAGCTATCCCGTTAAATCTTCAGTTCTTGAGGCTGCTGAGCAGTGTGCGGGTGAACGGAACCCTTGTACACTTTCAGCTTGCGATACATGTCGCGACCCAGCGGGTTTTTCGGCAGCATGCCCTTAACCGCAGTCTCGATCACACGCTCAGGAGCCCTGGCGATCAGCTTTTCGAAGTTGATCGACTTGATGCCGCCCGGGAAACCGGAGTGGGAGTAGTACATCTTGTCACTAGACTTGGCGCCAGTGACACGCACTTGCTCGGCATTGATAACAACGATGTAGTCGCCGGTATCTACGTGCGGAGTGTACTCAGGCTTGTGCTTGCCACGCAGGCGGCTGGCGATTTCAGTAGCCAGACGACCCAGGGTCTGGCCGGCAGCGTCGACGACGTACCAGTCGCGCTTAACGGTTTCCGGTTTCGCAGTAAAAGTTTTCATTCGTTATAGCCTCAGGGGCCGCCCTGAAAATTAAGACGGCGGATCTTACTGATTAGTGCTTACCTTGACAAGGTCAAGGCGGCCGGAAACAGACGCTATCGGGGGCTCGGGTCAGCGCGTCCGCTACGGCGGGGTCGGTAGGCTAGGCATCCCCTACCTAATTCCCAACAGGCTAGGCATCCCTGCTGAGAAAGCCGGTAGATCATACCGATCACAGAAAAAATAGCAACCTAGGCAATACCCCCGCGCGCCCGACAGGACTCCAGGGACTCTGGGTCAGAACAGCTACCTTCCAGCGGCACGACGGGAGGCCAAGCGATCAGCCAGCCGCGTAGGCTCAGGCAGGCGATAGCGGGTAACACAGGTCATGACCAGAAGTGGGGCACTAGCCAGACTGACACGATGCCCCGGAGAAACAATCAAAGGCCGGACCCCGTCCTTGCTACGCAGTACCGTCCCCAGCACCTCACCCTGATATACAAGATCGACCTGATCTCCTCGCGAAGTGCCCAACTCTTCGTGAGTCCCGACTAGAATTTTTTTCGCTACGCCGATGGTGGGCAGACCGCTGACCACCCCGAGATGCGCAGCAATACCGAGCCGACGAGGATGAGCAATCCCCTGCCCGTCGCAGAACACCAGGTCCGGAGCATGAGGAAGCCCGGACAACGCCTGCAATACGGCTGGCAGTTCGCGAAAAGACAGAAGCCCTGGGATATAGGGCATGGAGGTAGGAACCCTTACCAAGTGCTCAGCGATGGGCTGCAAGGTCTCGGCATCAAGCAGCACAGCCGCGGCACGAGTAACGGCACCACCCTCCTCAAAACCGACATCGACGCCAGCGATCGTTCGCAAGGGCGGAAAGTCGTCGATCAGCGATACCTGCTTGGCCAACTCCCGCTGTAGCAAGCGAGCGCCTGCCGGGGTTCCATCCCAATCACCGAAAGGCGAACCATTAACGTGGTACGGAGCTACCATACCGTTCGGCCCTCCTTGTGTATCCAAAGTTGATCAACAGAAAGCTACCTAGACTCGCCCTCCGGTGACCTTGACCTTATCGGCACTTACGGTTTGTGCGGGCGAGTGAGGTACTCGTGAGACTGCATCTCCAACAGACGACTGAGGGTCCGCTGGAATTCGAACTCCAGCCGCCCGCCAGCATAAAGATCCTTGAGCTCAACCTCGGCCGAAAGGATTAGTTTGACATTGCGATCATAAAACTCATCGACCAGATTTATAAAGCGCCGAGCGATGTCATCCGTAGAGACATTCATCTGCTCGACGCCGGATATCAGAACGGCATCGAAGATTTTCGCCAAGTCGATATAGTCGTTCTGACTGCGAGGACCGTCGCATAATTCCCTGAACTCGAACCAAGCCACATCGTTGGCAACCTTCCGTGCGCGAATCTCACGATTCTCGATCATCAGAACTTCGTTTTCCTTCACCACGCAGTTTTCCGTCAGCAGGCTGCGGAAGCTCTCCTCCATGCTTCTTTCTGCCTCGGCACTGAGCGGGCAGTGATACAGCTCTGCCTGCTCCAAGGCGCGCAGGCGGTAATCGATACCGCTGTCGACGTTGACGATCTCGGTGTTCTCTTTGAGCAACTTGATCGCCGGGAGAAAACGTGCACGCTGCAAGCCATCCTTGTAGAGACCGTCCGGGACGATGTTGGAGGTCGCTACGAGGGTCACCCCATTCTTGAACAACTCCTCAAGCAAGGTCGCGAGAATCATCGCATCGGTGATGTCGGAAACGAAGAACTCGTCGAAACAGATGACCCGGGCTTCCTTGGCGAAGCGCTTGGCGATGATGGTCAGAGGATTCTTCTCGCCCTCGAGAGTCTGCAGCTCTTCATGCACCCGCTTCATGAAGCGATGGAAGTGGGTACGCATCTTTTCCTTGAACGGCAAAGCGTCGTAGAAGGTATCGACCAGGTAGGTCTTGCCACGTCCCACACCGCCCCAGAAGTACAGGCCTTTGATTGGTCCCTGACGCTTCTTGCCCAGCAACCGACCGAACAGTCCGGCCAGCTTGATCTGATGTTCGGCAGCAACCAGATCGTCATAAAGTCGCTGCAAATGACGCACAGCATTTTCTTGGGCGGGGTCGTGAAAGAAGTCCGGACGTTTCAGGTCGGCCTGATAGCGCTCGAGAGGGGTCATGGCAGAGTCGGGGTAAATACGCGGGGCCGCCACTTTAGCGGCGCCCTCGACGCTTGGCAATTTACTCAGATCATTCAAAACGACCGCCCTCTTCAAGAGTTCAAAAGGTTCAGGACCGTTGCCGGAAAGGAAAGCCTTGCCCTGGCAACGGTCACCTCATTCAGCCTGCAAGCCCGGCGATAGCTTCACGCAGGCGCAGCATGGCTGCATCCAAGGCATCCGGATCGGCGTAGATCGGACTGTCGGCCAGACATTCGCCATCCACCCAGAGAGTAAACTGGCTACTTTCGTCATCGCGCAATTCGAGTGCATCGGCTCCCCGAGCAATCAGCCGCTGACTGATTTGCCCCACAGACTTGGGATCGTCGAATGGCCGCGACAGCAGCAACTCCTCGCCGTCAGCTGCCAGAAAGCGGAAACGGAAACGCCCGTCAGGCTCACGAAAACTGACGAAGCGCGCAGCCTTCGCCGTCTTCTTCTTGCTACTGGCGGACTGAACCAGAGCAGCACTGCGGAATGACCGCAATCCCACAGCCTCGCGTAACTCACCGAGGAATGGGGTGGCAATCCGGCGCGCCTTGCCCGCACCAGCCAGGAGAATGTCTTCCAGATCGTTCGGCCTGACTATTAGCGCTTGGTAGCGTTCACGAGCTTCGCCCAGTTCGTTGTCGAGTAACTGAAACAGGCAATGTTTGGCTTCGCCCCATGCCAAACCGGCCAGCAGATCGGCGCGGAACTCAGCGAGCTGCTCAGACGTCGCGAAAGCCTGATAAAGGGTATACAGGTGCGAGCTGTCAGGGTCCTTCGGCTCGCCTGGTTCGCGCGAGTCGGTGACGATGCGGGCAATGGCGTCCTTCAGCTGCTTGGCACTACCGAACAGCGGAATGGTATTGTCGTAGCTCTTGGACATCTTGCGCCCGTCGAGCCCCGGCAAAGTGGCGACCTCCTCCTCGATCACCGCCTCCGGCAGGGTGAAGAGCTCCTTGCCCTGACCGAACAGATGATTGAAACGCTGTGCGAT
Organism: Azotobacter bryophylli; assembly: GCF_042643485.1. Taxonomy (NCBI): domain Bacteria; kingdom Pseudomonadati; phylum Pseudomonadota; class Gammaproteobacteria; order Pseudomonadales; family Pseudomonadaceae; genus Azotobacter; species Azotobacter bryophylli. The sequence goes on along the minus strand of NZ_JBHRSJ010000034.1, from coordinate 290,464 downwards.
ATCTCGAGCCATTTCCACATGCTGGATTTGGTCGCGGCCGACCGGCACCTTGTGCGCGTTGAACATCAAAATGTCCGCTGCCATCAGTACCGGGTAACTAAACAGCCCCATAGTCACGCCTGCATCCGGGTCCTCGCCGCCCTCCAGGTTCTTGTCCACCGAAGCCTTGTAGGCGTGAGCGCGATTGAGCAGGCCCTTCCCCGTTACGCAGGTCAGCAGCCAAGTAAGCTCAGGAATTTCGGGAATATCAGACTGACGGTAGAAAGTCGCCTTGTCCGTATCCAGGCCGCAGGCCAACCATGTTGCCGCAATCTCCAGCCTCGAGCGCTGAATGCGCAGCGGGTCATCGCACTTGATCAGCGCATGGTAGTCGGCAAGAAAATAGAAAGAGTCCACCTGGGCATCGCGACTGGCGACGATGGCCGGACGGATGGCACCAGCGTAATTCCCCAGATGAGGGGTGCCGGTAGTGGTGATACCGGTAAGAATACGAGTGGTCATGACATTCGCTTATCAATAATCAAAGGCGAGCAGCGACCAAGTCCTTCAACTCGACCAGCTTGCCGTGGAAGAAGTGGCCGCATTCTGCCACTTTCAGTAGCTCATGGGGACGCTGCAACTCGGCCGACCACCGATAAACCAACTCGGGATTGACCACTTCGTCCTGCTCGGGCTGGATCACAACCAGTCGCCCCAATTGCGGCAGGGGAGCCTTCTCATCCAGTCGCATCACGGCGGGGGCGACCATGAAGATCCGCTCCGGTACCAGCCCCTCGGTCTCCAGACGTCCACCCAGGGTAGCCACCACAAAGCCGCCAAAGGAAAAACCGAACAGATTGAGCGGCAACTCCGGATGCCGCTCGCGCAACCAGCGAACCGCGACCTCGGCGTCATCCACTTCACCATCACCCATGTCATGAGCACCGCCACTGGCCCCTACACCACGATAGTTGAAACGCAGAGTGCAATAGCCCGCATCTCGTGCAGTACGCTGCAAGGTTGAGACTACCTTGTTCATCATGGTCCCGCCCTTCACCGGGTTGGGATGACAGATGAGGGCCAGGCCGCTGGCCTCAGGCACATCGAGGTAGAGCGCCTCAAGCGGACCGCAGGGCCCATCGAGGAGTAGGGATTCTTCTCGGACCAACAAATTTCGAACTCCATGACCCCTGCCGGGATCGGCGCGTATTGGTTATGCTCGAACGGCACCTCAGCATGCCGTTCGGCGAAACAGCCCCAGAGCGGCGCCAATAAAGACGCCGGGAGAAGCGATGCTTTCCCGCTTGGTGGCTGATGGCTGCCGGACTCACGCAAGGCCTGCCTGCACGGATCGCGAGATTCGTCAAGATATACAGGACAAGCTGAAGCCGCTAACGTAAAGCAAAGACGCTTATAGAGGAAGGATTGTGGAACAGACGCTTACCGCCTGGTTGTTACCGGCCCTGACCCTGATCGCTGGCATTGCGATCGGTTTCGTGGCCGCCCGCCTGCTGCCCAACGCAGCGCCCACCCGGACTCAACGTCAGTTGGACGACCTGCAGGAGCGCTTCGATGCCTACCAGAACGAGGTAGTTACCCATTTCAACACCACCGCCAACCTGGTGAAGAAGCTCACCCAAAGCTATCAGGAAATCCAGCAGCATTTTTCCGAGGGTGCAGACCGCCTCGCTCTCGACGAGTTGACACGCCAGCGCCTGCTCGCTGCGCTGCAGACCGATGAAAGCCCCAGCCGCGAACGTCTATCCAAACCCGTCAGCACCGAGGCGCCGAAGGACTATGCGCCCAAGACAACCGATGCTCCAGGTACCCTGGACGAGAACTTCGGTCTGAAAGGCAAATACTGATCCCGCCCTCCCCTGTGAGGTATGGGCTGCGGGATCCTTCTTCATCCCGCGCACATCAACGTTTCCGGCCCCTCAGTCGCAGAGCCTGTCAGGCCACGCTTCTGCCGGGTAAGGCCTGTGACTAACGGGCCGGAGGCGACTCCCTACTGATGCCGCACCATGAGCGCCTCCTCGTCACCGGGAGCATGCGCTCTGCATTGGTCGCTATCACAACGTCTGCATTCCATTCGGTGTAATCGTTCATCTACGAGGCAAGCAGGATAGACGCTTGCTCGTTCTGCTGAATTTTCAGGGCAATGAGCAGCCGGTCGATCTGGAGCTGCTGGCCAGCAACTCTGGCCGTATCATGGATGCGGATGCGGGCCTAACGCATCCGACAGTGCCCGAGGATCGATCATCGCTCAGCAGAAGCAGGACGAGAGCCGAGCGGATCGGCGCAGTAGCCAGCCGTGTCCGCAAACGACGAAGCCCTCACAGCATGCTGTGAGGGCTTCGTTCATGACGCTGACGGCCTTAATTAAAGGGTGCCGCGGCTACGCAGCAGATCGAGAACCTGTTTCACGCCCTCTTCCACCGAGTGGTGCTGGGTATCGATCACCAGATCGGCCTCCAGCGGCACGTCGTAGGGGAAGGACTCACCGGGAATATTGTCGCCAGCCGCCGCATACAGCCCCTGCGGATCGCGCTCCCGGCAAACCAGAGGAGAAGCCTGGACGTAGACGGTGATCAGGCGTTCGGCCCCGATCAGCGCGCGGGCATCCTCGCGCCCTACGGTATCAGGGGCGACGAAGGCGGCCAGCGTGATCAGGCCGGCCTCGTTGAACTGCCGGGCCACCTGGGCGGCGCGCAGCCAGTTCTCAGCACGCCCGGCGCGATCCTGCGCCAGCCCCTTGTTCAGATCATGGCGCAGGTTCTGCCCATCGAGCACGTATACGGCGCGGCCCATGTCGAACAGTTTTCGCTCCACAGCATAGGCCAGGGTGCTCTTGCCCGCCCCGGACAGGCCGGTGAATAGCACGGTGGCCGGCTGCTGGCCAAAGCGAGCAGTGCGCTCTTCAGCAGAGACGTGAGCCAGGACACCATGATGGCTGCCGGCGCTTCCTTGGGTCGGCGAGGCGATGATCATGCCGGCGCCAACGGTGCCGTTGGTCAGCCGGTCAATGACGATGAAGGCACCGGTAGTGCGGTTGTACTCATAGCCGTCGAGAGCGATGGGAGCATCCAGACTGACCTGCACCCGGGCGATCTCGTTCAGCTTCAGCTCGTTGGCCGGCGTTTCTTCCAGAGTATTCACGTCCACCTTGTGGCGGATGCCCGGGATCGAACCCGGCACGTAACTGGTGGCGCGCTTGATGTCGTACTTCTTGCTAGGCAGCATGGGCTCTTCGGCCATCCACACTAGCATGGCATCGAAGCTGTCGGTGACCTGCGGACGATTGTCGGCATGCACCAGCATGTCGCCGCGGGACACGTCGATCTCGTCTTCCAGGGTCAAGGTGATCGCCTGACCGGGAATCGCCTGCTCCAGCTCGCCATCGAAGGTGACGATGGAGCGCACTCGACTGGTCTTGCCCGACGGCAGCACGGCGACCTCATCTCCCTTGTGCACGATGCCGCTGGCCAGGGTGCCGGCAAAACCACGGAAGTTCAGGTTCGGCCGGTTGACGTACTGCACTGGGAAGCGCATGTCGGTCAGGTTGCGGTCGGCGGCAATCTCCACGGTCTCGAGGATCTCCATCAGCGACGGGCCCTCGTACCAGGGTGCACGCTCACTGCGGTTGACCACGTTGTCGCCCTTCAGAGCAGACATCGGCACAAAGTGCAGCGTGTTTGGCTTGAGAGCGATGCGCTCGATGAACTGCAGATAGTCGGCCTTGATTCGCTCGAAGACGGCTTCGTCGAAGCCCATCAGGTCCATCTTGTTGACCGCAACCACGATGTGCTTGATGCCTAGTAGGGAGGCGATGAAGCTGTGCCGGCGGGTCTGGGTCTGCACACCGTGACGGGCATCGATCAGGATGATCGCCAGGTCGCAGGTGGAGGCACCGGTGGCCATGTTACGGGTGTACTGCTCATGGCCGGGGGTATCGGCGATGATGAACTTGCGCTTGGCCGTGCTGAAGTAGCGGTAAGCCACATCGATGGTGATGCCCTGCTCGCGCTCGGCCTGCAAGCCGTCGACCAGCAGCGCCAGATCAACCTCGTCACCAGTGGTGCCGACTTTCTTCGAATCGCGGGTGATGGCCTCCAGATGATCCTCGTAGATCATCTTGGAGTCGTGCAGCAGGCGGCCGATGAGGGTGCTCTTGCCGTCGTCGACGTTGCCGCAGGTGAGGAAGCGCAGCAGTTCCTTGCGTTCGTGCTGGGCCAGGTAGGCGAGGATGTCCTCGCTGATCAGTTCGGATTGATGCGACATGATGCGGAAACCTTAGAAGTAGCCCTGACGTTTCTTTTCTTCCATCGAACCGGCCTGGTCGTGGTCGATGACCCGGCCCTGACGTTCTGAGGTCTTGGTCAGGAGCATTTCCTGGATGATTTCCGGCAAGGTGGTGGCGGTGGACTCCACCGCGCCGGTCAGGGGATAGCAGCCCAGGGTACGGAAGCGCACCATCTTCTTCTGGATGCGCGCCTTCTCCTCGTCGGTCAGGTGCTCCAGGATGCGCTCGTCGTCGATCATGATGAAGGTGCCGTTCTTCTCGATCACGTCGCGCTCGGCGGCGAAGTACAGCGGCACGATGGGAATCTGTTCCAGGTAGATGTATTGCCAGATATCCAGCTCGGTCCAATTGGACAGCGGGAACACACGAATCGACTCGCCCTTCTTCACCTTGCCGTTGTAGACGTTCCACAGCTCGGGGCGCTGATTCTTCGGGTCCCAGCGGTGCTTGCTATCGCGGAACGAATAAACGCGCTCCTTGGCTCGGGACTTTTCCTCGTCGCGACGGGCGCCACCGAAGGCGGCGTCGAAGCCGAACTTGTCAAGCGCTTGCTTGAGTCCTTCGGTCTTCATGATGTCGGTGTGCTTGGCACTACCGTGAGTGAAGGGATTGATACCCTGCGCCACGCCATCAGGATTGACGTGCGTGATCAGGTCCAGCCCCATCTCCGCGACCATTTTGTCGCGGAACTTGTACATCTCTTGGAATTTCCACCGGGTATCGACATGCATCACCGGGAACGGCAGCTTGCCGGGGAAGAAGGCCTTGCGGGCCAGATGCAGCATTACGGCAGAGTCCTTGCCGATGGAATACAGCATCACCGGGTTGTCGAATTCGGCGGCCACCTCACGGATGATGTGGATGCTCTCCGCCTCCAGCTGCTTCAGATGCGTCAGTTTGTCGACCATGGCTACTCACGGTTTTTCTTGCAGAGGACGGCCAACGGGGCCGTGGACGTGCGTGCACTCTAGCACAGACCTTTATTCTAAGAACCGAGATACTTAGATTGAAACAGTCTAGCGATATAGCCGAAGGTCAGGCTCACACGGGATTGGGGCAATCGATGAATCGATGCTCGATCGAGAAACGGGAGGCAAGGTAGTCGCCCAACGCCTGCACGCCATAGCGCTCGGTGGCGTGATGGCCTGCAGCGAGAAAGCTGATGCCGTTCTCCCGCGCGCTATGGACGGTCGACTCGGAGACCTCTCCGGTCAGGTAGGCATCGACACCCGCGGCGATAGCCTGCTCGATGTAGCCCTGTGCCGCACCAGTACACCAGGCCAGACGGCGGATCGGCCGTGCTGCTTCGATCAACAGCGGTTCGCGCTGCAGCACATGAGCCACCCTGCGGGCGAAATCCAGCGGCTCCATGGGCTCGGGCAGGCTGCCGACCAGTCCCACCGAGCGTGGATTGCCCGGCTCCAGCGGGCCCTCCACCAGCACGCCCAGACGCCGGGCCAACTGCACGTTGTTACCTACCTCGGGATGCACATCCAACGGCAGATGATAGGCCAGCAGACTCATCTCATGGGTGAGCAGCGTCTTCAGGCGGCGCTGCTTGCTGCCGACCACGCAGGGATTCTCGCTCTTCCAGAAATACCCATGGTGTACCAGCACCAGATCGGCCCCGACCTCGACCGCCGCATCCAGCAGCGCCTGGCTGGCAGTCACGCCACTGACGATCTGCCTAACTTCGGCACGCCCTTCGACCTGAAGGCCGTTCGGACAATAATCTGGCATCCCTGAGACAGCCAGGTATCGGCTTGCCTCCTCGACCAGGACAGATAAGGCAATAGACATTGAGCCTCCAAGAAACAAATGCGAGCCGCTAGCCTGGGGACGACTCCCTCGTATAATGGCGCACCTTAAGCTCCCCCCTTCGGCACACGCAACCCCAAGGATTTCCGCGCCATGCTCAAGGCTCTGCGTTTTCTCGGATGGCCCATGCTGGTGGGAGTATTGCTCGCACTTCTGATCATCCAGCGCTACCCGCAATGGGTAGGCCTGCCGCCGCAGAGCGGGCACGACTCGGGCGTTTCCCGCTCCCTGCTGTCCCAATCCGGCCCCTCCTCCTACGCGAACGCCGTCAGCAGTGCCGCACCGGCGGTGGTCAATCTCTATACGACCAAGATCGTCGAGAAACCTGCCACTCAGATGCTCGACGATCCGATGCTGCGCCAGTTCCTCGGCAATTCCCTGCCCAACCAGCGACGCCTGGAGTCCAGCCTCGGCTCGGCCGTGATCATGAGCTCCGATGGTTACCTGCTGACCAACAACCATGTAACGGCCGGAGCCGACCAGATCATCGTCGCCCTCCGGGATGGCCGGGAAACCATCGCCCGCGTGGTCGGCAGCGATTCTGAAACCGACCTGGCGGTACTCAAGATCGACCTGACGGGCCTGCCGGTCATGCATATCGGCCGCTCCGACAATATCCGTATCGGCGACGTGGCCCTCGCGATCGGCAACCCGTTCGGCGTCGGTCAGACAGTGACCATGGGCATCATCAGCGCCACCGGCCGCAACCAGCTGGGACTGAACACCTACGAGGACTTCATCCAGACCGACGCCGCCATCAACCCCGGCAATTCCGGAGGAGCGCTGGTCGACGCCGACGGTAATCTAATCGGCATCAACACCGCGATTTTCTCCAAATCCGGCGGCTCGCAGGGGATCGGCTTCGCCATCCCGGTGAAGCTGGCAATGGATGTCATGCAGGAAATCATCCAGCACGGCCAAGTCGTCCGCGGCTGGCTGGGCATCGAAGTCCAACCGCTGACCGCGGAGCTGGCGGAGTCCTTCGGTCTCGACGGACGCCCAGGCATCGTCGTCGCCGGCATCTACCGGGACGGCCCCGCGCAGAAAGCCGGGCTGCAACCCGGGGATCTGATCATCAGCATCGATGGCGAGCCGGCGACCGACGGGCGCCATTCGATGAACAAGGTAGCGCAGACCCAGCCGGGCCAGAAAATCGGCATCGAAATCCTGCGCAACGGCAAGCCCATGACCCTGACCGCCGAAATCGGTTTGCGCACGCCACCGGAAACGACCCAGCCCTAAAAGCGATCACGCAGCTCCATAGAAAAACGGCCCACTGAGTGCGGGCCGCCGAATCATCGGGCAAGCGATCAGCAGAGGGTCGACAGGACCTCGATAAGCGCCTGGTTCTGCTCCGGGGTACCGATGGTGATGCGCAGGAATTGGCGGATGCGTTCCTGCTTGAAGTGGCGAACGATCACCCCCTGCGCACGCAGGCCGGTCGCCAGCTCTTCGGCATCGCGCTGCGGATGGCGGGCGAAGACGAAGTTGGCGGCCGAGGGCAACACCTCGAAGCCCAACCGCTGCAGCTCGGCGACCACCCACCCGCGACTGGCGATGACCTGCCGGCAAGTCCGCTCGAAATAGGCTCGATCCTCAAAGGCCGCCGCAGCTCCGGCGATGGCCATGCGATCCAGCGGGTAGGAGTTGAAGCTGTTCTTGATCCGCTCCAGCGCCTCGATCAGATCCTTGTGACCGACAGCGAGGCCAACCCGCAGCCCCGCGAGGGAACGCGACTTCGACAGGGTCTGGGTTACCAGCAGGTTCGGGTAACGATCGACCAAGCCGATAGCCGTCTCGCCGCCGAAGTCCACGTAAGCCTCGTCCACCACCACTACCGAATCAGGGCTGCCCTGGAGCAACTGCTCGATGGCCGCGAGCGGCAGTAGTCGACCGGTCGGCGCGTTGGGGTTGGGGAAGATGATTCCGCCGTTCGGACGGGCATAGTCCTCGACACGGATCTGGAACTGCTCGTTCAGCGGAACCGTCTCGAAGGGGATACCGTACAGACCGCAGTAGACCGGGTAGAAGCTGTAGGTCACGTCCGGGAACAGTAACGGCACGCCATGCTGGAACAAGCCGTGGAAGATATGCGCCAGCACTTCGTCGGAGCCGTTGCCGACAAAGACCTGCTCCGGCCTTACCCCGTAGTAGCCGGCGATAGCCTGCTTGAGGATTTCGCTGTTGGGATCCGGGTAGAGACGGAGGTTGTCGTTCAGCTCGGCCTGCATGGCCGCGATAGCCCGGGGCGATGGGCCGTAGGGATTCTCGTTGGTGTTCAGCTTGACCAGCCGGCTCAGTTTCGGCTGCTCGCCCGGCACGTAGGGCACCAGGTTCTTGACGAAAGGGCTCCAGAATTTGCTCACGCCCTTCTCTCCTCGAATGTCTTGATCCGGGGCGAACATTCGCTCACCCCGGCGGGCCAGGGTTTAGTCCTTGATGCGGTACTCGGCGCTGCGGGCATGGGCGGTCAGCGACTCCCCGCGAGCCAGTACCGAGGCGGTCTTGCCCAGCTTGGAAGCGCCGGTCGCCGAGCAGAAAATGATCGACGAACGCTTCTGGAAGTCGTAGACGCCCAGCGGAGAAGAGAAGCGCGCAGTGCCAGAAGTCGGCAATACATGGTTGGGACCGGCGCAGTAGTCGCCCAGGGCCTCGGCGGTATAGCGCCCCATGAAGATGGCGCCGGCATGGCGGATCTGCGGCAACCATTGCTGCGGATCCGCCACGGAAAGCTCCAGGTGCTCCGGAGCGATGCGGTTGGCCACTGCCATGGCTTGCTGCATATCGGCGACCTGGATCAGAGCACCGCGGCCCTCGATGGAGGTACGAATGATCTCGCTCCGATCCATGGTGGGCAGCAGACGGGCGATGCTTTCGGCCACTCGATCGAGGAAAACTCCATCCGGGCTGACCAGGATCGATTGGGCGTCTTCGTCGTGCTCGGCTTGGGAGAACAGGTCCATGGCGATCCAGTCCGGATCGGTCTGGCCGTCGCAAACCACCAGAATCTCTGAAGGACCGGCGATCATGTCGATGCCTACCTGGCCGAAAACGTGACGCTTGGCGGTGGCCACGTAAATGTTGCCGGGACCGACAATCTTGTCCACCTGAGGCACGCTCTCGGTGCCATAGGCCAACGCGGCCACAGCTTGGGCACCACCGATGGTGAAGACCCGGTCAACCCCGGCGATGGCAGCCGCGGCGAGCACCAGCTCATTAACCTCACCGCGCGGAGTCGGCACCACCATCACCACCTCAGCCACTCCGGCAACCTTGGCCGGAATTGCATTCATCAGCACGGACGAGGGATACGAGGCCTTGCCGCCCGGAACATAAAGGCCGGCCCGATCCAACGGAGTGACCTGCTGACCGAGCACGGTACCGTCAGGCTCGGTGTAGGTCCATGAGTCCTGCTTCTGCTTCTCGTGGTAGCTGCGCACTCGCTGTGCGGCGTTTTCCAGCGCTTCACACTGAGCCGGGGTGATGCGCGTGAGGGCCTGCTCCAGGCGCTCACGCGGCAGAATCAGGTCGGCCATGGAGGAGGCCTCCAAGCCATCGAAGCGCTGGGTATACTCCACCAAGGCCTCATCACCCCGGCTGCGCACAGCCTGAATGATCTCCAGCACCCGCTGGTTGACCGCGTCGTCCGACACGCTCTCCCAGCTCAGCAGGTGGTCCAGATGGCGGGAGAAATCCGCATCGGCAGCGTTGAGTCGGCGAATGGCGATGGGTGCGGTCATAATGGGCCTCGTGATTGGCTGATGCTCAGGCGCCGCTAGACTAGCAAGCCTTCCGCGCGGGCACCCGAGATTTCTGACTATGACACGGATAGGCGTATAGGCGGGACTATTACTTCCGGTGTCGGGATTCGACGGCTTCGCGCAGGGTATCGATCAGTGCCTGGATGCGTGCATGCTGCATTTTCATCGAAGCCTTGTTCACCACCAGCCGCGAGCTGATGGTGGCGATCAAATCCTGAGGCTCCAAGCCATTGGCGCGCAGGGTATTGCCAGTGTCGACCACATCGATGATCTTGTCGGCCAGGCCGACCAGAGGCGCCAGCTCCATCGAGCCATACAGCTTGATCACTTCGACCTGCCGGCCCTGCTCGGCATAGTAGCGTTTGGCCAGGTTGACGAACTTGGTTGCTACCCGCAGACGCCCCTTGGGCTCCGCGGCACCGACTTTGCCGGCGGTCATCAGCTTGCAGCGAGCGATCTGCAGATCCAGCGGCTCATACAACCCCTCGCCACCGTATTCCATCAGCACATCCTTGCCCGCTACGCCGAGATCGGCAGCACCGTGCTCGACGTAGGTAGGGACGTCCGTTGCGCGGACGATCAGCAGACGGACGTCCTCTTGGGTAGTGGGGATGATCAGCTTACGGCTCTTGTCCGGGTTTTCGGTAGGGACGATACCGGCTTCGGCGAGCAGAGGCAGGGTATCGTCGAGAATCCGGCCTTTGGACAGGGCAATGGTGAGCATTAAAAATCCTTCAGAACAGCGCAGGTCAGACCAGGTAGGCTGGGCGAAAGGGGCCGCTGGAAGAATACCAGCTCCCACAAGCCTCATACCTAGCCCGGGACACGACGGATCTTGGCGCCAAGTAGCTGCAGCTTTTCTTCGATACACTCGTAGCCGCGGTCTATATGGTAAATGCGATCGATCAGGGTATCGCCCTCTGCCACCAATGCGGCGATCACCAGACTGGCGGAGGCACGCAGATCAGTGGCCATCACCGGAGCCCCCTTCAATTGCGGCACGCCAGTGACGATAGCGGTATTACCCTCAACCACGATGCGCGCCCCCATGCGGTTCATCTCATGAACATGCATGAATCGATTCTCGAACACGGTTTCGATAACCGTGCCAGTACCCTCGGCGATCACATTCATGGCAATGAATTGCGCCTGCATATCGGTAGGAAATGCCGGGTACGGTGCGGTACGCACGTTGACGGCCTTCGGCCGATTCCCCTTCATATCCAGTTCGATCCAGTTGTTGCCGGTGTCGATATGGGCGCCTGCTTCTTCCAGCTTGAGCAGCACCGCCTCGAGGATGGTCGGATCGGTATCCTTGAGCTTGACCCTACCGCGGGTCGCAGCCGCAGCCACCAGATAGCTTCCGGTCTCGATCCGATCCGGCATCACGCTGTAACGCCCTCCCCCCAGGCGCTTGACACCCTCGATGACGATGGTATCGGTACCAGCTCCTTTGACCTGAGCGCCCATGGCATTGAGGAAGTTGGCCAAGTCGACGACTTCCGGCTCGCGCGCAGCGTTCTCCAGAACGGTACGGCCGTTGGCCAGGGCCGCAGCCATCATGATGTTCTCGGTACCGGTCACGCTGACGATATCGAAGAAGAAATGCCCGCCACGCAAACCACCAGCCGGAGCCTTGGCTTTGATGTAGCCCCCGTCCACCTCGATCTGGGCCCCCAGGGCCTCGAGACCTCGAATGTGCAGGTCGACCGGTCGCGAGCCGATGGCACAACCACCAGGCAAGGCCACTTCGGCCTCGCCGAACCGGGCGACCATAGGACCGAGAACCAGGATCGATGCCCGCATGGTCCTGACCAGCTCATAGGGTGCGACCAGGGTTCTGATGCTGCTGGCATCTACTTCGACACTGAGCTTTTCGTCGATCACCGGCTGTACGCCCATACGCCCGAACAGCTCGATCATGGTGGTGATGTCATGCAGATGCGGCAGGTTGCAGACGGTAACGGGAGTATCGGCGAGAAGGGTCGCAGCTAGAATCGGCAAGGCCGAGTTCTTGGCCCCGGAGATGCGGATCTCGCCATCGAGGCGCTTTCCGCCGGTAATGATCAGTTTGTCCATATTCTCTCGTTGCCGGCTCAGGCTCGTTCGGCCCAGGCAGCACGGCTGAAAAACTTCATAGTGACAGCATGGATGCTGCCATTGGCAATCCACTCATTGAGGTGGGAGTAGACCAACTGTTGGCGCTTAACCGGGCTCATGGCCGCCAGTTCGTCGCCAATAAGATTCAGCTGAAAATTGCAACCCTCGCCTTCCACTTCGACCTGAACGTTCGACAGCCTGGTTTCCAAGAATTTTTTCACTTCAGTGGGTTGCATCGCTTACCTCAAACCTTTCCGTGTGAATCCAATCGACAGGAAATACCAGCGCAACAGGCCTTGAAACGACTGGCTTCCCACCTCGAAAACTCGATGGGCCATCATACAAAAAAGCCCCCTGCCTGCGAACCCCACCACAGGGGCTGCAGACAGGGGGCTATGGATTACACCTTCAATCTTCCAGCGGAATCAGCTCGAGAAGACCGCAGACCTGAGCGATCTGATACATGTCCTGAGGCATCCCTCGCACCCTCAGACGCTTGCTGACCGCTTTTGCATCGCGCATATAGGCCAACAGTAGGGATAACCCTACGCTAGTAGATTTCGCAACCCCTGCGCAATCGAGCACCAGATCCCGCCCCTGAGCAGTGCCAATCAGCACCTTGCCCTGCTCACGCAAGAACGGTCCGGAGCTGTAGTCAAGCACACCGCTCAGCGCGAGCACACCGGGCTCCGACTGGCGAATGGCAGCCTTGCTCATTGACCAGCGGCCTGCTTGCCAGCTTCGGTATCCTTGGCCTTGGCAACTACATCACCCCAACCATCGATGGTTTTGTCCAAGTCATTGCCATTACGCTGCATGGCATCGGCGAACTGGTCACGGAACAGCTTACCGATGTTGATGCCGTTGATGATGACGTTGTACAGCAACCAGCGACCGTCCTTCTTCACCATGGTGTAAGAGACCGGATAGAGAGTGCCTTGCCTGTCGCGAATTTCCATGCCAACACTGGCACGGTCACCTTCGATCTGATTGGAGGGCAGAATACGGACAGTTTGATTGTCAAACTCGAGCAGAGCATTGCCATAAAACTGAACCAAGCTGTGCTTGAAGTTCTCTTGGAAGCGAAGCATCTGCTCAGCAGTCGCATTGCGCGAGTACTTGACTGTCATGATGCTGCGACTAATGCCATCGGCATCCAGAACCGGGCTAATGATGCCATTCACGGCATTGTAAAAAGCTGTCGGATCTTTTTTATAGGTACTTTTGTTGGCCTTCAAATCACTCAACAGTTGATCGGTAGTCTGTTGCACCACTTGTTGCGGGGTAGCCGAGGCGTTGGCAAAAAGAGGCAATAGAGCAAGCAGCACCAGAGCGCCGCGGCGCAAAGCATTGAGCATGAAAAGAACCCTCATGTGAACTTACTGTTTATCTTTGTTGACGGTGTTGAGCAGGAACTTGCCGATCAAGTCCTCTAACACCAGCGAAGACTGAGTATCCCGAATGGCGTCACCATCCTTGAGCAGTTTCTCGTCTCCGCCAACACTGATGCCAACATATTTTTCGCCAAGCAGGCCGGCCGTCAGGATCGAGGCAGTGGAATCCGACGGCAGATTATCCACACGCCTATCCAACTCCATGGTGACCCGCCCGGTATAACTGTCTCGGTCAAGATCGATGGCCGTAACCTTACCGATGGCGACTCCCGCCATCGTTACCTTGGCCCGCGAAGTCAAACCGGCAATATTGTTGAAATAGGCATAAACTTTATAAGTTTCGCCGCTACTTCCGACCGACAGGCCACTGACTCGCAATGCCAGCAACAACAAAGCCAACAGGCCGCCCAGTAGAAACAGGCCGACACTGATTTCCAAAGTGCGGGTTTGCATCAGGAATCTCCAAACATCAAAGCAGTCAGTATGAAATCCAGGCCAAGCACGGCCAACGAGGCATAAACCACGGTTCTCGTCGTAGCACGACTGATCCCTTCTGAGGTCGGCTCACAATCGTAACCCTGGAAAACAGCGATCCAAGTCACCACGAATGCGAACACGACGCTCTTGATCACACCGTTCAACACATCCTCGTACAGGTCCACATTGCTCTGCATGTTGGACCAGAATGATCCCTCGTACACCCCGAGCCAGTCCACCGCGACCATTTTCCCGCCCCAGATGCCGACGACATTGAAGATCATGGCCAACAATGGCATGGAGATAAATCCAGCCCACAGGCGAGGAGCGATGATGTACTTGAGAGGGTCCACGCCGATCATTTCCAGACTGGAAAGCTGCTCGGTGGACTTCATGTTGCCGATTTCCGCGGTTAGCGCCGAACCGGCCCGACCGGCGAACAGCAAGCCGGTAACCACTGGTCCCAGCTCACGCAATAGGGTTAAGGCAACCATCTGCCCGACCGCCTGCTCCGAACCATAGTCAACCAAGATGTTGAAGCCCTGCAATGCCAGCACCATGCCGATAAAGATGCCTGACACCACGATGATCGCCAGCGATAGAACGCCGACGGCATAGATCTGTTTGACCAGCAGTTGAAAACCGCTGCCGAGACCATCCCGACCAAACACCACATGCATGAGGAAGAGCGCCGAACGCCCCATTGACTCGACCACATCAAGACCTGCACGTCCGAGCAGTGCAATCTGATCGAGCAAGGTTTTCTTATGCATTGACGCCCCCCAGAAGATCTTCGCGGTAATCCGGCGCCGGATAATGGAAGGGCACCGGACCATCCGGCATCCCCTTCATGAACTGGCTAATCCGCGGATTATCGGCATTCATCAGCTCCTGGGGCGTCCCCTGACCGAGCACCTGACCATCCCCTACCACATAGAGGTAGTCGGCGATGCTAGCCGTTTCGGCAATATCATGGGAAACAACGATACTGGTGATACCGAGCGCATCATTAAGCAGCCGGATCAGGCGCACCAGAACCCCCATCGCAATCGGGTCCTGGCCAACGAAGGGCTCGTCGTACAACAAGATCAGAGGATCAAGGGCAATTGCCCTAGCAAGCGCCACACGACGCTTCATGCCACCAGACAACTCGTCCGGCATCAGATCTATCGCCCCACGCAAGCCAACCGCCTGCAACTTCATCAGGACGATATCCCGAATCATCTCGTTTGGCAGCTTCGTGTGCACCCGCAAGGGGAAGGCGACATTTTCGAAAACATTGAGATCGGTGAACAAGGCACCGCTCTGAAACAGCACCCCCATTTCCTTACGCAAATCGAACAATTCACCACGCGACAAACGAGGGAGATTCTTGCCACTAACCCAGACTTCGCCAGCATTAGGCTTGAGCTGGGCGGCGATCAATCGCAGTAAGGTAGTCTTGCCACAACCTGAAGGTCCCATGATACCGGTGACCTTGCCACGAGGGATGCGAATATCGACGTTATCGAAAATTCTGCGCGAGCCGCGCTTGAAAGTTACCCCTTTCAGCTCGACCGCGTAGTCATTAGCGGCGCTCATCTAGACTCCTTGCAAATACCGCCGGGCGACGCCGTAGCCCCGATCGAGGATAAACCGAACCTGCCGGCCGGAATTAGGCCGAGCACTATAACACCATGCACACCGTTGTCCCAAGAACGCCCTTAGATCAACGACTTTTGCAGCAGGAAGCGTGAGTACCGCCGTTATTGCCGTTATAATCTCTGCCTTTTTGGTGACTAACTGCCTACCATGTCCCAACCGAGCACGTTTATCCACTCCGCACAGCGCACCATTCGCCTTGAAACAAAGGCTATTGAGGCACTTCAGGCGCGTATTAATGAAGACTTTTCCCGCGCCTGCGAACTGATCCTAAAGAGCAAGGGACGGGTCGTGGTATTGGGCATGGGCAAGTCCGGTCATATCGGCCGAAAGATTGCTGCCACCCTGGCCAGCACCGGAACGACGGCCTACTTCGTACACCCGGCCGAGGCGAGCCATGGCGACATGGGCATGATTACCCGCGACGACGTGGTTCTAGCCTTGTCGAACTCCGGCACCACCAGCGAGCTCCTCACGTTGTTGCCCCTGATCAAGCGCATGGGAGTCACGCTGATCAGCATGACCGGCAATGCCCACTCGCCACTGGCTACTGCTGCCGCTGTGAACCTCGACTGCAGTGTCAGCCAAGAAGCCTGCCCATTGAACCTGGCACCAACATCCTCCACAACCACGACCTTGGTTCTGGGCGATGCCTTGGCCATTGCCCTGCTCGAAGCAAAAGGCTTCACCGCTGAAGACTTCGCCTTTTCTCATCCAGGAGGCGCACTAGGTCGCCGCCTACTGCTCAAGGTTGAGGACATCATGCATGTCGGCCAGGACCTGCCCTATGTGCAGCGAGGGACCTCACTGCGCGATGCGCTGCTGGAAATGACCCGCAAGAAGCTAGGCATGACCGTCATCTTGGAAGCAGACGGTCGTCTCGCTGGGATTTTCACCGACGGAGACCTACGGCGCACCCTGGACCGTGAGATTGACGTGCGCAAGGCCCTCATCGATGAAGTAATGACACCTCACGGCAAGACTGTACGTCGAGAGATGCTTGCCGCCGAAGCTCTGAAAATCATGGAAGACCATAAAATTAACGCGCTGGTAGTGGTCGACGACACTGATCGACCAGTCGGCGCCCTGAACATGCATGATCTCCTGCATGCAGGAGTTCTATAATGAACGGTCTTTTAGCGCAGCGCGCCAAGACTATTAAATTGGCGATTTTTGATGTCGACGGCGTCATGACCGATGGTCGCCTTTACTTTCTAGCCGATGGCAGCGAGTTCAAGACATTCAACACTCTCGACGGTCACGGCATCAAAATGCTGATCGCATCCGGAGTCCTCACTGCCATCATCAGCGGCAGAACCACCCCCGCGGTTGAACGTCGAGCCAATAACCTCGGCATACAGCACGTGTACCAGGGGCGCGAGGACAAACTAGCCGTCCTGGAAGAACTTCTTGCAGAACTGGGCCTGGACTACTCGCAGGTTGCCTATCTGGGAGATGACCTGCCCGATCTACCCGTCATCCGCAGGGTAGGGCTCGGCATGGCGGTAGCAAACGCCCACAGCTTTGTTCGCCAACACGCTCATGGAGTGACATCGGCACGCGGCGGAGAAGGAGCCGTTCGAGAGTTCTGCGAATTGATATTGGATGCCCAAGGCAATCTTGAAGCCGCTCAAGCTGCATATCTTTAGAGGCGATCATGCTCCGCAGATTGCGTATTCCACTAACGCTTGTCGTCCTGACCGCCCTGCTGATTGCCTTGGGTTACTGGAATATCCGCCCCGAAAGCTTCATGAACAACGAAATTAATACCCCTCCTCGCGAGGACAATACTATCGACTTTTTCGTTATTCATGCCCACTCGGTACAATATCAGGCTGACGGCACGCCGAAGTATGAAATGACCACAGACAAGCTGGAGCATCTCAAAACCAGCGATATCACTCTGCTTACCCGTCCAGACCTGCTTCTCTTCCGCGGGACCGCATTACCTTGGCATGTGCAAAGCAAGCTTGGCGAAGTGAGCCCTCAAGGCAAAGAAGTAGAACTGATCGATGCGGTAAGAGTTGAGCGCTCCGATAGTAAAGGCCGCCCGAGCATCCTCACCACCAGCCGGCTGACCGTATTCCCAGAGAAGGATTACGCGCAGACCCAACAAGCAGTCATGATCGAGGCGGCCAATGGGGTAACCACGGCCAAAGGAATGAAAGCGTATCTGAATGACGGCAGGATGCACCTGCTGTCCAACATAAGAGGTCAGCATGAGGTTCGCTAACCGTTTCCCCCACGGGACTCTCCCTCTTCTGCTCAGCCTGTGCACCGGGCTCGGAGCCATGAATGCCTGGGCACTGCCCTCTGACGGCGACCAGCCGATTCGTGTGCAAGCAGATAGTGCCGAGCTCGACGATAAGCAGAATGTGGCGGTCTACCAGGGCGGCGTAGTCATCACCCAGGGCTCACGAAAGATCACTGGTGACAAGGTGACCGTTACCCAGGATGAAAATGGCGACATCAAGGTATTGACCTCCATCGGCAATCCTGCCTACTTCGAACATAAGCCCGCGGCCGATAAAGAAACCGTCAAGGCCTACGGAAAGACCATCCAGTATTTTGCCGACAATGAGCGGATAGTACTGATCGACCAAGCCAAGGTGATCCAGAACGGAAACACCTTCGAGGGCGAGAAGATCGTCTACGACACCCAGCGCCAGATCGTCAATGCCGGCCGAGCCACCGGGTCCAATGTGACGACTCCGAAGCCTAGGATCGACATGCTGATCCAGCCCAAGAAGAAGACACAGCCACAGCAGGGGCAAACACAGTAATGGCAGTCCTCAAAGCCCAGCATCTGGCCAAGAGCTATAAGAGTCGCCAGGTAGTTCGCGATGTCAGCCTCTCTATCGAGAGTGGGCAGATAGTCGGCCTGCTCGGTCCCAATGGTGCCGGCAAGACCACCAGCTTCTACATGATCGTCGGATTGGTTCGCGCCGACCAGGGTCGAGTCCTGATCGACCAGTTGGATGTGACCGACCTGCCGATGCACAAACGCGCTCGTGCCGGTATCGGCTACCTGCCCCAGGAAGCTTCGATCTTTCGCAAACTGTCGGTAGCCGACAACATCATGGCGATTCTCGAGACGCGCAAGGATCTGGACAGCACCGGGCGCCACCAGGCGCTCGAGTCTCTGCTTCAGGAGTTCCATATCACGCACATTCGCGACAGCCTCGGCATGAGCCTGTCCGGCGGGGAGCGGCGCCGAGTGGAGATCGCCCGCGCCCTGGCCACCGCTCCGAAGTTCATCCTTCTCGACGAACCCTTCGCCGGCGTCGACCCGATCTCGGTGGGCGATATCAAGCAGATCATTCATCATTTGAAGAACAGGGGTATCGGCGTTCTCATCACCGACCACAATGTCCGTGAAACGCTCGACATTTGTGAAACGGCCTATATCGTCAATGATGGACAATTGATTGCGGAAGGCGATGCTCAGACCATTCTTTCCAACCAACTGGTGAAGGAAGTCTATCTGGGCCACGAATTCCGTCTTTGATTCTTTCCGAGAAGAAAGGTAGGGCTAGGCAAATCCGTAAAAATAAGGCATATAACTTGCTAGATGGGCGCTTCGCCGCCTTGTAGTGGTTGACGCGCAAGCGTCGGCGCATACGGTGCTTCCTACAATATGAAACCATCGCTAGTCCTAAAAATGGGTCAGCAGCTGACGATGACCCCGCAGCTGCAACAAGCCATCCGCCTGCTTCAATTGTCGACCCTGGATCTTCAACAGGAGATCCAGGAGGCGTTGGACTCCAACCCGATGCTTGAGCAACAGGAAGCTGGCGACGATTACGACAACTCCGATCTGCCAGGCGACCAGAGCGGGCAGGGGTCCTCCGAAGCCGCACCGGAAGGCAGTTATTCGGACCTCTATGAGTCACCCTCGTCGACTGCCGGTAACGACCAGGAAGAAGGCGACTGGCACGAGCGCATCCCCAATGAGCTGCCGGTGGACACCGCCTGGGAAGACATCTATCAGACCAGCGCCAGCAACTTGCCGAGCAACGACGACGACGATTGGGATTTCACCGCCCGGACGTCCACCGGAGAGAGCCTGCAGAGCCATTTGCTCTGGCAGTTGAACCTGGCGCCGATGTCCGACACGGATCGCCTGATCGCCATCACCCTCATCGACAGCATCAACAGCGACGGCTATCTGGAGGGGGCACTGGAAGAGGTCCTCCAATCCCTCGACCCGGAGCTGGGTATCGAGCTCGACGAAGTCGAGATGGTTCTGCGCCGCATTCAACAGTTCGAGCCAGCCGGAGTCGCCGCTCGCGATCTAAGCGAATCGCTGCAATTGCAACTGAGACAGATGCCTGCCGATACGCCTTGGCTGAGCGAGGCGCAACGGCTGGCCAGGGACTATCTCGATCTGCTCGGCAACCATGATTTCAGCCAGTTGATGCGCCGCATGAAGCTCAAGGAAGAAGAGCTCCGCCCGGTCATCGAGCTGATCCAGAGCCTCAACCCACGCCCCGGCTCGCAGATCGAAGCCAGCGAGGCGGAATACATCGTTCCCGATGTCATAGTGCGCAAGCACAACGGCCGCTGGCTCGTAGAGCTCAACCAGGAAGCGATCCCCCGCCTGCGCATCAACCCGCAGTATGCCGGCTTCGTTCGTCGGGCCGATGCCAGCGCTGACAATACCTTCATGCGCAACCAGTTGCAGGAAGCACGCTGGTTCATCAAGAGCCTGCAGAGCCGCAACGAGACCCTTATGAAGGTTGCCACGCAGATCGTCGAGCACCAGCGCGGTTTCCTCGATTACGGCGAAGAAGCCATGAAGCCGTTGGTTCTGCACGACATCGCCGAAGCCGTGGGCATGCACGAGTCGACTATTTCCCGGGTGACCACCCAGAAATACATGCATACTCCGCGAGGCATCTACGAGCTCAAGTACTTTTTCTCCAGCCATGTCAGTACGGCGGAAGGTGGCGAGTGCTCGTCTACTGCAATACGTGCCATCATCAAAAAACTGGTCGCGGCGGAAAATCCGAAAAAGCCATTGAGCGACAGCAAGATCGCTGGTTTACTGGAAGAACAGGGCATACAAGTGGCGCGCCGCACTGTCGCCAAGTATCGCGAATCCCTCGGGATTGCCCCATCCAGCGAACGCAAGCGACTGATGTAACAGGGCTTGACCTGCCGAACGACTGCTCGGAGGCATTGACCTCCGACGGTCCATGCCAAGGTATATACCGGTAGCAGGCCCGCTAGCCTGTGTTAATAGCAATAAGGAGAAAGCGGTATGCAAGTCAACATCAGTGGACACCAACTGGATGTGACCGACCCCCTGCGCGACTATGTTGAGGAGAAACTCAGCCGGCTCGAACGCCATTTCGATCGCATCACCAACGTTCAGGTGATCATGTCGGTCGACAAGCTCAAGCAGAAAATCGAAGCCACTCTGCATGTCGCAGGTGGGGAAGTCGTGGCGAACGCTGAACATGATGACATGTACGCTGCAATCGACCTGCTCATCGACAAGCTCGACCGCCAGTTGATCAAGCACAAGGAAAAGCAGGTTGAGCGCCAGCAGGGCGCAACCGCTCGCTAACCCGATCCCCCATGATCCGACTAGAAAACATCCTAACCCCCGCACGCTCCCTGGTGAACGTGCCGGGGGGCAGCAAAAAACGAACGCTGGAATTCATCGCCAATCTGGTCGCGCGTGAAATTTCCGACCTGGATAGCAAGGCCATTTTCGAAAGCCTGGTTGCCCGGGAAAAGCTTGGCTCGACCGGCTTCGGCAACGGAATCGCCATTCCCCATTGTCGTCTTCCTGGCTGTCCCGCTCCGATCAGCGTTCTCCTGCGGTTGGATGCCCCCATCGACTTCGACGCCATCGATGGAGCACCGGTGGATCTGCTATTCGCCCTGCTGGTTCCGGAGGAGGCCACCGACGAGCATCTCCAACTCTTGCGTCAAATCGCCAGTATGCTCGACCGCAGCGAGATCCGAGAGCGCCTTCGCCATGCCCAGACCAGTGAAGCGCTGTACCAAGTGGTAGTGGACACGCAGAACGGTCAATAATCCTAGAGGAGCGTTGTTGGCTGTGAACGTCTATCCGGCAGCCAAGCATTTGGCCCTCGTCTCTCGTCGTATCGAAAGAAGAGCCTGAGCATGCGCGTGATCATCGTCAGTGGTCGTTCCGGCTCGGGCAAGAGCACTGCGCTCAATGTGCTCGAAGACAATGGCTTCTACTGCATAGACAACCTGCCGGCCGGTCTGCTTCCTGAACTGGCCGAACGTGCACTGCTGCATACTGAGCTGCTGCACCCGCAACTCGCCGTTTCCATCGATGCACGCAACCTGCCCAGCCAACTGAAACGCTTCCCAGAGCTGCTCGATGAGGTACGAGCGCGCTACATCGTCTGCGACCTGCTGTTCTTGGATTGCGATGACGAAACCTTGCTCAAGCGTTTTTCGGAAACCCGCCGACGTCATCCTCTGACCAACGAAAATCGCTCCCTGGCCGAAGCCATCCAGGATGAAAGCCGACTGCTAGCCCCGATCAGGGACTTGGCCGACTTGAAGATCGATACCACCCATCTCAATCTCTACCAATTGCGCGACACCCTAAAGCTAAGGCTGTTGCACAAGCCGGAACCGGGCACGGCGTTCCTGGTCGAATCGTTCGGCTTCAAGCGTGGCATGCCGGTGGACGCGGACTTGGTGTTCGATGTGCGCTGCCTACCCAATCCCTACTGGAAGCCCGATCTGCGCGACTTCTCAGGGCTGGATCAACCGGTCGTCGACTACTTGGCCGCTCAGCCTGATGTGGAAGAGATGTACCAGGATATCCATGCTTATCTGCAAAAGTGGCTGCCGCGATTTGCCGCCAGCAATCGCGCTTACGTCACGATCGCCATCGGCTGTACCGGCGGCCACCACAGATCGGTCTACCTGGCCGAACGGCTTGGGCAGGCGCTGAAGCAGTCGCTCAAGAACGTTCAGGTTCGCCACCGCGACCTTGGTTGAAGGATTGATTGCGCGATGCCTGCCTGCAAGGTCACCATCATCAACAAGCTCGGCCTCCACGCCCGAGCTGCGGCGAAGTTCGTCGGCCTTGCCGGGCGCTATCCCTGCACGGTGCGTATCGGCCGCGAACCGGAATGCCTGGTCGACGGCAAGAGCATCATGGCGGTGATGATGCTGGCTGCTGGCAAAGGCACGCCAATCCACCTACATACCGAGGGCGAGCAGGACGACGAAGCCCTGAATGCTCTGGTCGAACTGATCAACAACCGCTTCGACGAAGGGGAGTAGACGCAAGGGCAACCGATGCGTCTGCACCGGCTCGCCCGCTCTGATTGGTCTCAGCTGCCTGCCACCGTCATTCGCTCGATCAGCACCGAGCCCGTACGAATGTTGCTGCGTGTCTCCAGATCACTGCCTACCGCCACCACTTGCCGGAACATATCGCGCAGGTTGCCGGCTATGGTGACCTCCTGCACAGGAAACTGGATCTCACCGTTCTCCACCCAGAAACCACCCGCTCCGCGGGAGTAATCGCCGGTCACCAGATTCAGCCCCTGCCCCATCAGCTCCGTGACCAGCAATCCCCGCCCCATCCGCCGGATCAGGGCCGCCAGGTCTTCCTCACCATGGCTGACGAACAGGTTGTGCACCCCGCCGGCATTGGCCGTGCTGGGCATGTTCAGCTTGCGTCCCGAGTAGGTGCCCAGCGCATAGCGAAGCAACCGGCCATTTTCGACGAAATGCTTGGCATAGGTCGCCAGCCCGTCCGCATCGAATGCGGCACTCCCCAATGCCCGGGGAATGCGTGGTCGCTCGTCGAGACTCAGCCATTCGGGGAACAGCTGCTGGCCCAAAGTCCCCTCGAGGAACGAGGTGTGGCGATACAGATTGCCACCAGTAATGGCAGCGATGAAGTGGCCGAACAGACCCGTGGCCAGTTCGGCAGCGAACAGCACCGGCACCTCGCAGGTAGGTACGGGCCGCGCGCCCAGACGGCTCACCGCGCGCTCGGAGGCACGCCGCCCGATACTCTGCGGATCGGCCAGCGCCTCGCCCTGCCGGCTGACGTCGTACCAGTAATCGCGCTGCATCTGCCCCTCGCCCTCGGCGATCATCACGCAGCTCAGGCTGTGCCGGGTACTGGCATAGCCGCCGATGAAGCCATGGCTGTTGCCATAGACGCGACAGCCCTGATGGGAGTTCAGCGATGTGCCATCGGCATTCTTGATCCGCGGGTCGGCGGCGAATGCCGCCGCCTCGCACTCCAGCGCCCGCTCGATGGCCTGTTCGGGAGTGATTGACCAAGGATGGTAGAGATCCAGTTCGGGCAGTTCGCTGGGCATCAACGCGGCATCCGGGAGACCGGCGCAATCGTCTTCCGAGGCATGCTTGGCAATGGCCAGGGCAGCCGCCACGGTCTCCCGGATGGCATCCTCACCGGTCGCCGAGGTACTCGCCGAACCCTTGCGCTGACCGAGATACAGGGTGATGCCGAAACCCTGGTCGCGGTTGAACTCCACCGTCTCCACCTCGCCCCGACGGATCGAGGTGGATAACCCCTGCTCCATGGATACCGAAACCTCACAGGCAGTGGCGCCTTGCCGCCTGCTCTCCGCGAGGATTCGCTCGACCTTCGCCTGCAGCTCCGGCAACGCCTGCGGACCGACTTTGTCTGCTGAATTCATAACGACTCCTGAGTTGCAGCTATCGCCCTACCGGCTCATGCCCGACCTGCTATCGAGGCCCGAGCTTGCGGCCCGATGCTGCTGTTATCATGGCAGGAATTTCCACTGGAATACTGCCATGCCCGAATTTCACGACGACCTCTCCGGGGAGAAGAGCAAATCCCAGGTCAAGCGCGAGCTTCACGCCCTGCAGGATCTCGGCGAGCGTCTGACCACGCTCAAGCTTGAGCAACTGAATCGCCTGCCGCTGACCGACGCCTTGCGCCGCGCCCTGATCGATGCGCCGAAACACAGCGCGCATATCGCCCGCAAACGCCATCTCCAATACATCGGCAAACTGATGCGCGACCAAGATGTCGATGCCATTCACGCCCTGTTCGACCAGCTGGATACCTCGACCCGCCAGTACAACGAGCGCTTCCATGCATTGGAGCGCTGGCGCGATCGCCTGATCGAAGGCGGAGACGAAGCCCTGGAAGCCTTCGTCAACGACTATCCGGACACCGATCGCCAGCATCTGCGCGGCCTGATCCGTCATGCCCAGCATGAACTGGCCCACAACAAGGCTCCCAGCGCCGCCCGCAAGATCTTCAAGTACATCCGCGGACTCGACGAAGCCCAGCGCGGGCTGAGCTGATCCCCCGAGGATTCGCCCAGCGTCAATTACCAGCCGACGCACTTCCGTTCGTCGGCAATGCGACAACCGGACCTGGAAGGCACTCAGGCTCCGGTGCCGCCCACGGTGATCGCGTCGATCTTCAAGGTCGGCTGACCGACGCCCACAGGCACGGACTGCCCGTCCTTGCCGCAGGTGCCCACGCCGCTGTCCAGAGCCAGATCATTGCCGACCATGGAGACCCGGTTCATCACCTCCGGGCCATTGCCGATCAGGGTCGCGCCCTTCACCGGGGCCGTGATCCGGCCATCCTCGATCAGATAGGCCTCGCTGGTGGAGAACACGAACTTGCCGCTGGTGATATCGACCTGTCCGCCGCCGAGGCTGGCACAGAATAACCCCTTCTTCACCGAAGCGATGATTTCCGCCGGATCACTGTCGCCGGCCAGCATGTAGGTATTGGTCATGCGCGGCATCGGCAGGTGCGAATAGGATTCGCGCCGGCCGTTGCCGGTCGGCGAGACGCCCATCAGCCGGGCGTTCAGCTTGTCCTGCATGTAGCCCTTGAGGACGCCCTTCTCGATCAGGGTGGTGCACTGGGTCGGGGTGCCCTCGTCGTCAACGCTCAACGAGCCCCTGCGCCCGGCCAGAGTGCCGTCGTCGACGATGGTACAGAGGCTGGAGGCCACCCGCTCGCCGATCCGCCCGCTGTACGCGGAGCTGCCCTTGCGGTTGAAGTCCCCCTCCAGGCCGTGGCCGACGGCCTCGTGCAGCAGCACGCCGGACCAGCCTGGCCCGAGCACCACCGGCAGGGTGCCGGCCGGTGCCGGTACCGCCTCCAGATTGACCAGTGCCTGGCGCAGCGCCTCGCGGGCATAGCCCATGGCACGATCCTCTTCGAGGAAATAGCGGTAGTCGGTACGCCCGCCGCCGCCTTGTCCGCCGCGCTCGCGGCGACCGTTCTGCTCGACGATGACGCTGACGTTGAAACGCACCAGCGGACGCACATCCGCGCTCAAGCTACCGTC
Source organism: Azotobacter bryophylli (assembly GCF_042643485.1). Classification (NCBI taxonomy): domain Bacteria; kingdom Pseudomonadati; phylum Pseudomonadota; class Gammaproteobacteria; order Pseudomonadales; family Pseudomonadaceae; genus Azotobacter; species Azotobacter bryophylli. The sequence goes on along the minus strand of NZ_JBHRSJ010000034.1, from coordinate 264,666 downwards.
GCTGGCGGCGACCAAAATATGCTCCCAGGTCCCCGCCAGGCTCACGGTGACTTGCTTGATGCGGGGATCGAGCGCCCGGGTGGCAGCATCGATTCGCTTGAGCAGCTCCACCTTCTCGGCCCGGTCGATCACTTCCAAGGGATTGCTGCTGGTGTAGAGGCGCTGCACCTGGGGACTGGCGAAGGCCTGGACCCGCCCCTGCTTTCCGGCACGGGCGATCGAGCGCGCCGCCTGGGCAGCCTGACGCAGCGCCTCCTCGGTGATCGCATTGCTATAGGCGAAGCCGGTCTTGTCGCCGGACTGGGCCCTGACGCCCACGCCCTGATCGAGATGGAAACTGCCATCCTTGACGATGCCGTCCTCCAACAGCCAGGACTCCGACACCAGGCTCTGGAAGTACAGATCCGCCGCATCGATGCCCGGACCGGCCAGCTCGCCGAGCAACGCCGGCAGAGCGTCGAGATCCAGGCCACCGGGGCCCAGCAGCTGCTGGCTAACGGGTAACACCAACTCGCTCATAATCACTCCATTCTGGCCGGCCGCGGCACGGCCGGCACTGAGAATCGCCGATGTCGATGCACCGGCATACGCTGACGGATCGCAGTCTGCTCGCCCGGATCGCGGTTGGCCAGCAGAACGGCCTCGCCCTGTGCCTGCTCGGCCAGAATCCGCCCCCAGGGATCGACGATCGCCGAATGGCCGTAGGTCTCCCGCGGCCCCGGATGAGTGCCGCCCTGGCCAGCGGCCAGCAGATAGCATTGAGTCTCCAGAGCCCGGGCGCGCACCAGCACATGCCAGTGCGCGGCACCGGTCACCGCCGTGAAGGCCGAGGGCGCGCTGATGAGTTCCGCGCCGGCCTCGCGCAAGGCGCCATACAGTTCGGGAAAGCGAAGGTCGTAGCAGACGGTCAGCCCCAGGCGCCCGGCCGGGGTGTCCGCCACTACCACCCGTTCGCCATGGGCGTAGTCGTCCGACTCGCGGTAATGGCCACGGCTGTCCGCCACCTCTACATCGAACAGGTGCAGCTTGTCGTAGCGCGCCACCTGCTCGCCATGCTCGTCGAACAGCAGCGAACAGGCATGCGCCTTGGCCTGGGGACGTCCGGGCGGCGGCAACGGCAAGGTGCCGGCCACGATCCACAGGCCGAAGTCCCTCGCCGCCTGGCGCAGGCACGGCAGGATCGGCCCCTCGCCCAGGGCCTCGGCCCGCCCGAGGGCGGCGGCATCGCGCCGCCCCATGGCGGCGAAGTTCTCCGGCAGCACGGCCAGCCGTGCCCCACCGGCCGCCGCCTGCTCGAGCAGCCGCCGTGCCGTTGCGAGGTTCTCCAGCACATCGTCCTGACTGACCATCTGGATCACGGCGAGATTCATTCGGCTTCTCCGCTGCAGCTTTCCGTCAAAAGTCGCGCACTTCATCGCCCGCTGCAAGCACCATCATCCGATCGGGATCGTTAGAAGGGCTTGTCGTAGGTAATTTTAGGCTCCTGCCAAGAGCCCTCGACACGGTATTTGACGCTGGCGAAGCGTGAAACCCGGTTGCCGAGCAGCTTGTCGACCACGAACAGTGCGCCCCCGACCGCAGGCGCACCGACCAACAGGACAGCCATCACGTTGCTGCTGATCGGCAGGGTGACCCGTAACCTGGCGTCGATTCTGTTGCTCGGCAGGTCGAGGGTACCCTCCATCTCGATATCGTTCGACGGGCCCTCCATGGTGATAGGCGTGCGGGTGGCGAAAACGCCGTCATGACCGTCGAGCAGGCCCTTGACCTCGTCATAGCTCAATCCCCTGCCGAACAGGTCGGAAAAGTCCAGGCGCAGACGCCGCCCTATAGCGTCGAAATTGAGCAGGCCGAATACTCGCGCCGCAGAGCCATCCACCTCGAGGAACTGGCCCTTGCGCAAGCTGAAGTCGAGACTGCCGCTGTAGCGCTCGATATGCATCGCGGCCGGCGAACCCGGCCAGCGCCCGTCCACATCCACCCGGAATCGCTTGCTGGTCGTGGACGGAGCGAAGCCCCAGGCCTTCAGCACCGGGGCCAGATCGCCCCCTCTCACGCGCCCCTTGTACCAGCTGCTACCGGAGCCGGGCCGCCCCTCCCAGCCCGCGTTGCCGCTCACCCGAAGGCCCTTGAGGTCGAGATCCAGCTCGCTGAAACCGACGCCGTCGGTCGACGGGCGCGCCTTGAACGACCAGGCACCGATCTGTTCGGCTCCGCGCTGGAGGCTCTTGATCCTCACATCCAGCGGGGGAATCTGCCGCGGATCGATGCGCGCCAGCGGATCTCTGTACGGAGGCGTCCCCCCTTGCTCCGATACCGCCCCGGTCGATGCGGGCGGCTGAAGTACCAGGTACTCCAGGTCGGCATCGATCGGCTGGCTCTTGCCCTTCGGGACCAGGATCCGCCCCTTCGCCTGCGGGCTGTTCAGGTCGAGCTGCCACCCTCCGGAGGCCGGGGTCAGAATCGCCGAGAGCTGCGACAGGGTCAGGCCGCCCCCCTGAAAGTGCCCGATCTGCAACTCGGCACCACGCAACCAGGGAGGGGAGGCCTCGGCCTGCTGGCCGGAGCCTAGCGTCACCGGCGTCAGCGGCGCCAGCACCTCGCGCCAGGCGTCCCACTCCAGAGACTCCAGGCTGCCTCGCACCCAGAGGCCTTCGCTTACCGGCAGCTCCGCCTCTTGCCCGCCAAGGCGCAGCTCCGCACGCCCGCCGACCAGCTGCCCCTGCGGAGCGGCCATGGCCAGGCTAGCCAGATCGCCGTAGTCCAGCCGGTAGTGCCGTTCCGTAGACGTATCCAAGGTCATGCGGAAATGCGACTGGCGTGCGACCTGCTCCGGCTTGCCCAGAGGCTCCGGCAGATCGATCCGCAGCCCGCGCAGATCGGAATCGACCGTCAGCAGACTGTCCTGACCATCCAGGCTCAGATCCAGCCGGTAGGGCAGCTCGCCGCTCAGCGGCAAGGTCTGGGTCAGACTCAGCCACTCGCTCAGGGCGGGCCAGGACACCCTCCCCGTGGCCCGTATGCGCGTCAGCGGCTGGCCGTTGCTGCCTTCGGCGATAGCCTCGGCGCGTACCGGCTGGCCGAATATCTGGGCACGGGCATCCTTCGAGCTGAGTCCGCGAGCGATGTCGTAATCGAAATTCCCCTGCAGTTGCTCGAGTTGCAGCTTGGCCTGGGCGATCTTCAGGCGGGCACCCGAGGTGGTCAGCGCGATCTGGACGCCGAGCGGAGGCTGCCGCTCATCGCGGCGCAGGGGGATATCCAGGCTGAGCCCGCCCTTGAGCGCCCCCTCTCCCTCCCAACCGGCGAAAATGGCGGAAGCGCCTTTCAGCGGCGCCTCGCGCACGAACCTCAGCCCCTCGCCGATACTGCTGTCCAGCTCGCCCTTGAGCTGTAACCGCGGCAGCACGCCACGGCCCAGCGGAATATCCGCCTGTGCCGCAGTCACCTGGCTGTCTAGGATACGCCCGCTACTGAGCCTGACCCGAACGCCGCTATCCTCGACGAACACTTCGCCACGAGCCTCGCGCAGCCCGGGCCAGCCTTGCCGATAATCCAGCTCGGTCCCTTGAATCTTGAAGAACAGGCCGAGGCTGCGTGCAGTGTCCAGGGCCCCCTTGTTCAACGAGCCCTGGTAGAGAAAATAGCCTTCGTCGATCCGGCCGCTGCGGATCGCCGTCTTCAGCCAGCCCGCCAGATCCGGGGAAAGCGCGGTGGGCAGGTACTTCTCGGTATAGCTGGCATCGCCGTCGCGCATCCCGACCCGCAAGTCCATGTAATCTTCCTCAGCCGGATCGCGGCGCAGGCGGATCAGGAAATCGCCCGCCGCGTTGCCCTCCTCTCCCTGGGTCTGCAGGTAGGGAGCGATCAGCGTCACCGCCTCCTCGTCGACATGCCATAGCAGCCGACCGCCGACATGCCGGTAGTGCCAGGGGCGGGGAAACACATTGGCGAGATGCAGGACGGCATCCGGCGCATCCAAGCGTAATTCGCCGGCGCCGAGATCGCCGACCACGCTACCGCTGACGTTCTCCGCCGCCGGCACACCGCCGAAGGCATTGAAGGCCACCCGATCGAGATTGGCGGCGTAGCTCAGACGCGTGCTCGCACTCGCCTGTGGCTTGTAGAACAGCTCGATGTTGCGCAGGGTTCCCCGCGGCTGCAGCCCGGCCAGTAGGTTCGCGGCAGTTTTCGGCAACGGCGCCATGGCCTGCACAACGGAGGCGATGGGTGGTAGATGGAGACGGTCGGCGCTGATCGCCCACTGTTCTTCATGCAGGGCGGATGAAGCGCGGTGCTCCACCCCGACCTGCACCTCGCCCCAGCGGGTGGGCCCCAGCGTCGCGGCCAAGGAATCGAGCAGCACCCGGAAATCGGCGCCATTGCGCTGGAAGTAGCCGGTCACGGCGAGATCCTGCAGGTTGACCGGCGGCCGCTCGGCATAATTCCCCACCAGCTCCGGAGCATGGAGACGGATCACGCCTCGCTGCAATCCGGCGTCCGCCCAGGACAACCAGAGCTCGCCACCGGCTCGCAGCCGCTCGAGGTGCCAGTCGCGGGTCAGGGCGCGCGGCAACCAGGCGGCCCAATCGCTTTGCGGCAGGCTGAGATAGAACTCGGCCTGGCTCTGCAGCCAGTCCTGGGCATCCAGACGGGTACGCAAGCTCCAGCTCAGCGGCAGGCCATCGGGCAAGCGCAGGTGACCGTCCAGACGCTGCTGTCCCTCGGCGTTGGATAGACTCAGGTTGACCTGGGTGAGATTGAAAGGCGCCTGCCCATGGGGTTCGAGCGTCAGTTGACTGTCCAGCAACGACAGACTGGCGATCTGCTCCAGTCCCTTGAGGACCACGGACGGATCCTGGGGTTTCCGAGACTCCCGCGAAGGCAGCCCGACGAGGCTCCATTTCCCCTGCTCGTCCTCCCTCAGGCTGAGCTTCAGCCCCTCGAATTCCAAGCTGTCGATCCGTAGCCGACGGGCCAACAGGCTCTGCAGCAGATCCGGACGCATCCGTACGTGATCCAGACGCAAGGCACCGGCGCCCTCGCCCAGCAGCAGGTCGTGGGCCACCAGCAACGGCGAGAATCCCGCCCAGTCCCCCTCCAGGCTGCCAACGGAAACCGGCATGCCCAAGGTCTCCCGGGCCTGCGCCTCCAGATCCGGGCGGTACGCGGCGACCATCGGAACGAGCTCGCGACCGAGACTGACGTACAGCGCCAGCAGCATCAACGATAGAGCACAAAGCCCGAGCAGGCCGCGCAGGCAGCCCGCTAGCAGGCGGAAAAAACGCTGCATGACTAGGCCTTAAAGCAGAACGACATCGTACTGTTCCTGGGAATACATGCCCTCGACCTGAAATTTGATGGGACGCTGAATGAACGCCTCGAGATCGGCGACGTTGCCCGACTCCTCGTCGAGCAGGCGATCCACCACCTTCTGGTTGGCCAACACCAGGTAGCCCTCGGCCTGGTAAGCCCGTGCTTCGCGGAGTATCTCGCGGAAGATCTCGTAGCAGATGGTTTCCGGGGTCTTCAGCTTACCGCGGCCCTGGCAGCAACTACAGGGCTCGCAGAGCACCTGCTCGAGGCTCTCGCGGGTGCGCTTGCGGGTCATCTGCACCAAGCCCAGTTCGGTGATGCCGATGATGTTGGACTTGGCGTGGTCACGCTCCAGCTGCTTCTCCAGAGTGCGCAACACCTGGCGCTGATGATCCTCATCCTCCATGTCGATGAAGTCGATGATGATGATCCCGCCGAGATTACGCAGGCGAAGCTGGCGGGCGATGGCCGTGGCCGCCTCGAGGTTAGTCTTGAAGATCGTCTCTTCCAGGGTACGGTGACCGACGAAGGCCCCGGTGTTGACGTCGATGGTGGTCATCGCCTCGGCCGGGTCGACAATCAGGTAGCCGCCGGACTTCAGCATCACCTTACGTTCCAGCGCCTTCTGGATTTCATCCTCGACGCCGTAGAGATCGAAGATCGGCCGCTCGCCGGGATAATGTTCGAGCCGATCGGCAATCTCCGGCATCAGCTCCGCGACGAATTGCGAAACTCTCTGGAAGGTCTCCCGGGAATCGATCCGGATCTTCTCGATCCGCGGACTGACCAGATCGCGCAGGGTGCGCAGGGCCAGACTGAGGTCTTCGTAGATAACCGCCGGTGCGGAGACCGTCTGCATCTGCCCGGCGATTTGGGTCCAGAGGCGGCGCAGATAGCGGATATCCACCAGGATCTCGTCGGCCCCGGCACCTTCGGCTGCGGTGCGCAGAATGAACCCGCCTTCGTTCTCGATGCCCTCGGCGGCCACGCAGTCGGCTACCACCTTCTTCAGGCGCTCGCGTTCGGCCTCGTCCTCGATTTTCAGGGAAATGCCCACATGGCTGGTACGCGGCATGTAGACCAGATAGCGCGAGGGGATCGACAGGTGGGTGGTCAGGCGGGCGCCCTTGCTGCCGATCGGATCCTTGGTGACCTGCACCACCAGACTCTGCCCTTCATGCACCAGGGCGCTGATGTTCTCCACCCCGCTGCCTTCGCGACCGGAAATCTCCGAGGCGTGGATGAAGGCTGCCCGCTCCAGGCCGATATCGACGAAGGCCGCCTGCATGCCCGGCAGCACCCGCACCACCTTGCCCTTGTAGATGTTGCCGACGATGCCGCGGCGCAGGGTGCGCTCGACGTGCACTTCCTGCAGCACCCCGTTCTCCACCACCGCCACGCGCGATTCCATCGGCGTGATATTGATCAGAATCTCTTCGCTCATCGCATGTTCCCGCTCGGGCTACAGCCCCCTGTTCACCCTTCGAGCACCTCGTCATTTAGGTTGCCAGAACGGGATACCGAATTCTGTCAGCAAATGCGCAGTCTCGCACAACGGCAAGCCGACCACCGCCGAATAACTGCCCTGCAGATGACGCACGAATACCGCGGCGAAGCCCTGGATCGCGTAGCCGCCGGCCTTATCCGCCGGTTCGCCGGTATCCCAGTAGGCACCGGCCTCGACGGCATCGACCGGGCGGAAGCCGACCCGGCTGGAAACGGTCCGCGCTTCGCTGTGCTGCACACTGGCCAAAGCCACTGCGGTGAGCACCTCGTGCTCGCGTCCGCCGAGGGACTGCAGCATGGCGATGCACTCCTCGCGACTCGCGGGCTTGCCGAGAATACGGCCGTCCAGCACCACGGTGGTATCGGCGCCGAGCACCACGGCCTGCTCGTCGGCCCCCAGAGTGGCCAGCCCGGCCGCCGCCTTGGCCCGGGCCAGACGTTCCACGTAGGCAGCCGGCGTCTCGTCGGGCAAGGGAGTCTCGTCGACCGAGGTCATGAGGGAAACGAAGGGCACGCCGATCTGTGCGAGCAGCTCGCGCCGACGGGGAGAGCCAGAGGCCAGGTAAAGGGTGGTCATACAACTTCTCCCCGCCCGGGTGCCACGATATTCATGGCGGACCCGGCTAATTGACGTTGAGGCGCAGGCGCAGACCGCGCAGCGCCGTGAACACCCAGGGCCAGAGCAGAGCGCTGACCAGAGCCGGCAGCAGGAACGCCAGCGTTGGAGGACGGTTGCCGGTCAGTGCATTGAGCCACAGCTGCACCAACTGGGCCAGACCGAAGACGACCAGGATCACCAGACTCTGCTGCCATGGCGGAAAAACGCGTATGCGCTGCTGCAGCGACATGACCAGGAAGGCGATCAGGGTAAGGGTCAGGGCGTGCTGACCGAGCAGAACCCCATAGAGCACGTCCATCGCCAAGCCCAGCAACCAGATCACGGTCATGCTGACCCTGTGCGGCAGGGCGAGAATCCAATAGGTGACGCACATTGCCAGCCACAGCGGACGACCGACCTCCATAAAGCTTGGCATAGGCGCCACGCTGAGCAATAAACCGACGAGATAGCTGGCCCAGATCACCCAGAGGTTGTGCGCTCCGGTCGGACTCATCGACGCGGCCCCTGGACTTGCGCCGGTGGCTCGGGCTTGGCCGGGGCGGCGGCCCGCTCCGGAGTCGGCGTAGGTGGCACGACCGGAGCTGCCCCCTGCTCGGCGGCCTTGCGATCCAGCGCCTCCTGGGCCTGGGCTGCCTCGCTGGCACGTTGCTCGGCGGTGCGCGGATCGCTGAACACCAGCAGCATGTAGCGGGTCCGGTTCAGCGCAGCGGTCGGTACGGCACGCACAATGGCGAAGGGCTGACCCGAGTCGTGGATCACCTCCTTGACGATGGCCACCGGATAGCCGGAAGGGAAACGCTGCCCCATGCCCGAACTGACCAGCAGGTCGCCCTCCTTGATGTCGGCGGTATCGGCCACATGGCGCAATTCGAGGCTTTCCGGATTGCCGGTGCCCACGGCGATGGCACGCAAGCCGTTGCGATTGACCTGGATCGGGATGCTGTGAGTGGTATCGGTGAGCAGCAGCACTCGCGCCGAGTAAGGCATCACCTCCACCACCTGCCCCATCAGGCCGCGCGCATCGAGCACCGGCTGGCCGATGAACACGCCGTCGCGCTCGCCCTTGTCGATGAGGATGCGATGGGTGAAAGGATTGGGATCGACGCCGATCAGCTCGCTGACCAGAACCCGCTCGTCCACCAGGGCGGCGGAGTTGAGCAACTCGCGCAGGCGCACGTTCTGCTCGGTGAGGGTCGCCAGCTTCTGCAGCCGGCGCTGCATCAAGAGAGCCTCGGCCTTGAGCTTCTCGTTCTCGGCGAGCAGCTCGCTGCGGCTGGTGAACTGCTGGTTGATCCCCTCCCACAGTCGCACCGGTAGATCGGTCACCCAGTAGAACGGCGTCAGCAGCAGCCCCAGTTGGCTACGTACCGGTTTGAAGGTATCGAAACGGGCGTCCACCACCATCAGCGCGACCGAGAGAACGGCCAGCACCAGCAGGCGAGCCACGAGCGACGGCCCTTTGCTGAAAAGCAGTTTGATAGCGAGATCCTCACCGCCGCGGGCCTCGAGGCGCCAGCGGCCTACCTAACCAGCGCCGCGCCTAGAGTCCGGAACGATTCGTGGCTGGCACCTATGGCTCACTCGGTCGAGAGCAGATCCATGCTCTGCCGATCGATCATCTCCAGCGCGCGGCCACAGCCGCGTGCCACGCAGGTCAGCGGGTCCTCGGCGACGATCACCGGCAACCCGGTTTCCTGGGCCAGCAGCTTGTCCAGGTCGCGCAGCAGGGCGCCGCCGCCGGTCAGCACCAGGCCACGCTCGGCGATGTCGGCAGCCAGCTCGGGTGGAGACTGCTCGAGGGCGCTCTTGACCGCCTGAACGATGGTTGCCAGGGATTCCTGTAGGGCGTCCAGCACTTCGGTGGAGTTGAGGGTGAAACTGCGCGGCACGCCCTCGGCCAGGTTCCGCCCACGTACATCGACCTCGCGAACTTCGCTGGCCGGCCAGGCGGTACCGATTTCCTGCTTGATGCGCTCGGCGGTGGCCTCGCCGATCAGGCTGCCATAATTGCGCCGAACGTAGGTGACGATGGCCTCGTCGAAACGGTCGCCGCCGACCCGCACGGACTCGGCATAGACCACGCCGTTCAGGGAGATCAGGGCGATCTCCGTGGTGCCGCCGCCGATATCGACGACCATCGAACCATGCGCCTCGTCGACCGGCAGGCCGGCGCCGATTGCCGCCGCCATCGGCTCCTCGATCAGAAATACTTCGCGGGCGCCGGCGCCGAGGGCCGACTCGCGGATCGCCCGGCGCTCGACCTGGGTCGACTTGCAGGGCACGCAGATCAGGACACGCGGGCTCGGCTGCAGGAAACTGCTCTCATGCACTTTATTGATAAAATACTGCAGCATCTTCTCGCAGACGCTAAAGTCGGCGATCACGCCGTCTTTCATCGGTCGAATGGCGTTGATGTTGCCCGGGGTTCTTCCCAGCATGCGTTTGGCTTCGGCACCGACCGCAACGACGCTCTTCTGGTTGCCATGGGTACGGATGGCAACCACGGATGGCTCGTTCAAAACTATGCCGCGATCCCGCACATAGATAAGGGTATTGGCCGTCCCCAGGTCGATAGACAGATCGCTGGAAAACATGCCACGGAGTTTCTTGAGCATTAAGGGAACCCTGAGGCAAAGCATGGGTAAAAAAGTGCGCAAACTCTAACAATGGCAGGGATTTTGGGCAAGGCGCGCTCTGTGATAAATTGCCGGTTTTCCCAGGCCGTTAGGCCCACAAACGCGGCCTTCGACCGCCTGCTCGGGACCTGGTTCCAAGCCCCTTTCACCCGCGGTCGCCCGCCCGCTTTTCCTGGAGAAATCCCCGATGGCGCTTGAACGCTCCGACGTGGAAAAGATCGCCCATTTGGCCCGCCTGGGCCTCGACGAAGCCGACATTCCACGCACCACCGAAACCCTCAACAACATTCTCGGCCTGATCGACCAGATGCAGGCCGTCGGCACTCAGGGTATCGAGCCGCTGGCCCACCCGCTGGAGGCCACCCAGCGCCTGCGCGCCGACGTGGTCAGCGAAACCAATCAACGCGATGCCTATCAGGCCATCGCTCCGGCCGTGGAAAACGGCCTGTACCTCGTGCCGAAAGTCATCGAATAAAAGGAAAGGGTTTCCCATGCATCAACTGACCCTGGCCGAAACCGCCCGTGCGCTGGCCGCCAAGGAATTTTCCGCCGTCGAGCTGACCCGCGGCCTACTAGCGCGCATCCGGCAGCTCGACCCGCAACTCAACAGTTTCATCACCGTCACCGAGGAACCGGCCCTGGCCCAGGCCGCGGCGGCCGACGCCCGCCGTGCCGCCGGCGAGAACGGCGCCCTGCTCGGCGCGCCGCTCGCCCACAAGGACCTGTTCTGCACCAAGGGCGTGCTGACCACCTGCGCTTCGAAGATCCTCGCCAACTTCCAGGCGCCCTACGATGCCACCGTGGTAGAGAAGCTGGCGGCCGCCGGTGCGGTCAGCCTCGGCAAGCTGAACATGGACGAATTCGCCATGGGCTCGGCCAGCGAGTCCAGCCACTTCGGCGCGGTGAAGAACCCCTGGGACACCTCTCGCGTGGCGGGCGGCTCCTCCGGCGGCTCGGCCGCCGCGGTGGCCGCCCGACTGATTTCGGCGGCCACCGGCACCGACACCGGCGGCTCGATTCGCCAGCCGGCGGCGCTGACCAACCTCACCGGGATCAAGCCGACTTACGGCCGCGTGTCGCGCTGGGGCATGATCGCCTACGCCTCCAGCCTCGACCAGGGCGGCCCGCTGGCTCGCACCGCCGAGGATTGCGCCCTGCTGCTCGGCACCATGGCCGGCTTCGATCCGAAGGATTCCACCTGCGTCGACGCCCCGGTGGACGACTACCTGGCCATGCTCAACCAGCCGCTGGCCGGCCTGCGCATCGGCCTGCCCAAGGAATACTTCGGCGAGGGTCTAGATGCGCGCATCGCCGAGAAGGTATTGGCGGTGGTCGAGGAGCTGAAGAAGCTCGGCGCCACGGTGAAGGACATCTCGCTGCCGAACATGCAGCACGCCATCCCGGCCTACTACGTGATCGCTCCGGCGGAAGCCAGCTCCAACCTGTCGCGCTTCGACGGCGTGCGCTTCGGTTACCGCTGCGAAAACCCGGTCAACCTCGAGGACCTATACAAGCGCTCTCGCGGCGAGGGCTTCGGTGCCGAGGTCAAGCGGCGCATCATGGTCGGCACCTACGCGCTGTCGGCCGGCTACTACGACGCCTACTACCTGAAGGCGCAGAAGATCCGCCGACTGATCAAGAACGACTTCGTGCAGGCGTTCAGCGAGGTCGACGTGATCCTCGGCCCGACCACCCCCAACCCGGCGTGGAAGCTCGGCGAGAAGAGCGCCGATCCGGTGTCGGCCTACCTGGAAGACATCTACACCATCACCGCCAACCTCGCCGGCATCCCCGGCCTGTCCATGCCGGCCGGCTTCGTCGACGGCCTGCCGGTGGGCGTGCAGCTGTTGGCGCCGTATTTCCAGGAAGCGCGTCTGCTCAACGTGGCGCACCAGTACCAGCAGGTGAGCGACTGGCACACCCGCACCCCGGCCGGATTCTGAGGACGACACACATGCAATGGGAAACCGTGATCGGGCTGGAAATCCACGCCCAGCTCAGCACCCGCTCGAAGATCTTCTCCGGCAGCGCCACCACCTTCGGCGCCGAGCCGAACACCCAGGCCAGCCTGGTCGACCTCGGCATGCCCGGCACCCTGCCGGTACTCAATGAAGAAGCCGTGCGCATGGCAGTGAAGTTCGGCCTGGCGATCGACGCCGAACTGGGCCGCACCAACGTGTTCGCGCGCAAGAACTACTTCTACCCGGACCTGCCCAAGGGCTACCAGACCAGCCAGATGGACCACCCGGTGGTCGGCAAGGGCCACCTGGACATCACCCTGGAAGACGGCACGGTCAAGCGCATCGGCATCACCCGCGCGCATCTGGAAGAGGACGCCGGCAAGAGCCTGCACGAAGACTTCCACGGCATGTCCGGGATCGACCTCAACCGCGCCGGCACCCCGCTGCTGGAGATCGTCTCCGAGCCGGACATCCGCTCGGCCAAGGAAGCGGTCGCCTACGTCAAGGCAATCCACGCGCTGGTGCGTTATCTCGGCATCTGCGACGGCAACATGGCCGAAGGCTCGCTGCGCTGCGACTGCAACGTCTCGGTGCGCCCCAAGGGCCAGGAAGCCTTCGGCACCCGCGCCGAGATCAAGAACGTCAACTCGTTCCGCTTCATCGAGAAGGCGATCAACCACGAAATCCAGCGGCAGATCGAGCTGATCGAGGACGGCGGCAAGGTGGTGCAGGAAACCCGCCTGTACGACCCGAACAAGGACGAGACCCGCTCGATGCGCGGCAAGGAAGAGGCCAACGACTATCGCTACTTCCCCTGCCCCGACCTGCTGCCGGTGGTGCTGGAGGACTGCTTCATCGAGCAGGTGCGCGACGAGCTGCCCGAGCTGCCCAACGAGAAGCGCGCGCGCTTCGAGAGCCAGTACGGCCTGTCCGCCTACGACGCCAGCGTATTGAGCGCCAGCCGCGAGATGGCCGAGTACTTCGAGGCCGTGCAGGCCGCCTGCGGCGACGCCAAGCTGGCCGCCAACTGGGTGATGGGCGAGCTCTCCAGCCTGCTCAACAAGGACGGCCTGGAGATCGAGCAGTCGCCGGTGTCCGCCGACCAGCTCGGCGGGCTGATCCTGCGTATCAAGGACAACACCATCTCCGGCAAGATCGCCAAGATGGTGTTCGAGGCGCTGGCCGAGGGCTCCGGCGACCCCGCCGATGCCATCATCGAGGCCAAGGGTCTCAAGCAGGTCACCGACAGCGGCGCCATCGAGGCGATGCTCAAGGAAGTGCTGGATGCCAACGCCGCCCAGGTCGAGCAGTACCGTGCCAGCGACGAGGCCAAGCGCGGCAAGATGTTCGGCTTCTTCGTCGGTCAGGCCATGAAGGCCTCCAAGGGCAAGGCCAACCCAGGCCAGGTCAACGAGCTGCTGAAGAAGCTGCTCGAAGGCTGAGCGAAAACGGACGACGCCGGCCTTGCCCCCGGCGAACGCCTGGCACGCAAGTACCAGCTAGCGGAAAGCCATACCAAGATGGCAACATGACGCCCGCCGGACGGCGCCGAGCTGCGATGCGGCACCGTCCGGGGGAACGCCCGGCTGCAACGACCCTGCGTTCCCTTGACTCATGGAGGCGTCATGCAACGCTGGTTGATCCTCGCTCTTCTCGCCCTGCTCGCCGGCTGCGCCGGTCAGCGGACCGCCACCGATGCCGGCGACTACCGCGCCGAAGGCAAGGCGTCCTGGTACGGCACCCGCCATCATGGCAAGCGCACCGCCAGCGGCGAGCGCTTCGACAAGAACGCCCTCACCGCCGCCCACCGGACCCTGCCGTTCGGCTCCCGCGTGCGGGTCACCAACCTGCGCAACCGGCGTAGCGTGGTGGTGCGCATCAACGATCGCGGCCCCCACGGGCGCGGGCGCCTGATCGATCTTTCCCACCGGGCCGCCCGCGAACTGGGCATGCTCGGCACCGGCGTGGTCCCAGTGCGCGTGGAAGGCATCCGCAACTGACCCAGCGCCGCCGACCGCGGCTTCGGAGACAGCATGACCCTGATGATCCTCGTCAACCTGATCGCCGGCCTGGCGTTGCTGGTCATCGGCGCCGAGGCCCTGGTCCGCGGCGCCTCGCGTCTGGCGGCCCGGTTCGGCATCCCGCCGCTGATCATCGGCCTGACCGTGGTGGCCTTCGGCACCAGCGCCCCGGAGATGGCGGTGAGCATCCAGTCGGCCAACCACGGCCAGGGCGACATCTCGGTCGGCAACGTGGTCGGCAGCAACATCTTCAACGTGCTGATGATTCTTGGCCTGTCGGCGCTGGTCATTCCCCTGAGCGTATCGCGCCAGCTGATCCGCCTGGACGTGCCCACCATGATCGGCGCCAGTCTGCTGGCCTGGTTGCTGGCCGAGGACCAGCGCTACGGCCGGCTAGACGGTCTGCTACTGTTCGCCGGCATCCTCGCCTATACCGCCCTGCAGATCCGCAGCGGCCTGCGGGCGCGGAACGGCGCGGGTAGCGAGTTCGACGCGGAGTACGGCGAACGGGTGGAAGGTCGCCTGGCGATTCTCGGCCACCTGTTCTTCGTCGTCGCGGGACTGGCCATGCTGGTCTGGGGCGCGGACCTGCTGGTCGACGGCGCGGTGGCCCTGGCCCGGGAACTCGGCCTCTCGGAGCTGGTGATCGGCCTGACCATCGTCGCCGCCGGCACCTCGCTGCCGGAGCTGGCCACCTCGGTGGTGGCCGCCCTCAAGGGCGAGCGCGATATCGCGGTGGGCAACATCGTCGGCAGCAACATCTTCAACCTGCTGGCGGTCCTCGGCGTGGCGGCGATGGTCTCGCCCGTGCCGATCAGCGTGTCGCCCAACGCCCTGGCCTTCGACTACCCGGTGATGACCGCGGTGGCGCTGGCCTGCCTGCCGATCTTCTTCACCGGCTACCGGATCAATCGCTGGGAAGGCCTGCTGTTCCTCGGCTACTACCTGGCCTACCTCGCCTATCAGGTGCTCTTCGCCGCCGGCGCCGCCACCGTCGCCACGCTTTACGACGCCCTGGTCTGGTACGCCCTGCCCGTCACCACGCTGATCCTGCTGGGGACTTCCGCCCGCGCCTGGCAGCTGCAGCGCTGAGCCGGATCGGTTCCCGCGGCCGGCTCAGATCCAGCCGGCCCACTGCAGGACGAAGATGCCGATGTTGGTGGTGACCGCCGCCAGCAGGGTGGTGATCACCACGATGCCCGCCGCCAACTGGTGATTGCCGCCGGCCGCCTTGGCCATGACGAAGCTCACCGCTGCGGTCGGGCTGGCGAAGTACAGGAAGAGGATGCCCAGCTCGGCGCCGCGGAAGCCCCACAGCCAGGCGCCGAGGGTCGCCAGCAGCGGCAGCCAGACCATCTTCAGCAGGCTGGCGCTGAGCGCCAGCGCGCCGCTCTCGCGCAGGGCCGAGAGGGTCAGGGTGCCGCCGATGCAGATCAGCGCCAGCGGCAGGGTCATCCGTGCGAAGTAGTCGCCCGAGGTGGCCAACCAGTCCGGCAGGGCGATCCGCCAGTAGGCGAACGGGATCGCCGCCAGCACGCCGAGGATCAGCGGATTGCCGAAGATGCTCTTGGCCAGACTCCAGACATCGGTCTTGCCGTTCGGGCTGTAGAACGCCAGAACCAGGGCAGCGAGCACGTTGTAGACCAGGATCACCTCGCCGGCCAGCACCCCGCCCAGCGACAGGCCGTAGTCGCCGTACAGGCTGGCGGCCAGAGCCAGACCGACGATGCCGTTGTTGCCGCGGAACGCCCCCTGGGTGAAGACCCCGCGGTCGGCACGGGGACAGCGCCACAGCGACCAGGCCCAGGCGAGCAGGAAGGAGCCGAGCGAAGCCAGGGCGAAGTAGGCGAACACCGCCGGCCGCAGCGCCGCATCCAGGTCGGCGCGCAGGATGGCGAGAAACAGCATGACCGGCATGGTGCCCTTGAACACCAAGGCCGAGGCCGTGTTGATGAACGGTCCGTCGATCCAGCCCACGCGCTTCAGCCAGGTACCGAGAAACAGCATGGCGAACACCGGCGCCGTGATGGCCAGGGTCTGTGAGAACAACGCGAGCATGGGAGAAACATCCGGAGAACGACGGGCGCCTATCATAACGGGCCGCGCCCAGGGCCGGCTGCTACGAACGGCTACGCGCTCCGCCCCACCACGCTCGGGCGCGGCGGGCGGACCGGAAAAGAAGCGTGGACAGCGGCGGCCGCGGGGCCGCCGCTAGGGCTCAGCGGCGTACCGGACGCTTCTGCAGCTTGCGCTGCAGGGTGCGCCGGTGCATGCCCAGGGCTCGGGCGGTGGCGGAGATGTTGCCGTCGTGCTCGTTCAGCACGCGCTGGATGTGTTCCCACTGCAGGCGATCCACCGACATCGGGTTCTCCGGCACCAGCGAATCCAGGTCGGCATGCTCGGAGAGCAGCGCGGTGAGCACGTCGTCGGCGTCGGCCGGCTTGCACAGGTAGTTGCAGGCCCCGCGCTTGATCGCCTCCACCGCGGTGGCGATGCTCGAATAGCCGGTGAGGATCAGCACGCGCATCTCCGCATCCAGTTCGAGCAGCTTGGGCAGCAGGACCAACCCGGAGTCGCCGGCCATCTTCAGATCCAGCACGGCGTAGTCCGGAACGTCCTGACGGGCCAGCATCAGGCCCTCCTCCGCCGAGCTGGCGCAGCTGACCCGGAAGCCGCGACGCATCATCGCCCGCGCCATCACCCGGGTGAAGGTCGGATCGTCGTCGACCAGCAGCAGATGGGGCTGTTCTTCGCCCTCGTGCAGATGTTCAGTCATGTTCGTCTCCAGGGACCAGGCGCGGCAGGCGCAGCTCGGTGAGCGTGCCGCCCTCCTCGTGATTGTAGAGCTTCACCGAACCGCCGGCGCGGGTCACGCTGGCCTGGCTGAGGAACAAGCCGAGGCCGAACCCCTTGCCCTTGGTGGTGAAGAAGGGTTTGCCGATCTGCTCGGCGATCGCCAACGGCACTCCCTCGCCATGATTGCGGATGCTGATGCACAGCTCGGCGGCGTCCCAGTCGAGATAGATCTCCAGGTCCTCCGGGCAGGCATCGGCGGCGTTGTTCAGCAGGTTCAACAGCGCCTGGGTCAGGTCCGGCGGCGGCGCCAGCCGCGGCATGGCGCCCTTGCCACGGATCTCGTAGGAGTAGCTGGCCTCGGGACGCATCAGGTGCCAGCGGTTCAGCGCGGTTTCCAGCCAGGTCGCGGCGCCCTGCATCTCCACCGCCTGCCGGCGGTCGGCCTCGGCGGCGCGCACCAGTTGCTGCAGGGTGTCCTTGCACAGCTGGACCTGCTCCTGGAGCAGGGCCAGATCCTCCTGCAGCAGCGGATCGTCGTGCTCGCGGCGCAGCTCCTTGATCAGCACGCTCATGGTCGCCAGCGGCGTACCCAGCTCGTGGGCGGCGCCGGCGGCCTGAGTCGCCACCGCCAGCAACTGCTGGTCGCGCATGCTCTCCTCGCGCCGCTGCGCCTGGGAGCGCTCCTGGCGGCGCAGCTCGCCGGCCATGCGCGAGACGAAGAAGGTGATCAGCCCGGCGGCCAGGGCGACGCTCAGCCACATGCCGTAGATCAGCAGGGAGGCGCGATGCCCCTGCTCCAGGCTGATCGGGGCGTACCACTCGAGCAGGGCGGTGTAGCCGACCAGCGCCAGGCCGGAGAGCAGCACCGAATAGAGCCAGGGCAGGGTCGCCGCGGCGATGGTCAGCGGCACCAGGTAATAGGCGACGAAGGGGTTGGTCGGGCCGCCGGAGAAATACAGCAGCACGCTGTGGATGACCAGGTCGCAGGCCAGGTGCCCGGCGTATTCCGGCTCGGTGACCGGCCACTCGGCGCGCAGGCGCAGGGCAGTGAACAGGCAGAGCCCGGCGGACACGCTGAGGGTGACGCTCAGGGCCAGCCAGGGCAGCGGCAACAGGTGGGTCAGCCAGGCCACCCCCACCGAGCCGGCCTGGGCCGCGAGCACGAGGATGCGGATGAGCAGGAGTCGGCGGAGATTCTGACGGCTGGCCGACAACATGTGGACGGGTGCGAGCATGGACTTCGATCAGGCTGCCGTTGTGCCAGCGAGTATACCCAAAAGGACGCCGGCGTCCCGTTGATGTGTGGCAACCGGACGCAACGGCTACTGCGCTCGGGCTCCTTTGCGGCTACATTGATGGCACTGTCCCTGCATGAGTCCGATGCCATGATCGTCCCCTTCCGCCGTGCCGGCCTCCTCGCGCTCGCCGTGCTGGCCAGCCTTCCGGCCCTGGCCGACAGCGCCGCGCCCCGCTACAACCAGGTCTCCCTGCGCGCAGAGGTCAGCCGCGAGGTGCCCCACGACCTGATGCAGGTGAACCTCTACAGCGAGGTCCAGCACGCCGACGCCAGCCAGCTCGCCGGCGAGACCACCCGCCGCCTCAACGCCGCGGTGGAGCGCGCGCGCAAGGCCCAAGGGGTGAAGATCAGCCTCGGCAGCCGCAACAGCTATCCGGTCTACGACAAGGACGGCAGCCGCATCGTCGCCTGGCGCGAGCGGGCCAACCTGCACCTGGAGAGCACCGACTTCTCCGCCCTCTCCCAGCTCACCGCCGATCTGCTCGGCGACCTGAAGATGGGCGGCATGGAGTTCGCCGTCGCCGACGCCACCCGTCGCAAGCACGAGGACGAACTGCTGCGCGAGGCCGTCGCCGCCTTCAAGGCACGCGCCCAGCTGGCCACCGAGGCCCTCGGCGCGCACGGCTACCGGCTGGTCAACCTGGACCTGAACGGCAGCGGCATGCACCCGCCGATCCCCATGCGCGCTGCTGCGATGAAGAGCATGGGCCAGTTGGAGGCGGCCCAGCCGCAGGAAATCGAGGCCGGCACCAGCCAGGTCGGCATCAATGCCGAGGGCGTGATCGAGGTGCAGATGCCCTGAGAGCCTGCTCGTGACTCGAACGGGCCCTGCGGTGTTTTCCCGGCGCGCCGGGCCCGTTTAGAGTGACGCCAACACCCCGACCGGATCGCCCCATGCCCCGCCCTCTGATCGCCCTCGCCTGCGCCGGCCTGCTCGCCGGCGCCGTCCAGGCTGCGCCGAGCAGCCTGGTGGTGTGCACTGAAGCCAGCCCGGAGGGCTTCGACATCGCCCAGTACACCGCCGCGACCAGCGCCGACGCCTCCGCCGAGACGGTGTTCGACCGCCTGCTGCGCTTCGCCCCCGGCAGCGCCGAGCTGGTTCCGGGCCTGGCCGAGCGCTGGGAGATCTCCGCCGACGGCCGCGAATACACCTTCCACCTGCGCCGCGACGTGCAGTTCCAGCGCACGCCCTGGTTCGTCCCGAGCCGGCCGCTCAACGCCGACGACGTGATCTGGAGCTTCCGCCGCCAGATCGACCCCGCGCATCCCTGGCATGCCCTCTCGCCGCGCGGCTTCCCCTACGCCGAGGCGATGGCCCTGGGCGAGCTGATCGAGCGCATCGACCGGCTCGACGACCATCGCGTGCGCTTCGTCCTGCGCCACCCCGAGGCGCCCTTCCTGGCCGACCTGGCGATGTCCTTCGCCTCCATCTACCCGGCCGAGTACGCCGACCGCCTGCTGGCCGCCGGCACTCCGGAGAAGCTCAACAACCAGCCGGTGGGCAGCGGCCCGTTCGTCTTCGAGCGCTACGAGAAGGACGCCCAGGTGCGCTTCCACCGCCACCCGGAGCACTGGGCCGGTGCGCCGGCCATCGAGCGCCTGATCCTGGCCATCACCCCCGAACCCAACGTGCGGGTGCAGAAGCTCAAGGCCGGCGACTGCCAGATCGCCCTCGCCCCGCGTCCGGTGGACATCCCCGGCCTGCGCCGCGACGGGCGCCTGCGGGTGCTGGAAGGCGAGCCGCTGCTGATCGCCTACGTCGGCATCAACACCCGCCATCCGCCGCTGGACGACGTGCGCGTGCGCCAGGCGCTGAACCTCGCCTTCGACAAGTCGGCCTACCTGCGCGCCCAGTACGGCGAAGGCGGCGCCATTCCGGCGGTGGCGCCCTACCCGCCGAACCTGTGGGGTTCCGACCCGGGCCTGCAGGGCTGGCCCTACGACCCGGAGCGGGCCCGCCGGCTGCTGGCCGAGGCCGGCCACGCCGGGGGCCTGAAGCTCAGCATCTGGACCCGCCCCGGCGGCGGGCCGAGCAACCCCAACCCCGGCATCGGCGCGCAGATGCTGCAGGCCGATCTGGCCGCCATCGGCATCGAGGCGCGCATCCAGGTGCTGGAATGGGGCGAGCTGATCCAGCGCGCCAAGCGCGGCGAGCACGACCTGATATTCATGGGCTGGGCCGGCGACAACGGCGACCCGGACAACTTCCTCACTCCCAACCTGTCCTGCGCCGCGGCCGCCTCCGGCGAGAACCAGGCCGGCTGGTGCAACCGGGAATTCGACGACCTGCTGCGCGAAGCCCGCCAGAACGCCGACCAGAACCAGCGCGCCGCGCTCTACCGCCGCGCCCTGGCGATATTCCACCGGCAAGCGCCGTGGATTCCCCTGGCCCACCCCCGGGAGTTCGCCGCCGTGCGCCGGGACGTCGAGGGCTTCGTGGTCAGCCCGCTGGGCACCAACAGCTTCGCCGGCGTCAGACGCACCCCGTCCCCGTAGAAGCCCGCCGGAAAAGTCGGCCGGCCGCCGGCAGCTTTCGGCGCCGGTCGTGGCATGATGGGGACCTCGATCGGACTCCCCGGCCAATGGAGCTTCGCCAGCCATGCTGTCCTTCCTCGCCCGCCGCCTCGGGCTGCTGATCCCCACCTTCTTCGGCGTGACCCTGCTGACCTTCGCGCTGATCCGCCTGATTCCCGGCGACCCAGTGGAGGTGATGATGGGCGAGCGCCGCCTCGATCCGGCCGCCCACGCCCAGGCCATGCAGCGCCTGGGGCTGGACCGGCCGCTGGCCGAGCAGTACCTGGCCTACCTCGGCCAGCTGGCCCGGGGCGATCTGGGCCAGTCCCTGCGCAGCCACGACGGCGTGTGGCACGAATTCCTCGAACTGTTCCCCGCCACCGTCGAGCTGGCCTGCGCCGCCCTGCTGTTCGCCGGGGTGTTCGGCGTGCTCGCCGGGACCGTCGCCGCCCTGCGCCGCGGCAAGCCACTCGACCACGGGGTGATGGGGCTGGCGCTGGCCGGCTACTCGATGCCGATCTTCTGGTGGGGGCTGATCCTGATCATGTTCTTCTCCGTGGAGCTGGGCTGGACGCCGGTGTCAGGGCGTCTCGACCTGCTCTACGACGTGGAGCCCGTGACCGGTTTCATGCTCGTCGACACCCTGCTCAGCGAGGAACGGGGCGCCTTCCTCGACGCCCTGCGCCACCTGCTCCTGCCGGCCATCGTGCTCGGCACCATCCCCCTGGCGGTGATCGCCCGCATGACCCGCTCGGCGATGCTCGAGGTGCTGCGCGAGGACTACATCCGCAGCGCCCGCGCCCGCGGCCTGTCGCCGGCGCGGGTGGTGTTTATCCACGCCCTGCGCAACGCGCTGATCCCGGTGATGACGGTGTTCGGCCTGCAGGTCGGCGCGCTGCTCTCCGGCGCCGTGCTCACCGAGACCATCTTCGCCTGGCCGGGAATCGGCAAGTGGCTGATCGAGGCCATCGGCGCCCGCGACTACCCGGTGGTGCAGAACGGCATCCTGCTGATCGCCGCGCTGGTCATCCTGGTCAACTTCACCGTGGACATCCTCTATGGCCTGGTCAACCCGCGCATTCGCCACCGGCGCTGAGGGCCGTGCCATGATCGCTCCCACCGAGACCTCTGCATGAACCGCCCCGTCACTCCCGAACTGTTAGAGCCGGCCTACCCCTCGCCCCTGCGCGAGTTCTGCGCCGCCTTCGCCCGCAACCGCGGCGCCCTCGGCGGACTGCTGTTCCTCATGTTGCTGGTGGTCTGCGCCCTGTTCGCCCCGCTGCTCGCCCCCTTCGATCCGGCCGTGCAGCACCGCGCCTTCCTGCTCGTCCCGCCGGCCTGGCTGGAGGGCGGCCAGGCGCAGTTCCTGCTCGGCACCGACGAGCTGGGCCGCGACCTGCTCTCGCGGCTGATCTTCGGGGCTCGCCTGTCGCTGTCCATCGGCCTGGCCTCGGTGCTGCTGTCGCTGCTGCCCGGCGTGCTCCTGGGCCTCGCCGCCGGCTTCTTCCCGAAGTGGCTGGGGCCCTCGATCATGCGCATGACGGACATCATGCTGGCGCTGCCCTCGCTGCTGCTGGCGGTGGCCGTCGTCGCGGTGCTCGGGCCGGGGCTGCTGAACACCGTGCTGGCCATCGCCGTCGTCTCGCTGCCGGCCTACGTGCGCCTGACCCGCGCCGCGGTGCTCGGCGAGATCGACCGCGACTACGTCACCGCCAGCCGGCTGGCCGGCGCCGGGCCGCTGCGCCTGATGTTCGTCAGCGTGCTGCCGAACTGCCTGGCGCCGCTGATCGTACAGGCCACCCTGAGCTTCTCCGCGGCGATTCTCGACGCCGCCGCCCTCGGCTTCCTCGGCCTCGGCGTACAACCGCCGACCCCGGAATGGGGCACCATGCTCGCCTCGGCCCGCGACTACATCGAGCGCGCCTGGTGGGTGGTGACCCTGCCCGGCCTGACCATCCTGCTCAGCGTGCTGGCCATCAACCTGCTGGGCGACGGCCTGCGCGACGCGCTGGACCCGAAACTGAAGAACGCCGCCTGAGGAGCCCCATGAGCCTGCTGGAAATCGACAACCTCAGCGTGCGCTTCGGCGCCGACGCGCCGCCGGTGGTGGACGGGCTGGACCTGCGCCTGGATGCCGGCGAGGTGCTGGCCATCGTCGGCGAGTCCGGCTCCGGCAAGTCCATGGCCATGCTCGCCCTGCTCGGCCTGGTCGATCCGCCCGGGCGGGTCGCGGCCGACCGCCTGCGGTTCGCCGGGGAAGACCTGCTCCGCCTCGGGGGGCGCGCCCGCCGGCGTCTGCTCGGCAAGGAACTGGCGCTGGTCTTCCAGGACCCGCTGGCCGCCCTCGACCCCAGCTACACCGTGGGCTTCCAGTTGGTCGAGGTGCTCCGCCAGCACCTCGGCCTGCGCGGCGCAGCCGCCCGCCGGCGCGCCCTGGAGCTGCTCGAGCAGGTGGAGATCCCGGCCGCCGCCAGCCGGCTGAAGGCTTACCCGCACCAGCTCTCCGGCGGCATGGCCCAGCGCGTCGCCATCGCCCTGGCCATCGCCGGCGAGCCGCGCCTCTTGATCGCCGACGAACCCACCACCGCCCTCGACGTGACCATCCAGGCACAGATCATGGAGCTGCTGCTGAATCTGCAGCGCGAGCGCGGCATGGCCCTGCTGCTGATCAGCCACGACCTCGCCGTGGTCGCCGAATGCGCCGAGCGGGTCTGCGTGATGTACGCCGGCCAGGCGGTGGAGAGCGGCCCGCTGCCCGAGCTGTTCGACGCCCCGGCGCACCCCTACACCGAGGCGCTGCTGGCCGCCCTGCCCGAGCCCGGCCGGAAGCGCCTGGCCAGCCTGCCGGGCGTGGTCCCCGGTCGCTACGACCGTCCCCACGGCTGCCTGCTGGCACCGCGCTGCCCCTACGTGCAGGACGACTGCCGCGCCCACCGCCCACCGCTGGAAGCCAAGCGCCAGGGCCTGGCGCGCTGCTATCACCCGCGCAACCAGGAGAACCCGGCATGAACCCGGTGCTGATCGCCCGCCAGTTGACCCGCCACTACCGCGTCCCCCGCGGCCTGCTGCGCCCCGCCGCGACCCTGCAGGCGCTGAACGGCGTGTCCTTCGAACTGGCCGCCGGGCAGACCCTGGCGGTGGTCGGCGAATCCGGCTGCGGCAAGTCGACCCTGGCCCGTGCCCTGACCCTGATCGAGGAGCCCAGCGCCGGCTCCCTGCAGATCGCCGGGCGGGAAGCCGCTGGCGCCGACCGCGCCGCGCTGAAGGCGCTGCGCCGCGACGTGCAGATGGTCTTCCAGAACCCCTACGCCTCTCTCAATCCGCGACGCAAGATCGGCGACCAGCTGGCCGAACCGCTGCTGATCAACACCGACCTCTCCCGCGCCGAACGCCACCGACGGGTGCTGGCCATGCTGCAGCAGGTCGGCCTGCGCCCCGAGCATTACCGACGCTATCCGCACATGTTCTCCGGCGGCCAGCGCCAGCGCATCGCCATTGCCCGGGCGATGATGCTGCATCCCAAGGTGCTGGTGGCCGACGAGCCGACCTCCGCGCTGGACGTGTCGATCCAGGCCCAGGTGCTCAACCTGTTCATGGACCTGCAGGAGGAGTTCGCCACCGCCTACGTGTTCATCTCCCACAACCTGGCGGTGGTGCGGCAGATCGCCGACCGGCTGCTGGTGATGTACCTGGGCCGGGCCATGGAGACCGGCCCGGCCGAGCGCATCTACCAGCGGCCGCTGCACCCCTACACCCAGGCGCTGCTGGCGGCCACGCCCAGGCTGCATGGCGAACCGCAGCGGGAACGGGTCCGCCTGGCCGGGGAGCCGCCGAATCCCCTCGCGCCGCCCGCCGGCTGCGTGTTCCATCCGCGCTGCCCGTATGCGACGGAGCGCTGCCGGGGGGACGTGCCGCCGCTGCGGGAGGTGGATGGGCGGGAAGTGGCTTGCCATTATGCGGAGCGGTTCGTTTGAGTCTTTTGGGCTCGGGCTTCACTTTTCGGCGCAATGACGGCGCGCTTTCCTCGGCTTTCGACGACAGATTTCGCCTTGCACGGCGAGCTCCTTTCTTCTTGCCTGCCCAAGAAGAAAGGAACCAAAGAAGAAGGACACCCGACATCCGGGTCTGACCGCTTCGCGGCCAGACTTCCCTCGCTCCGGCGCTGCTCCGGGGGCACGTCACGAAGGGACGTCCCTGTCCCTTCGTGACTCGCTCGGCACAGCGCCTGCACTCGGCCTCCTGACGGGACCGGGGAGGGGCCTGCCCCCTCGCAAGACAACGTTCCGGATCCAGCTGCCGGTTCAAAGCCCAGCCCTTTCAAGGTCTTCAGCGGTTCTTGCCGGCAAAAATCGGAGCAGATTTATCTGCGATGGGCAGCGAAAGTAGATGCATCGCGAATGAGTTCGCTCCCTACCCGAATCCTCAGGCGACGCCGAACGCTCCCTTCAGCAGGCCGAGCGGAGTCGTCACGGAAGGGGTTGAGCCGCAGGGATGTGGCGAAAGGCCCGATTGGCCATGGATGGCCCTTCGGGCCGGGCCCCTGGAGTGGCGACGGAGGGAGGGAACCCCGCCACAGGCGGGGCCGGATGATGGGGGCAAGCGGTTTTGGTTACTTTTGGCGCGCCAAAAGTGACTCGCCGTGCCAGGCGAAATCTGTCGGTCGGGCCGAGGAAAGCGCAGCGTCCTGGCAACCGGGAATCGAGCCCACACTCCCGGAGCCAACGAAGAGTCAGCGCCCAAAGAACCGATAAAACGCCCTCAGCTCTTCCTGCACCCGACCCACCTTCACCCGCTCGAACCGCACCACCCGATGCGCCGGGCTCTGCGCCAGCAACCCCAGATCCAGCGGGTGCACCCAGCCGAGAATCGGATAGCCGCCCATGGTCTGCCGGTCCGCCAGCAGCACGATCGGCTGCCCGTCCGGCGGCACCTGGACGGCCCCGCCGGCCACGCCCAGCGACCACTGCCGCCGCGGCGGGCGCAGCGGCTCGCCGATGAGGCGCGCGCCCATCCGGTCCGACTGCGGGCTCAGGCGCCAGGGCCGCTCGAGGAAGGCGCGGCGCTCCTCTTCGGCGAAGTCCGCGGCGTCCCCACCCAGCATCACCCGCAGGCGCGGCTCGGTGCGATAGTCCGGGACGAAGCGCCAGGGCACGCTCTGCCCGCCGGAGCGGTCGGCCGGGTCGCAGGGCAGCAGATCCCCGGCGCGCAGGGCTCGGCCGTGGCCGTCCGGCCCGCCCAGCCCCTCACGGACCTGGGTGGCCACGCTGCCCAGCACGGGCCCGACGCGAAAACCGCCGGCCACCGCCAGGTAGCCGCGCTGGCCGCTGCGGGCGAAGCCGAGGGCCAGGCGCTGCCCGGCGCGCAGGGGAAAGCGCGACCAGCAGGGCAGCGGCTCGCCGTCCAGCGTGAGCGGCAGCTCGGCGCCACAGCAAGCCGCCCAGGTGTCCACGTCGCTCTCCAGCTCGACGCCGCCCAGGGCGATCTCCAGCAGCGGCGTGCCCCAGGGGTTGTCCAGCAGTCGGTTGGCCCAGGCCGCAGCGTGCGGGTCCACCGGCCCGGAAGGCGAGACGCCGAGGTGCTGCCAGCCCAGGCGGCCGCCGTCCTGCAGCAGGCTCAGGGGGCCCGGGCGGATCACCTTGAGGCCCGTCACGGCGCGCCGCCCTCGGCGCGGTAGGTCGCCTCGTCGACGGCGAAAAAGCGCACCCGGTCGCCCACCGCGAGCGAACAGGGCGGCTCGGCAGCGGCGTCGAACAGCCGCCTAGGGCAGCGGCCGATCAGGTGCCAACCGCCCGGCGAGGCCTGCGGGTAGACCGCCGTCTGCCGCTCGGCGATGGCCAGGGAACCGGCCGGCACGCGGGTACGCGGGTCGGCCCGGCGCGGCAGGGCCAGGCGCGCGTCCAGCTCGCCCAAGTAGGCGAAACCCGGGGCGAAGCCGATGGCGCCGACGCGGTATTCCACGGCGCTGTGCCGGGCGATCACCTCGGCCTCGCCCAGGCCGCAGGCGCGGGCCACCGCCGGCAGGTCCTCGCCGGCGTACCAGATGGGGATCTCGTGCAGACGCCCGCTCCGCGGGACCTGGACCAGGGTGCGCCAGTCCTCGAGCAGCGGCTCCAGACGCGCGGAGAGCCGAAGGTGGTCGGTGCGCAGCAGATCGAAATGCAGCAGCAGGGTGGTCCAGCCCGGCACCAGATCGACGATCAGCGCCCCCAGCTCCAGCTGGATGCGGTCGGCCAGGGCGGCGATGCGCAGCGGCAGGTCGGCCTCGGGCCGTTCAGCCAGGACCAGCAGCAGCGCCTCGGCGCCGGCGGGTTCGAGACGGATCACAGGCAGGCCAGCGCCGCCCGCAGACGGCGCAGCACGGCCAGGGACTCGGCGTTGTCGCCGTGCACGCAGAGGCTGTCGGCGTGCAGCCGCAGCGGCCTGCCGTCGAGGTCCGGGAAGGGTTCGCCGCGGGCGATGGCCACCCCCTGGGCGAGGATGCGCTCGGGGTCGTGGTGCACCGCGCCGCTCAGGCGCCGCGGCGCCAGCCGACCGTCGGCGAGGTAGGCGCGGTCGGCGAAGGCCTCGAACAGCAGCGGCACGCCGGCGGACTCGGCCAGGCGCCGCTCGCGGCCGTTGTCGGCGAGGGCCAGGACCATCAGCGGCAGGCCGGGGCGGAAGGCGGCGCAGGCCTCGAGCACGGCGGTGAGCAGCGCGTCGTCGACCACCAGGTCGTTGTACAGCGCGCCGTGCGGCTTGACGTAGTCGATCCGGGTCCCGGCGGCGCGGCAGAAGGCGTCCAGCGCGCCGAGCTGGTACAGCACCTGGGCCTTCACCTCTTCCGCCGTGCAGTCCAGGTGGCGGCGACCGAAGCCGGCCAGGTCCGGATAGGCCGGGTGCGCGCCGATGCGGACGCCGTGCCGCACAGCGAGGGCCACGCTGCGCTGGATGGTCAGTGGGTCGCCGGCATGGAAGCCGCAGGCCAGGTTGGCCTGGTCGATCAGCGGCATGGCCAGCGCGTCGTTGCCCATCTTCCAGGCCCCGAAGCTTTCGCCCATGTCGCAGTTGAGAAGGATGGTCGTGCCCATGGGCTGCTGTCCTGAAGGTGGGATCGTTCGGGACGTTAGCTTGCGATGCCGGCGCGGTGCCCGCAAGCGCCGCGCCGGCCGGGCACCAGGCTCAGTACACGTCGCGCCGGTAGCGGCCCTCGTCGCGCAGGCGCTCCACGGCCGGGTCGCCGAGCACCTCCCGCAGCACCGCGTCGACGCCCGCGGCCATGCCCTGCAGGCTGCCGCAGACGTAGATGGCCGCGCCCCGGTCGAGCCAGGCGCGCAGCTCCTCGGCCGACTCGCGCAGGCGGTCCTGCACGTAGACCTTGCGCTCCTGGTCGCGGGAGAAGGCCAGGTCCAGGCGCTCCAGCTCGCCGCCGGCGCGCCAGCGCAGCAGCTCCTCGCCGCAGAGGAAGTCGTGAGTCGCGCTGCGCTCGCCGAACAGCAGCCAGTTGTGCTTCCGGCCGGCGGCGATGCGCGCCTTGAGCAGGCTGCGCAGCCCGGCGAGGCCGCTGCCGTTGCCGATCAGGATCAGCGGACGGTCGTCCGCCGGGGCATGGAAGCCGGCATTGGGACGCAGGCGCAGCGGCACCGTCTGCCCCACCGCCAACTGCTCGCCGAGCCAGCCGGAACACAGCCCCAGGCGCCCGTCGGTGCGCACCACTCGACGCACCAGCAGCTCCAGCGCGCCGTCCTCGGTCAGCGAGGCGATGGAGTAGCGGCGCGGCGGCACGTTCGCCTGCGGCGGCTGGATCTCCACCAGATCGCCGGCCTCCCAGCGCTGCCCCGGCGGGATGGCGAAGGCCAGCCGCCAGATCGGCTCCGCGCTGCTGCCCGGGTTGAGGCAGTCGCGCTCGACCAGCCGCCATTCGCCAAAGCCCTCCTCGCCCGGTGCCGCCGCCGGTGCCCGGCCGGTCAGCTCGCCGAGCCGGTTGCGCCAGCGCTGCAGGACCGCGGCGTCGCCGTTGTCCGCCTCCAGCGGGGCGAACAGGCTGCGTGCGCCCTGCGCCTGCAGCCAGCCGTTCAGCTGCCGGGCGAAGCCGCAGAAGCGCTGGTACTGGCGGTCGCCTAGCCCGAGCAGGGCGTATTCCAGCTGGCTCAGGTCGAACCGTCCGCCGAGCACCCGGTTCACGAAGCCGCGGGCGCTGTCCGGCGCCTCGCCGTCGCCGAAGGTGCTGACCACGAACAGGGCGCGCCCGGCCTGGCTCAGCGCCTGTCCGTCGAGCTCGCCCAGCGGGCGCACCTGCACCGCCTGGCCGGCAGCCTGCAGCTGGCCGGCGGTCTGCCAGGCCAGGCGCTCGGCGAAACCGCTCTGGCTGGCGAAGCCGATCAGCCACGGCCGCCCGACGCCGGCCGGGGCCGGTGCCAGCGCCTGGCGGCTGGCCTCGACGGCGCGGCGCTGACGCCGGCGGTCGAGATAGAGCAGCCAGCCGGTGACGAAGAACAGCGGCATGCTCAGGCTGGCCAGCAGCATCAGCACGCGGCCGGGATGGCCGAAATACTCGCCGGTGTGCAGTGCATAGACGCTCGCCAGCAGCCGGCCGGTGACGCTCTTGTCGGCGTAGCGCTGGTGCTTGAGCACGGCACCGCTGTGGACGTCCAGCTCCAGACGGTCGAAGGCGCGGCCGTGCGGCGCATCGTCGGGGAGATACATGATCTGCAGCGGCTGGCCGGGACGCTCGGGCAGGCGCAGGTTGGCCAGACGGTAATCGTCCCCCGCGCTCTGGCGGAAGGCGCTCCAGGCCGGAGCGAGGTTCGGCGACGGGCGCGGCGCCTGCACCGCATTCCCCTCGGGCCGCATCCCCGGCGGCGGTCCGCGGCGTCCGCCCGGCCCGCCGTGCTGCGGCGCCGGCTCGCCGACCAGGGCGTGCAGGCCGTTGCGATACCAGTCGTAGGACCAGTACAGGCCGGTCAGGGAGGCCAGCAGATAGAACAGCAGGCACCAGGTGCCGGCCACCGCGTGCAGGTCCCAGAGGAAGGCGCGCCCCTTGCGCCGCCAGTCCAGGGTCAGCCAGGCGCGCCAGGCGCCCGCCTGCCGTGGCCAGCGCAGGTAGAGGCCGGACAGGCAGAGGAACACCAGGCCTAGGACCGCCGCCCCGGTGATCGCCTTGCCGGTGTCGCCGATGGCCAGCCAGCGGTGCAGCTGCATGACGACGCGGAAGAACTCGGTGCCCCGTGCCGCGCCGAGCAGCTCGCCGCTGTAGGGGTCGGCGTAGAGCGTCTCGCCGCGGGGACCGCCGCCGCTGACGTTGACCTTGACCGCCTCCTGCGGATCGGCGGAGAGGATCAGGCCGAGCACCTGGCGCCCGCCCAGTTGCTCGTCGAGGCGGCCAAGCAGCTCGTCCGGCGCGAGCGTCCGGGCTCCGGACGGCGGCGTGACGCTGACCACGCCCGGATTGAGCAGGCCGAGCAGCTCGTCCTGGTAGGACAGCCCGGCGCCGGTCACACCCATCAGCGCCAGCACCAGCCCGGCGCTGATGCCCAGCAGCCAGTGCAACTGGAAAAGGATCTTCTTCACCACGTGGGTCCACCTGATCGATACGCCGCGCCTGCGGCACGCCTGGATTCGTTGCGCGGCCGGCGGCCGCAGGGCACCACCGGAACGGCGGTGCCGGGCGATTCTATTCGGGAGGGATTATCAACAACCCGGATTTACCCAATCTTTACCCCGTCCTTACAGAGCGCGTGCGGGGGCCGGACGTGACGAGGCCGCCCGCAGGCGGCCCCGTTCGACGCCGCTGCGTCAGAAGTGCAGGTTGGTGCTGAGCAGCGCCGTGCGGCCCGGCGCCACGTGGACCATGTGCGAGGTGTAGACCTGGTCGAAGTAGCGCTTGTCGGTCAGGTTCTGCACGTTCAGCTGCAGGTCCAGGTGCTTGTTCAGCCGGTAGCCGACCATGGCATCGAAGCGCCAGTAGTCGGGCACCCGGATGTAGTTGGCCGTGTCGCCGTAGCGGGAGTCGACATAGTTGGCGCCGCCGCCGACGGTCAGGTCGGGCAGTACCTTGTAGGTGCTCCAGAGGCTCATGCTGCTCTTCGGCGCGCTGGGCACCTGGTTGCCCTTGTCGGTCCCCTTGAGGATCTCGCTGTCGAGGTAGGTGTAGCTGCCGAAGACCTGCCAGTTGCGCGTGATGTTGCCGGTCAGCCCCAGCTCGAAGCCCTGGATCTCGGTCGCGCCGATGTTCTTCGGCAGGCCGTTCTCGTCGTTGATCTTCGCGTTGGTCTTGCGGGTGCGGAACAGCGCCGCGTCCAGCCGCAGCCGTTCGTGGAAGAGATCCCACTTGGTGCCGAACTCGATGTTGCGGTTGCGCTCGGGCTTCAGATCCGCGGTGTTGTAGGCGATGTCCTGGGAGCCCGAACCCGAGGTTTCCCCCACCGGGTTGGTGGAGGTGGACCAGGCCACGTAGACGCTGCCGTTGGGCAGCGGGTTGAACACCAGACCGGTCTGGTAGCTCCAGAACTGGGTGTTGTTGCGCAGGTCGAAGTCGCCGGCCGGCTGCCCGGTACGGGTATTGCCGTTGCTGTAGCCGCTGGCGTGGGTCCGGAAGTTGTCGTGGCGCACGCCCAGGTTCAGCGACCACTGCTCGTTGAACTTCAGGGTGTCGAACAGGTAGACGCCGGTGGTCGTGGTGTGGGTGTCGGTGTAGGCCTTGCCCTCGGTGATGGTGCCGACCCAGCCCTGTTGGTAGACCGGGTCGTAGAGGCTGGTGCAGTTGGTCGGATCGACCAGGCAGTTGCCGCTGCCGCCGCCGGTGATGCTGTAGGGGCGGTTGTGGATGTCCTCGCCGCTGAATTCGAGCCCGCCGACCATGGTGTGCTCGATGAAGCCGGTATCGAAGTGGGCGTTCATCGCGGTCTGGTTGACCCAGCCCTTGGCCATCGAGTTGCGGCTCTTGAGCGAGCGGTAGACGTAGCCCTTGTCCACGTTGCCCTTGGAGTCGTCCGGGTTGGTGGTGATGTAGTCCAGACTGGTGTGGACCACGCGGAAGCTGTTGGACAGGGTCACGTGCTCGTTGAGGTCGTGCTCGAGCTTGAAGGTGCCGGAATCGCTGGTGCTGTGCCGGTAATCGTCGCTGGTCCCGTAGAAGTTGCTGCGGCTGACGTCGGCGGCCCGGCGATGGGTGCTCCCGCTCTTGCCGGTCAGCGGTATGCCGTAGTCCGGCGTGTCGTTCGTGTGCATGTGGTTATAGGACAGGGTCGCCCGGGTCGGCGTGGTGAGGCCGAAGCTCAGGGTCGGCGCCACGCCCCAGCGCTTGACGTCCACCTCGTCGCGGCCGGCGACATTGGCGTCGTGCCGCATCAGGTTCAGGCGCCCGGCGACCTGGTCGGAGAACTGGTAGTTGCCGTCCAGGGTGGTACGGTTGGTCTGGTCGGTACCGAAGGTCTGGCTGATGTCGAGGAACTTGCCGCGCTTGGCGGTCTTGCTGATCAGGTTGAGGCTGCCGCCGGTGGAACCGGCGCCGGTGTAGGCCGAACCCGGTCCCTTGCTCACTTCCACCTGCTCGATGTTGTACATCTCGCGGCTCTGGGTGGCGACGTCGCGCAGGCCGTCGATGAACACGTCGCTCTCGGCGTTGAAACCGCGGATGATCGGCCGGTCGCCCGCCGGGTTGCCGCCCTCGCCGGCGCCGAAGGTGATGCCCGAGGTGGTGCGCAGGGCGTCGGTCAGGGTCATCGCGTTGGTGTCCTTGATGACCTGCTTGGGAATGATGGTGATCGACTTGGGCGTCTCGCGCAGCGGCGCGGTGAGCTTGTTCGACGCGGACTCGGGCCGGTAGTCCCCCTCCTCCACGCCCAGCACGGTATCCGTTCCCAGGGACAGGGCTTCGTCGCCGGCGGCCTCCTCGGCCCCGACCGCGGAAAGCGCCGTCATGGCGCCCAGTGCAGAAACCAGTACACGCGGCACGGCGACCGGCCTTTCGATAGTACGCGACATTTCCCCTTCCCCCCGGATGGTGATGCGAATTGCTGATGCGCGCACTCTAAACAAGAACGCTTCTCAAATTCAACCGAAATGTTATGCCAAACGAGAAAAGTTAATTTTTAGTAAAGATCCCCATTTACCGAGCCAATCACAGGGAATTACTATTTGAGACAATTTCTCACTTGAGAGGCGATCACCATGCTGCTGCAGATTCCGGGCGTGTTTTCCCGAGACGAAATCCGCCGTATCCGCCAGGCGCTGGACCAGGCGAACTGGCAGGACGGCAAGCTCACTGCCGGCTACCAGTCGGCCAGGGCCAAGCACAACCTGCAGCTGGCCGAGGACGATCCGCTGGCCCGCGAGATCGCCGAAGCGATGCTCGAGCGGCTGTGGCAGAACCCGCTGTTCATGTCCGCCGCGCTGCCGCACAAGGTGTTCCCGCCGCTGTTCAACTGCTACACCGACGGCGGCACCTTCGGCTTCCACATCGACAACGCGGTGCGCCAGGTACGGGGCTCCGTCGAGCGGGTGCGCACCGACCTGTCCTCCACCCTGTTCTTCAGCGACCCGGACGAGTACGACGGCGGCGAGCTGGTGATCCAAGACACCTACGGCACCCAGCGGGTGAAGCTGCCGGCCGGCGACCTGGTGCTCTATCCGAGCACCAGCATCCACAAGGTCGAGCCGGTCACCCGCGGCGCCCGCTACGCCTCCTTCTTCTGGACCCAGAGCCTGGTCCGCGAGGACTCCCAGCGCACCCTGCTATTCGAGATGGATCAGGCGATCCAGAACCTGTCCCGCGACGTGCCGGAGCATCCGGCGCTGATCCAGCTGACCGGCACCTACCACAACCTGCTGCGGCGCTGGGGCGAGGTCTGAGCGGGTCGCCATGAGCCACATCCTGTACCGCATCGAGGAGGACGACGCGGCCCTCCCCGAGCCCGGCGAGCCGGTGCGCGCCGCCCGCTGGATCCTCGCCGCCGCCGAAGCCGGCGAGCTGGAGGCCCTGGCCCTGCTGGGGCAGATTCTCCTGGACGGCAACGGCATCCAGCGCGATCCGGCGCTGGCCCGAACCTGGTTCGCCATCGCCGCCGGCCGCGGCCATGCCATGGCCGGCAACATGCTGGGGCGCTGCCTGGAGCTGGGCTGGGGCGGTGCCGTCGACCTGGCCGCCGCAGCCCGCTGCTACCGCCAGGCAGCGGAACGCGGCCTGGACTGGGGCATGTACAACTACGCCAACCTGCTGGCCACCGGCCGAGGGGTCGAGCGCGACCAGGCCGGGGCCTTGATCTGGTACCGGCGCGCCGCCGAGCGGGGGCATGCCAAGTCGATGAACCTGGTCGGTCGCTATTACGAGGAAGGCCGCACGGTGCCGCGGGATTCTCAGGCCGCCTTCGCTTGGTACCGGCGCTCGGCCGAAGCGGGGGATTTCCGCGGCCAGTTCAGCTATGCGTCGGTGCTGGCCGATCGCGGCCGCTGGGACGAAGCGCGGCACTGGCTGCGCCAGGCGCTCGCCCTCGGCCATCTGCGCTTCCTGCGCCGGGCCCGTGACGAACTGCTGCGAGCCGCCTTCCCGCAATTCGCCGATATCGCCCAGGCCTACGTGCAGCGCTGCGCCGAGCTGGAGACCGAAGAGGCGGCAGCTCTCTCTGCCCCGTGACGGCAGATCGGTCCGTTGCTCGCTCAGGCATCGCCACTGAATCGGGCCCCAGGGGCTCCAAACGAAAACGCCGCGACGAGTCGCGGCGTTGTTTCGTCAGGGAAGCGTCCCGTCAGATGTAGTAGGCCTTCAGCGGCGGGAAGCCGTTGAACTCCACCGCGCTGTAGCTGGTGGTGTAGGCGCCGGTCGACAGCCAGTAGAGGCGGTCGCCGCTGGCCAGATTGAGGGGCAGCCCGTACTTGTAGTTCTCGTACATGATATCAGCGCTGTCGCAGGTCGGGCCGGCGATCACCACCTCTTCCATCTCGCCCTTCTTCTCGGTCCAGATGGGGTACTTGATGGCTTCGTCCATGGTCTCGATCAGGCCGGAGAACTTGCCCACGTCGGTATAGACCCAGCGCTCCACGGCGGTGCGCGACTTGCGCGCCACCAGCACCACTTCGCTGACCAGGATGCCGGAGTTGGCGATCAGCGAACGGCCCGGCTCGAGGATGATCTCCGGCAGGTCGTCGCCGAAATCTTCCTTGAGGAAGCGGATGATCTCCTCGGCGTAGGTCTCCAGGCTGTTGGTGCGCTGGATGTAGTTGGCCGGGAAGCCGCCCCCCATGTTGATCATTTTCAGCTGGATGCCATCTTCTTCCTTGAGGCGCTCGAAGATCACCTTGACCTTGGCGATGGCGGCGTCCCACACGTCGATGTCGCGCTGCTGGCTGCCGACGTGGAAGGAAATGCCGTAGGGCACCAGGCCCAACTGCTTGGCGAGGATCAGCAGGTCGAGGGCCATGTCCGGGTTGCAGCCGAACTTGCGCGACAGCGGCCAGTCGGCCGAATCGGAGCCCTCGGTGAGGATACGCACGTAGATCTTGGAGCCCGGGGCGGCCTTGGCGATGTTGCGCAGGTCGGCCTCGGAGTCGGTGGCGAACAGGCGCACGCCCTTCTCGTAGAAGTAGCGGACGTCGCGGGCCTTCTTGATGGTGTTGCCGTAGCTGATGCGCTCGGGACCGACGCCCTCGTTCATCACCTTGTCCAGCTCGTAGCGCGAGGCGATATCGAAGTTCGAACCCTTGTCCCTCAGCAGACGAACGATCTCGACCGCCGGGTTGGCCTTCACCGCGTAGTAGATCTTGGCGAAGGGAAAGCACTGCCCCAGTTCGTCATAGGACGTGGCGATGGTCTCGGTGTCGATGACCACGAAGGGGGTTTCCTGCTTGTCGGCGAACGCCTTCATGCGCTGGAAGGTGGCGGGTGGGTAGTAATCCTCGATCTTGATCGACATGCAAGAACTCCAATGGCAAAACACGGAAAGGATTGAAAAAGGGGTGTAATCGCGAACGCCTAATCCGTTTCCCCACTTTGGTTCGCCTACTTCCCAAGGCATGTCGCCGAAAGCAAAAAGGTCAACCGTGGATGCGGGTTGACCTTGCTGTCTCGTCGTCAGTACTTGAGCCGGATGGATCGTTTCCAGCATGGACGTTCGGCCGCGAACTTTAGGACCAAGGGGCCGGCAGATCAACCAGAAATTGCCACTCGGCCGACCTTGGTCTCGCCGTCGTTTCGGATTTGCAACGATGCGTGGGGAATGCTGCACGAAACCGCCATTCCGGGGGGCAGGCGGAAAGGCGCCGGGGCAGCATTTGACGTTATAATCCCCGCCTTTTTTGACAGACCGACTACTCGTCGACGGGTTCCTTTTCCGATGACCATTCAGGCCGCCGAAGTCGCGAAGCGCCGCACCTTCGCCATCATCTCCCACCCCGACGCGGGCAAAACCACCATCACCGAGAAGCTGCTCCTCATGGGTCAGGCGATCGCCGTCGCCGGCACGGTGAAATCGCGCAAGTCCGACCGCCACGCCACCTCCGACTGGATGGAGATGGAGAAGCAGCGCGGCATCTCGATCACCACCTCGGTGATGCAGTTCCCCTACCGCGAGCACATGATCAACCTGCTCGACACCCCCGGCCACGAGGACTTCTCGGAAGACACCTACCGCACCCTGACCGCGGTGGACTCGGCCTTGATGGTGCTCGACGGCGGTAAGGGCGTGGAACCGCGGACCATCGCCCTGATGGACGTCTGCCGCCTGCGCGACACGCCGATCGTCAGCTTCATCAACAAGCTCGACCGCGACATCCGCGACCCCATCGAACTGCTCGACGAGATCGAGGCGGTGCTGAAGATCAAGGCCGCGCCCATCACCTGGCCGATCGGCTGCTACAAGGACTTCAAGGGCGTCTACCACCTGGCCGAGGACAAGATCATCGTCTACGTGCCCGGCCACGGCCACGAGCGCATCGAGGTTCCGGTGATCCAGGGCCTGGATTCGGCCGAGGCGCGCGAGCACCTGGGCGACCTGTACGAGGGCTTCCTCGAGCAGCTGGAGCTAGTGCAGGGCGCCTGCCACGAGTTCGACCAGGACGCCTTCCTCCGGGGCGAGATGACCCCGGTGTTCTTCGGCACCGCGCTAGGCAACTTCGGCGTCGACCAGGTGCTCGACTCCATCGTCGACTGGGCGCCGCAGCCGCTGTCGCGCGCCGCCCACGAGCGGGTGGTGGAGCCGATCGAGGAGAAGTTCACCGGCTTCGTGTTCAAGATCCAGGCGAACATGGATCCCAAGCACCGCGACCGCATCGCCTTCATGCGCATCTGCTCGGGCAAGTACGAGAAGGGCATGAAGATGCGCCACGTGCGGATCAAGAAGGACCTGAAGATCGCCGACGCGCTGACCTTCTTCTCCAGCGAGCGCGAGATGCTGGAAGAGGCCTACGCCGGTGACATCATCGGCCTGCACAACCACGGCACCATCCAGATCGGCGATACCTTCAGCGAAGGCGAGACCCTCGGCTTCACCGGCATCCCGCACTTCGCCCCCGAGCTGTTCCGCCGCGTGCGCCTGAAGGACCCGCTCAAGTCCAAGCAGCTGCGCCAGGGCCTGCAGGAGCTGGCCGAGGAAGGCGCGACCCAGGTGTTCTTCCCCGAGCGCAGCAACGACATCATCCTCGGCGCGGTCGGCGTGCTGCAGTTCGACGTGGTGGCCAGCCGGCTGAAGGAAGAATACAAGGTCGAGTGCGCCTACGAGGCGGTCAACGTCTGGTCGGCGCGCTGGATCGAGTGCGAGGACAAGAAGAAGCTCGAAGACTTCAAGACCAAGGCTTTCGAAAACATCGCCATCGACGGCGGTGGCCACCTCACCTACCTGGCGCCGACCCGGGTCAACCTCAGTCTGATGGAGGAGCGCTGGCCGGACGTGAAATTCCGCGCCACCCGCGAGCACCACTGACCGCCCCGGCCCCGCGCGCAACCCGCGGGGCCTTTCGCCAGGCCGGCGTTGTCCGGCGCATCGCGAACGGGCAACGCCCCGCCGCCGACGGAAGCCTCCCACCGATGGACGACTCCCGCGACACCTCCGCCCCCCTGGTGCAACGCCTGCGCCATCGACGGCGCCTGCGCGGTCTGCGCCAGAGCGCGGCCTTCTGGCTCGGCGCCCTGCTGGTCGGACTCGCCGCCCTCGCCTTCGCCTGGCTCGCCGATCATGCCTACGCTCAGTTCCGCCATCTGCTCGGGCACGGCTCCTGGTGGCCGTGGCTGGTCACCCCGACCGGCTTCGCCCTGCTCGCCTGGGCCACCCAGGGCCGGCTGGGCAAAGCCAAAGGCAGCGGCATCGACCTGGTGATCGCCCTGCAACACAAACCTTCCAGTCGCTTGCGCAACGCCGCCCTGGCCCTGCCGATCGCCGCGGCGAAGATGCTGATGACCGTGCTGGCCCTGCTCTGCGGCGCCTCGGTGGGACGCGAGGGTCCGACCGTGCACATCGGCGCCGCCCTGATGTACGCCTTCGGCCGGCGCCTCGGCCTGCAGACCCAGCGCGCTGGCTCCGGGCTGATCATCGCCGGCGGTGCTGCGGGCATCGCCGCCGCCTTCAACACGCCGCTGGCCGGCGTGGCCTTCGCCATCGAAGAGCTCAGCCCGCGCTTCGAGCAGCGCCTTAGCGGCCTGATCCTCACCGCCGTACTGATCGGCGGCATGGTCACGCTGGGCCTGCTCGGCCCGTACAGCTACTTCGGAGAACTCGGCGCCGCGCTGCCCCTCGGCGGCGCCTGGCTGGCGGTGATCGCCTGCGGCCTGTTCGGCGGACTGCTCGGCGGCCTTTATTGCCGCCTGGTGCTGCCGGCCCGGAGCGGCCCGCTGGCCGTGCTGGGAGCCTGGCGCGCACGTCGACCGGTGCTGTTCGCCGCCGCCTGCGGGCTGCTTCTGGCCCTGCTCGGGGTCTGCTCCGGACAGCACGTGTTCGGCACCGGCTACGAGGAAACCCGCGCCCTGCTGCAGGGGCATCCGGCAACCGACGGCAGCTTCCTGCTGTGGAAATTCCTCGCCAACGTGGTCTCCTTCCTGGCGGGCATTCCCGGCGGGCTGTTCTCTCCGTCGCTGACGGTAGGCGCCGGCATCGCCCCCTGGCTGGTCGACTGGATTCCCGGCGTCAGTCTGCAGACCGCCGGCCTACTCGGCATGGCCGCCTACCTGGCCGGCGTCACGGGCTCGCCGTTGACGGCCACGGTGATCAGCATCGAGCTGTCGCACAGCCCGGACATGGCCCTGCCGATCCTCGCCGCCAGCCTGCTGGCCAGCGGGATTTCCAGACGCATCTCTCCGGTGCCGCTCTATCAGGCCCTGGCCCGTCGGCTGCTGGACAACCTGCCGCAGCCGGATCAGGCCGGCGGAAGCGGTCACCGATAGCGACGGCGGCCGACGGACTGTTAGGCTGTCACGATCCCCACCGAACAAGACACGACCATGACCCTGCGCTTCGGTATCGACCTCGGCGGCACCAAGATCGAGATCGTCGGCCTCGACGGCGAACGCGAATGCCTGCGCCGACGGGTGACCACACCCCGGGGCGACTATGCTGCCACGCTTGCCGCCGTCGCCGACCTGGTTCGGGACGCCGAACGCGAACTGGGTCGGCGCGGCAGCGTCGGCCTGGGGATTCCCGGAACCGTCTCGCCCGATCATGGGCGGATCAAGAACGCCAACTCCACCTGCCTGATCGGCCAGGATCTGCAGGGCGATCTCGAACGCCTACTGGAGCGGCCGGTCCGGCTGGCCAACGACGCCGACTGCTTCGCCCTCTCGGAGGCCTGCGACGGCGCCGGGGCAGGCGCCTACAGCGTATTCGGGGTGATCGTGCTCGGCGGCGGCCTGTCCAACATGCCAGCCCTGTACCGGGAGGTGCCGCCCCTGCTGGTACGCCATGTCTTCTCCGACCGGATCAACACCCGCCTGCTGCCGGCCCGCCACGGCGACTCCAGCGGCGTGCGCGGAGCCGCCTGGCTGTGGCCGGCCTGATCGGTCCGGCTGACGCTCCCGACGGCGGCCCTTCCCCATGCTTCGCGAAGGACTCGGGAGCCACGGGCTCGAGCCTGGCCGCCGGAAAAGCCCGCAGCGGTATGCTCTTGCCGGTCCCTTCCGAGGAGTTCGCCCGTGCGTCTGATCGACACCCATAACCACCTCGACTTTCCCGAGTTCGACGCGGACCGTCAGGCCGTGCTCGCCCGCTGCCGGGCACTGGGCATCGAGCGGCAGATCCTGCTCGGCGTGTACCGGCAGAATTGGCAGCGGATCTGGGACCTTGCCTGCGTCGAACCCGAGCTGTACGCCGCTTTCGGCCTGCACCCAGTCTATCTGGCCAGGCACAGCGCCGCCGATCTGGACGATCTGGGCGACTGGCTGCGGCGCCTGCGCGGACAGGGCAAGCTCTGCGCGGTCGGCGAATTCGGTCTCGACTATTACCTGACGGAGCTGGACCGCGAGCGCCAGCAAGCGCTATTCGAGGCCCAGCTGCGCCTGGCCGCGGAGGTGGAGTTGCCGGTCCTGCTGCACGTGCGCCGGGCCCATGCACCGACCGTCGCCGCGCTGAAGCGCGTCCGGCCGCCGCGTGCCGGCATCGTTCACGCCTTCAGCGGCAGCCGCGAGGAAGCGAAGGAGTACCTGAGGCTCGGTTTCAAGCTCGGCCTGGGCGGCGCACCGACCTGGCCGCAGGCCAACCGCCTGCGCCAGGTGGTCGCGCAATTGCCGCTGGAGGCCGTGGTACTGGAAACCGACGCACCGGACATGACCCCGGCCATGCATCCGGGCCAGCGCAACAGCCCGGAGTACCTGCCGGAGATCTGTGGCGCCCTCGCCGCGCTCATGG
The DNA here is from genome assembly GCF_042643485.1 of Azotobacter bryophylli. NCBI lineage: Bacteria > Pseudomonadati > Pseudomonadota > Gammaproteobacteria > Pseudomonadales > Pseudomonadaceae > Azotobacter > Azotobacter bryophylli. The sequence continues at coordinate 224,201 of NZ_JBHRSJ010000034.1, read as the reverse complement.
GCATAGAGCCGGATGTTCTGGCCGAGGCGAGCACGCGCAACGTCTGCGAGCTGTTCGGCTGGCGGTGACCCACGCGGTCAGGCGAGGAGTACCAGCAGGGCGATCGCGGCGTACCAGAGCACCGCAGCACGCACCAGCAACTGCCACAGCTCGTCCAGGCTGCGGACGCCGGCCTCGCCGCCGAGCGTCTCCCCCGGAACCTCACTGGCAGCCCGCCCGGCATCGCCCACCAGCTTCGCGGCCGTCACGTCCCGGCTCAACAGTTCGTGCAGCAGCACCCGGCTGACGGCGATGAAGTTGCCGACCAGGCCGAAGCTCGCCGCCAGCAGACGAGCCGGCAGCCAGTCGAAGACATGCCGCAACCGCACCGCCCGCTCGCGCAGCGACTCCACTTGGGCATGCTCGTCGGTCAGGGCCAGCAGTCGATAAGCCAGCGCCGCCACCGGCCCGAGCAGGGCATACCAGAAGATCACCGCGAAAAAGCCCTGATAGGCCTGCCACAGCAGATATTCCTGCACCCGCTCCAGCAGTGCGTCGCCGTCCGGCACCTCCAGCGCCAGATCGCGCTCAGCCACCAGATAGGCCGCCTGGCTGTCGCCGCGACGCCAGGCATCGCGGAACGGCCCGAGCGAGGTCTGCACATCGCCGCGTCCCAGACTGTAGATCAGCACCAGCAGATGCACCGGCAAGGCCAGCCAGCCATAGGCCAGCGGATGCAACGCCACCAGCACCAGCCCGAGCAGCAGCACCGGCAGGAGCACCAGCAGGGCCAGGCTCAGCCAGGGCGCTGCGGTCAGTCGCGGACGCCCTTCGACCCTCGTCAGCAGACGTAGCCAGAACCGATCCTGCTGAATGTGCAGACGCCAGTTGGAAAACGTCTCGAACAGCAGGACCAGCAGAAGAACCAGAAACGCCATCAACCACCTCCTTGTTCAGTAAGGCTTTGGAGATAACGAGCCCAGTCGAAGGACGGACCCGGATCGGTCTTGCGCTGCGGGGCGATATCGCAATGACCGCAGATACGCTGTGCATCGAGCGCCGGATAGGCGCGCAGCAGCTGCCGGGTGAGCCAGCTCAGAGACTCGTACTGCGCCTCGCTGTAGGGCAGCTCGTCGGTTCCCTCCAGCTCGATGCCGAGGGAAAAATCGTTGCAGCTCTCGCGCCCCTCGAAACACGACACGCCGGCATGCCAGGCCCGGTCGAGACAGGAAACGAACTGGGTGACGGCACCGTCGCGCTCGATCAGGAAATGGGCCGAGACCTGCAGCGTGGCGATGGAGGCGAAAAAGGGATGCTCATCCGCCGCCAGACGGTTCTGGAAGAACTGCTGCACCTTGCCGGTGCCGAACTGCCCCGGCGGCAGGCTGATGTTGTGGATCACCAGCAGGGAGATCTCCCCCTGCGGGCGCACATTGAAATTCGGCGAAGGGCAATGGCGCACGCCATGGCACCAGCCGGTCAAGGGATCAAGCTGCATCGGACGCCTCCTCGGAGAGCTCCACTCTAGAGCAGCGGGAAGCCGGGGCCAAGGGATTCCGCCCCCGGAGCCATCGGCGGAGGCCCGCTGAAGCAGCGGATGCACATCCCACCCCCACACTCGCACCACAGCCCCTATAATCGGTGCTTTCGAACCCGCGGAGTCCGTCATGCCAGACCTCATCCTTGCCGACCTGACCGCCGAAATCGAGGCGAACGTGCGCCGTGCCTTGGCCGAGGACATCGGTAGCGGCGACATCACCGCACAGCTGATTCCCGCCGAACGCCTGGCCCATGCCAGCGTCATCACCCGCGAAGCGGCGGTCATCAGCGGCAGCGCCTGGGTCGATGCGGTGTTCCGCCAGCTCGACCCGCGGGTCGCCGTGCACTGGCAGGTGAGAGACGGGGAACGGGTCGCCGCCAACCAGGTGCTGTTCACCCTGGAAGGGCCGGCCCGAGCCCTGCTCAGCGGCGAACGTAGCGCCCTGAACTTCCTCCAGACCCTGTCCGCCGTGGCCACCCGCTGCCGTCACTATGCGGACCTGGTGGAGGGCACGCCGGTCAGGCTGCTGGACACCCGCAAAACCCTACCCAGCCTGCGCCTGGCGCAGAAATACGCAGTCACCTGCGGCGGCTGCCACAACCACCGCATCGGCCTGTTCGACGCATTCCTGATCAAGGAAAACCATATCGCCGCCTGCGGCGGCATCGGCGCAGCGATCGACAGCGCCCAGCGCATCGCCCCCGGCAAGCCGGTGGAAGTGGAAGTGGAAAACCTGGAGGAACTGCAGGAAGCCTTGGCGGCCGGCGCCGACATCATCATGCTCGACGAACTCAGCCTCGAGGACATGCGCACCGCGGTCAAACTCACCGCCGGCCGCGCCAAACTGGAAGCCTCCGGCGGGATCAACGACTCCACCCTGCGCACCATCGCCGAAACCGGGGTGGACTATATCTCTCTCGGCACCCTGACCAAGGACGTCAAGGCCATTGATCTGTCCATGCGTCTGAAGCTGTAGGTAGCCCGGCAAAAGGATCCGACGTAGTCGCTACTGTGGCTCCTCAGCGGCGTAACCTGCAGGAGCCGGTGCATCCATATCCAGCTTTATGCACATTCCATCATCAGCCTGGATCCTCGCGAAAACGGAGACCGAACAGTTTTAACAGGTCATGTAAGCTGCTACGGGCCTAGTACACAGCCATGCTCATCGGCGTTGCCTAAGACAAGAACGAAAAAACGGAGAATCTGGGTATCAGGGGCGCCCGGCAGAAACGAGAAAGCGTCGGGAGATGAGCTGGATAGCCCGCCCTACCAATGTCGCACTCCCAGTACCCAAGCCATCAGCAAAGCGCCTGCCAAACAAAGTACGGCACCTCCGAGCGCCTGCCAGAAAAAACGCTTGGCCAGTACCTCCTGGCCATGGCTGGAGAGCACGAACGGTAGTGCGGCATCGGGCTGTGCCAGGCGATGCTGCAGAGGCAAGCTGGCCCTCTGACGGTGACGGTCCTCTGCCTCCAACTGGGCCGCGAGATGCACAAGGCGCCACTCGGCCTCGTCGAGTCGGCCATTCCCATCGCCATCGAAACGACGTAGAAGCCCAGCGAAATCACCTTTCCACTCGCGGACAACCCGCCCCTTCGCCGCCTGAAGATCGAAGCCCTGCTCGCCTCCGAGTGTGCGGAAGTCACCGATGGCATAGAGGGGCTCTCCCGTATGCAGGCGCTCCTCGATATAACGGTATTGCTTACCCAAACCGATCAGTCCGAGCCAGCTGCCCGAGCCCGAGATAGTCCCCTGCGGATGGCGCTGATTGCCTGTCCAAACCTCACGCCGCGCTGGCAATACCATGGCACCGTGCGGATCAATCAGGCACTCTCCGCTGCCGTCGCTCAGGCACAGCCAGCCTTCGCTAGTACCCTTCTCGATCACCCGCCAGCGTCGGCCCTTGGCATCGGAGCTATATTCCTCGATCCGATAACGCCACCACTGGCAGGGCTTACCAGTCAACGGACCGAACAGATTGGGCGAGGAGAGATCCAGCAAGATACCGGCCAACTCGACGTAGCCCTGAGCGGCAGAGGAAACTTTCGAAGTTGGCGTATCCAGCAGATAGCGTGTCCGCGACCAGTTGCTGACAAACAGCCAGCCACCGAAAAGACAAAGCCCTATGGCGAGTATCAATTGAAAGAACAGGAAGTTCATACTCAACGAAACAGCGACTTCAAATCGACATCCGCTTTTTCGGATTCGCCGAACTGCAGCAAGGGGGCAGAGGCAAAGCCGAACAGCCGAGCCAGAATTACATCTGGAAACTGCTCAACACGCACGTTATTGAGATTAACCGCCTCGTTATACAGTTCTCGGCGGTCGGCGATGCCGCTTTCCAGACGGGTAATACGCTGCTGTAGATGACGGAAGCTCTCACTGGCCTTGAGCTCCGGATAGTTCTCGGCCAGCGCGAACAACTGGTCCAGCCCACTGCGCAAGCCACGCTCCGCTTGCCCCAATGCCACAATGTCACCCCTCTCACGGGCACTGTAGACAACGCTACGAGCATGGACCACCATTTCCAAAGTGTCCCTCTCGTATTGCATGTACTGCGTGCAGGTCTCCACCAGCTTGGGCAACTCCTCGTGCCGTTGGCGCAACAACACATCGATATTCGACCAGGCTTTGCCGACCCCATGCTTTAGACGCACAAGGCCGTTATAGAGAATCACTGCATAAGCGGCGCAGAGGGTCGACACCGCCAGAATGACTACCAGGCTCAGACTCATAGAACCCCATGCAAATCAATCAATGAACCATCATTGTATCGACAAAGGACGAAATCAAGAGAGGAGTGAATTACGAGCACTTGGTTGTTTAGTTCGGAATCGCCTCCAACTTGATACCACCCACAAAAGATTTACTTAGCACCCTGCGATCTCAACACCAAAGCGCCTATAAGAGCAAACTTCATTAATAGCCGCCAACAAAACGGGTGGGGCTGCCCGTTAGGCCTTGCCGCCACTGCCTGTGAGGAAATTGTGGTTGATTTTGTTAGCTGCTCTAGGAAGGATCCGGGACAAAGTCCTTCATCCGCTGCGTTTTGGGATCAAAACAGATTGAGCCGCCCTGATAAGAAGATTGGATATCCACTCGAAAACAGGCGTTCTCTTCACTCCAGACAGCCCCCCGAAAAATTCTTTCTAAGGTCTGACGGTCACTGCTCAGCTCTCGATATTGATCTACCCGTAGTTGAAGTGGGGTGTCGCCATTAAGTAGAGCTTTTGTGTGTAGCACTAGAAACTCGGCAGCACTCCCGGGCACTTCGACGTAGAAATACTTGGGAGTCCAGCCCGATAACCGCTCCAACTCCCCCGCTCTAAGATTAAGTTGTCGATAATCTTTCCAGTTGAGCACATGGAAAGTGTCGAATACCTGCACCACCGCCAATGGTCGTGACTCGACCACGACATAGGCACCTGCGCCCAGCGCAAACATCTGTACCAATGCGATCAGAGACAAATCCCTGACCAACTCTGATCGTGGCTTGAGAGCATTGAACACGATCACAGTCAGACAAGGACCGAGCACCAGGTCGACCGCTGCGATGATTTTCAGCCCATCCCAGCCACCAGCAGCCTGAAATAGCCCGCTGGGAAAGAGCCATAACAGCGCAATCGATGCCAGCACAGTCAGGATCGCCAAGCTGATCAGAAAATGGAGCGCACCTGCACTCCAACGGCTCAAAGGCCTGCGCATAAACATCCCGCTTTCATGAATCCGATTCAGCATCCAAAAACAGAAAACCCCTTGAAAAGGGGTTTTCCATGCATTCAGGAACGACTATCCGGGACATCAGAGCATCTAGGACGGCCGCCACTTGTCCTGCTTAGCGGCACTCGTTCGGAGCGAACTGAGCAGGCAGGGTAGCAGCACCCACAGCCCCCAAGCCACGGTTGCCCGATACGTTATTGCTAGTGGAAGCGCAGCCCCAGTCGATGGAGCCGGTAGCAGCACCAGCACCGAAGCTGGCGCCCAACTGAACCGTGGCAGCACCAGTTTGCACGTAGGGGGTGAAGAGCAAGGTCGAAGCAGCCGGAATATTGCCGACGTTGGCCTGGTTGAAGGTCACGGTTATTTCGCCAGTCCCCGGAGCGACCTGTACGGAAGTCACGTACTTACTGGTCGCGCCGAGGTTGTTGGCTTGAGCGTTCCAGGTAGCAGCAATAGCAGCCAGTTCGGCTGCGGTATTGGCTTCAGCGATCATCTGCTTGGCGCTGGAGGCCAGACCTACACCCTCGGTCACACGGGAACGAATGGTGTAGTCCTGGTAAGCCGGCAGAGCAACGGCGGCCAGAATACCGATGATCGCCACCACGATCATCAATTCGATCAGGGTAAAACCCTTTTGCACTTGAGCTTTCATCAACTTCTCCTAAAGGTGTCAAGGCTCTTGGCCTGCCAGAGTAAAAGCAGCAGACGTGCCAGCTTTCCCGTTCTAGAGCAGTCGAGAATGATGAAAGAGGCCGGACTTGGACCGACCTTAGGGCTGGAAGGCACGTAGTTGCTACGTCTCCCCTGAAAAAAAGATGTCCATTGGTGTTTTTGCCGATATTCCCCTCTGAGTCTTCCATCACAAAAAATCGCCCCCCCGAGGCAGGTATACCCGGTTTGCCAGAACCAGAAAAAGGGGTGGGCGACTTGCCCAGCAGGCATTCGAGCAAAAACCCGCCAACTCCTGACACTTTTTGTCACTTGCCTTGTGTGGGTTTGGCAGCTTTCGTCTGCTGGGTTATAAGGCAGATGCCATCGAGGCCGATCCATGGATTTTCCACTTACCTCCCTTGCTGCCAAACGGGCACATGCGCGTGCAAGCAAGAGCGACTTGTCTCTATGCACTAGGGAGAGTGCGATGAATGCCTCTGCTGCAATTGAAGGCTCAGGGTAGAGTATCCCTATCCGGCCTGTCCCAGAGTAAAAGGGAGACCCACCAGATCTGCCGCTCCCCACGATTCACCCGGCCTGTTTCCGCCACTTAGCAGAGAGCCGCTTTGTAGATGAACGACAACGTTTCCCTTTCCGGTCTGGCCCGGCAGATGGTGCTGGTCGGCCTAATCGATGAGAAAAAGGCACAGCAGGCCCAGCTCGAAGCACAGCGAAATAACCTGTCGCTGGTCACCCATCTGGTGCAGAGCAAGCTAGTGAAAAGCCGCCCTCTGGCAGAACTGGCGGCAGAGCAGTTTGGCATCACTCTGTTCGACCTCAAGGCACTAGATAAGGAGGGGCAGCCGAAGGACCTGGTCAGCGAGAAGCTGATCCGCCAGCACCGGGCCTTGCCCTTGCGGCGCCGTGGCAACAAGCTCTACGTAGCGATTTCCGATCCGACCAATCATCAGGCGATTCGCGATATCCAGTTCAGTACCGGCCTGACCGTCGAAGCCATTCTGGTGGAAGACGACAAGCTGGGAGAAGTTATCGAGAAGTTCTTCGACGCGGCCGGCAGCGGGATGGGGGAGCTGGCCGACATCGATCTGGACGGCCTGGAGGTGACGGCAACCAACGGCGACGAGGAAGAAATCAACCCGGCCGGCGATGCCGAGGATGCACCGGTGGTGCGCTTCGTCAACAAGGTGCTGCTGGATGCGATCCGGGGCGGCTCTTCCGACTTGCACTTCGAGCCCTACGAGAAAACCTACCGGGTACGCCTGCGTACCGACGGCATCCTCCATGAAGTGGCCAAGCCACCGATCCAACTGGCGCCCCGGATCGCCGCACGCCTGAAGGTGATGGCCGGACTGGATATTTCCGAACGGCGCAAGCCCCAGGACGGCCGGATCAAGATGAAGATTTCGAAAACCAGGGCCATCGACTTCCGGGTCAACACACTACCCACATTATGGGGCGAGAAGATCGTGATGCGGATCCTCGACCCCTCCAGCGCCCAGATGGGCATCGACGCCCTAGGCTATGAAGAGGATCAGAAAGCACTCTATCTGGAGGCACTGAACCAGCCACAGGGCATGATCCTAGTCACCGGCCCGACCGGCTCGGGCAAGACGGTTTCCCTATATACCGGCCTGAATATCCTGAACACAGCCGAGGTGAACATCTCCACCGCCGAGGATCCGGTGGAAATCAACCTGGAGGGGATCAACCAGGTCAACGTCAACCCCAAGCAGGGCATGGACTTCTCCCAGGCTTTGCGCGCCTTCCTGCGTCAGGACCCGGACATCATCATGGTCGGTGAGATCCGGGACCTGGAAACTGCCGAAATCGCGATCAAGGCCGCGCAGACCGGCCACATGGTGATGTCCACCCTGCACACCAACAGCGCGGCGGAAACCTTGACCCGCCTGCGCAACATGGGCGTCCCCTCGTTCAACATCGCCACCTCGGTCAACCTGATCATTGCCCAGCGCCTGGCACGCAAGCTGTGCAACCACTGCAAGAAGCCACTGGACATTCCTCGGGAAGCTCAGATTCAAGAGGGCTTTCCGGAGGAAAAAATCGGCACCTTCAAGATTTATCGCCCGGTCGGCTGCGAACAGTGCAACGGCGGATACAAGGGCCGGGTCGGTATTTATGAAGTGGTTAAAATCACGCCGGCTCTGCAGCGCATTATCATGGAGGACGGCAACTCCATCGATATCGCCCAGCAAATGCGCGCCGATGGCTTCAACGACCTGCGCACCTCTGCCCTGCTGAAGGCCATGCAGGGCATCACCAGTCTGGAAGAAGTCAACCGCGTCACCAAGGATTAACCATGGCGGAAAAAGCGTTAAAGACCAGCGTGTTCACCTGGGAGGGTACCGACAAGCGCGGCGCCAAGGTCAAGGGGGAACTCAGCGGAGTGAATCCTGCACTGGTCAAGGCGCAATTGCGCAAGCAGGGCATCAACCCGCTCAAGGTGCGCAAGAAGGCTGTATCCCTCCTCGGCCAGGGCAAGAAGATCAAACCGCTGGATATCGCCCTGTTCACCCGGCAGATGGCAACCATGATGAAGGCCGGGGTGCCGCTATTGCAGGCCTTCGACATCATCGGCGAAGGTCTCGACAACCAGAACATGCGCAAGCTGGTAGACGAGGTCAAACAGGAAGTAGCAGCAGGCAACAGCTTCGCCAGCGCCCTGCGCAAGAAGCCTCAGTACTTCGACGACCTGTATTGCAACCTGGTTGAATCCGGCGAGCAGTCCGGCGCTCTGGAAACCCTGCTCGACCGGGTCGCCACCTACAAAGAAAAGACCGAGGCCCTGAAGGCCAAGATCAAGAAGGCGATGAACTACCCCATTGCGGTAATCGTGGTAGCAATCATCGTCTCGTCAATTCTACTGATTAAAGTAGTTCCGCAGTTCCAATCGGTGTTCGCCAACTTCGGCGCCGAGTTGCCTGCCTTTACCCGAATGGTCGTTAGCCTATCCGAGACCCTACAGAAATCCTGGTTCTATGTCCTGCTGTGCATGTTCGCAGCCTCTTTCGCACTCAAGGAGGCGCACAAGCGCTCGGAAAAGTTTCGCGACTGGGTGGACCGCACGATTCTGAAACTGCCCATCATTGGCGACATTCTCTATAAATCCGCAGTCGCCCGCTTCGCCCGGACCCTGGCCACCACCTTCGCCGCAGGCGTACCGCTGGTGGATGCGCTGGACTCGGTATCCGGCGCCACCGGGAACGTGGTGTTCCGCAATGCCACCGACAAGGTCAAGGCTGACGTCTCCACCGGCATGCAGCTCAATTTCTCCATGCGTACCACCGGCACCTTCCCGACCATGGCGATCCAGATGACTGCCATCGGCGAGGAGTCCGGCTCACTGGATGAAATGCTGGACAAAGTGGCCAGCTTCTACGAAGCCGAGGTGGACAATATGGTCGACGGTTTGACCAGCCTGATGGAGCCGCTGATCATGGCGGTCCTCGGCGTGCTGGTCGGCGGCCTGATCATCGCCATGTACTTGCCGATCTTCCAGCTGGGTGCCGTGGTCTGATATGCCTTTCATCGATCTGCTGGCCAGCCACGTGCTGGCCTTTGTTTTCTCTGTACTGCTGCTTGGTCTGGTGGTCGGCAGCTTTCTCAATGTCGTGATCTATCGCTTACCCAAGATGATGTTGCGCGACTGGCAAGCCCAGGCGCGGGAAGTACTCGAACTGCCGGATGCTGGACCAACCGAGACCTTCAACCTGGTTTTGCCGAACTCACGCTGCCCGCACTGCGGCCATGAGATCAGGCCCTGGGAGAACATCCCACTACTCAGTTGGCTGGTCCTGCATGGAAAGTGCTCGAGCTGCAAGGCGTCGATCAGCGTACGCTATCCACTGGTGGAGCTCGCCTGCGGATTGCTCTCGGCCTATATCGCCTGGCATTTCGGCTTCGGCTGGCAGGCCGGTGCCATGCTTCTGCTCAGCTGGGGCCTGCTGGCCATGAGCCTGATCGACTTCGACCACCAGTTGTTACCCGACTCCTTGGTATTGCCGTTGCTCTGGCTGGGGCTGATCATCAATCACTTCGGCCTTTTCACCAGCCTGGAAGACGCCCTCTGGGGGGCGATCGCCGGCTATCTCAGCCTGTGGTCGATGTACTGGCTGTTCAAGCTGACCACCGGCAAGGAAGGCATGGGCTATGGTGATTTCAAGCTGCTGGCGATGCTTGGTGCCTGGGGAGGCTGGCAGATTCTGCCGCTGACCATCCTCTTGTCCTCTCTGGTCGGCGCAATGCTCGGATTGCTCATTCTGAAACTACGTAAGGCCGAGCATGGCACGCCGATCCCCTTCGGCCCTTTCCTCGCCCTCGCCGGCTGGATCGCCTTGCTCTGGGGAAAGCAGATTACCGGCGCCTATCTTCAGTTCGCGGGCTTTCACTAAGCCTATCCCTTGCCCGCCCCTCCTCTTCGTGATGAGGGGCTTGGTCCACTCCATTTGCATATCGGCAGTCGAACCGGTATCAAGACTGGCATGATTCGTAAGAGCCCTAAGATGAAACCGTGGATTCTTGGCCTGACTGGAGGCATCGGCAGCGGCAAGAGCGCCGCCGCCCAGCATTTCAGCGATCTCGGCGTGCACGTGGTGGACGCCGACCAGGCGGCTCGATGGGTGGTGGAGCCAGGCCGCCTGGCACTCAGAAAGATCGCCGAGCACTTCGGCAAGGAGATCCTGCTGACGGATGGCCGCCTGGACCGAGCCGCACTACGACAGCGGGTGTTCCAGGATGAAAACGAGCGTCGCTGGCTGGAGAAACTGCTGCATCCGCTGATCCGCCAGGAGATCGTAGCCAACCTGGAACAAGCCAGTTCGCCCTATGCCATTCTGGTTTCGCCCTTGTTGGTAGAGACGGATCAGCATCGATTGGTACAACGCATCCTCGTCGTGGATGTGCCCGAAGCCCTGCAGCTGCAACGCACCATGCAACGCGACCAAGCCGATAGGAAACAGATCGAAGCGATCATCAAGGCCCAGGCCAGCCGCGAAGAGCGCCTACGCCATGCCGATGACGTGCTGAACAACGATCGCTCCGAGGAGTGGCTGAAACACGAGGTCGAACGCCTACATGCCTTTTATCTGACCCTGCGCGGAGGCCAAGTATCATGAAGCAGCCCCGGATAGTCACCTGCCCTACCTGCAAAGCTCCAGTCGAATGGTGCTCACAGAGCCCATGCCGACCATTCTGCAGCGAACGTTGTAAGCTGATCGATCTGGGCGCCTGGGCTGCCGAGGAGCACGCGATTCCGGGAGACAGTCTCGAGGATGACTTGTTTTCCGGGGAACTGCCGCCGAGAGAACATTGACAACCGACTAACGCCGCGTCTCGTCGTCCTTCCAGGGAGCCTGCAGATAGCGGCTGCGGTTGAAGGTTTCCAGCCACTCGGGATAGTAGACCACCAGACCACTGACCACGGCACCGTTGATGAAGGCTTCGGGGAACATGATCAGCCAGAGGTAACCGGCAAAGTCCTCGAGCCACGGCGGCATTTCGTAACGCCCATCCATCCACAGCAAACCGAGCCCCGCCATCAGGCAAATCAGGGCGGTCAGCGCAGCCGGAAAAAAACCCGAACAGAAGATATAGACGAACAGGTTGTGTGGCTGGGCGCGCTCGACCAGCAAGGCGCAGCCCTCGGCAATCAACACTGGGATCGTCACCAACAACAGACCATTCACCCCCAGTGCAGCCCAGTCCTGCCGGCCCAGAGCCAACAGCCCGAGCTGGGCCGCCAGACCGGCAAGCATTGCCAGCGGCCAGTCGAGCAACAACGTGACCGCCGTCATGCCGATGAAATGAAAGGAGAGTCCGGAGGGAAAATCTCGTCGCACCAGCCATAGTAGAAACACAGCCAGCATGGTGCCGAACAGCAGATGCTGTCGTCGGCTATCGCTGAACAATTCCAGCCAGGGGGATCGCCAGGCGGCAAAAAGCAGTGTGCCCACATAAACGACCGTACAGGTCATCAGTGTATCGGGCTCAAGCAGCTCGGCAGCTATCACCGGGCCTCCCGCTCGAGAGCAGCAGACAGCTCACCGGCGCTGCCGAATTCGCGCAAGCCCTGCAATTTCTCCTGCTCCAGATCCAGCCAGAGCACTTTGGCCGGGTCCCCAGGGTAGCGAGAGGTAACGCGAGCATCGCGGTCCAGCAACACCCGATAGGAGTAGCCTCGCATGGCCGGCACCGCGAACAACCGGGCAATGAGCGACGGCATACGGCTGATATCGGCGACGAAGACTGTCTGGCGAACCTCCAGATAGCCTTTGGGCCGATCCTTGAGCGCTGCCTCGACCAGCCGTGCGCCGTCCATACTACGAGCAACTAGCAGGATGCGGGTCTGCTCATTCAGGCTATAGGCCTGCTCATGCTGGTCGAGCAGGGTCCAAGGAGCGAGCCGCTCCCCCACCTCCAAGGCCTGTGCCCAGAAAGGCATCAGACAGAACACCAGAGCGGTAAAGAATCTCAATTTTCATTCCTCCGAGTGGAATAGACCTGGATGTCCCGACGCATTTCCCAGCCTGGCTGAGCCAACCAGAACTCCAACGCCAGCGGCGCATCGCCGAGCACGAAGACATGGGATTTTTCGATGCCCAAGGCAGCCAGGCGGAGCAGCCCCTCGCGCAGCAGTGCACGGGCAAAGCCACGGCCGCGCCAGGGCTCGTCGACCACCAGATGCTGCAGGTAGCCACGACGACCGTCGTGCCCCACCAGCAGCGAAGCCAGGACCTGGCCATCCTGCTCGATCAGCAGGCTCAGATCGGGATTGCGCTCGAGATAGGCACAGAACGGTTCGAACTCATCCTCGACGCGAAGCTGCAAGCCGGGCGTACGCTGCCATAGCGCCAACAGGGCGGGATGGTCGCCAGGGGTAACGGACCGAATCGACATGCGACAATTCCTTGAAGCGGATGACGCAGTTTACACCCCCAGGCAGAGCCCTGTGGATTAGCCGTAAACCACGTGAGCGTCGATGCGGTCTGGAGCGACCGTAGAAAACACCATTGGCAATGCCCAGTAGGGCGTCAGGACGTATTGGCAGAAGAGAACGAACCCGCTATAACCACAGGCGATTGCTCCTATCTGTCGAGCCACACATTCCAAGTGCCTGGTCTTGATCCATGGACGAAGCCGACTATCTGCGTCTGCTCACCCGACAGGCCGAGCAGGCCAACGACTTTCTCTCCAATGCGCGCAAGTGGGAGCGCGAGTGCTGGGTCTGCCAGCGCCTCTTGCAGGCACTGAACATCACGTATCGGAACGGAGAATTCAGCCCCGCTGACCAGGAGCCTCCGGATGTCCGGTTCCGGGAAGCTAATTTCGAGGTGTTCTTCGTGCTTGACGAGGGCCGGCGCCTGAACGAGGAATGGCGCGCCGAGCTTCAACGCCGCCGTAGCGCCGACAGCCTCAAGGATCTACTTGTCGACGCCGGTCCGCCACGTCATCTACCTGCCGCGGATCTGCAGGCACGTCTAGCGCCGACCTTGCACAAGAAGGCGCACAACTACCTGGAGCGCGGACTCGACTTGGGAGAACTGGACCTGCTCGCCTTCATCAGCCTCAAGCAGGCGACACTCGACCGCAACACCTACTTTCCACCACCCACGGAATTCGTCTTGCAGGGCTGGCGCTCGCTCTCACTGATCGGACCGTCCTTCGCCCGAGTGCTGTTCGCTCACTCAGACGCGCCGGAATTCCTGCGCAACAATCTGGGGCGAAGCGTGCTGTTTGACGTCGGCATAGGGTTCTGAAGTGGAGAAATTACGACTAAGGTTGGTTGTTTTACGCCTCTAAAACTCGCATTTTTCCATTCACATTCACCGACGAAGCGTTATTATCCAAGCATAAAGAGCACGCCGGGTCACTCTGGCGCATGACTAAACCAAGAATACCGAGCCTTGCATGCCTAGCCGCCTGAGTCCCGATGATCAGCGACGCGTCAATGAGTACCTGAGCGCTCCGCAACATCAGGTGGAGCGCCGCCCATTCCGCCCCTGGCGAATGATGCTGGTACTGCTGGTCGTGGTCTTCAGCCTGGGTTTGTTGAGTCTCCTGCTAGGTCGACTGGCGCTATGAGCTGCCTTGCGCTCGCCCGGACGGCCCGCATTCCGGTTTTTCCTAGCCTTGCGAGACCTACCCATGACTCATCGTATCGTTATTGTCGGCGGCGGCGCCGGCGGATTGGAACTTGCCACCTGCCTAGGTAAAACCCTGGGCAAACGAGGTCAGGCGAAGATCATTCTGGTCGACGCCAACATGACGCACATCTGGAAACCTCTGCTGCACGAGGTTGCAGCTGGTTCACTGAACTCGACTGAAGATGAGTTGAACTATGTGGCCCAAGCCAAGTGGAACAATTTTGAATTCCACCTTGGCCGCATGTGTGGGCTGGACCGGGCGAATAAACGCATCCGCCTGGCTGCCTCGAATAATCCTGATGGACACCCTCTGCTACCGGAACGAGATATCGTCTATGACACACTGGTCATGGCCGTAGGCAGTACATCCAACGACTTCGGCACACCGGGAGCTTCCGAACACTGCATATTTCTGGACGCCCGTAAACAGGCCGACCGCTTTCGCCGTCAGCTGCTCACCCACTATCTGCGTGCCCAGCAGGCCAGCGAAGACCATAGCAACCAAGTCAGAATCGCCATTGTCGGCGCAGGAGCCACCGGTGTCGAACTGGCAGCCGAACTGCACCATGCCTCCTATGAGCTGGCAGCTTATGGTCTGGATCGAATCCAGCCAGAGGACCTGCAAATCACCCTGATCGAAGCCGGGCCACGAGTGCTGCAAGCACTACCAGAACGCATCAGCCAGTCGGCCCATGCCACGCTGAAGAAGCTCGGCACGACCGTGATGACCAGCACGGCGGTCAAGGAGGTTACCGCCGATGGACTGCATACCAAGGATGGCCAGTTCATCCCCGCCCATCTGATGGTCTGGGCAGCAGGTATCCGCGCCCCGGCCTTTCTGAAGGAGCTGGATGGACTGGAAAGCAATCGGATTGACCAACTGGTCGTCCGCCCAACGCTACAAACCACTCGCGACGATGACATCTTCGCCTTCGGCGACTGTGCCGCTTGCCCGCAACCGGACAGTGATGGCCGCAACGTCCCCCCCCGCGCCCAAGCCGCACACCAGCAGGCTGCGTTATTGGTGAAATCGCTCAAGCTACGCCTGAAGGGCAAGCCCCTGCCGGAATACCGCTACCGCGATTACGGCTCGCTGATCTCCCTGTCGAGGTTTTCAGCGGTCGGTAATCTGATGGGCAATCTGACAGGCAGTGTGACCCTGGAAGGCTGGCTGGCCCGGAAGTTCTATGTCTCGCTCTATCGGAAGCACCAGATGGCCCTCTACGGCGGCCTTCGTACCGCATTGATGATGCTCGGCGGCCATTTCCGCCGCAGTACGGAGCCGCGGCTGAAGCTACACTGATCAAGCATAGGCATTGGCCTGCCAGAGCGGGCCAATGCCCTACCCGGCCATGCGATAACAATCGAAGGGCGACTGTAGAAAACCGAACGCAAGACAGAGACAAATAGGCGATCCCCACAAGTTTCTTACAGCGGAGGCCACCCGTTAGCATCAAACTCATGATGCCGCCAGCACTGACAGAGCGCTAAACGAACCATAAATCCGTGCAAGTCTTTGATTGATTGCTAGATACTGGAGAGAGAATATGGAGTGCTTCAGGAAATGGTGGGTCGTGTAGGATTCGAACCTACGACCAATTGGTTAAAAGTGATATTTCCCAAACCGGCTAGTCAATAACCTTATTTCTCCGCCTCCCCCAGCTGCTTCTAATGACCCACATTAGAGGCGCTACACATGATCTCCTCCATCATCTCCACCAAGGGTGGACCCGGTAAAACCACCACCGGCGCCAATCTCGGCGCATTCATCGCCGATGCCGGACTGCGTGTTCTCCTCATCGACATGGACCCGGTTCAACCCTCCCTGTCGTCCTACTACAACATCGCTCAGGAAGCGCCCGGCGGCATCTACGACCTGATCGCCCTGAACAACACCAATCCCCGCGACATCATCTCGATCACCGAGATCCCGAATCTCTCCCTCATCCTCTCCAACGATCCCAACAACCAACTGATCAACCTCCTCCTGCAGGCGCCCGATGGCCGTCTGCGCCTCGCCCAACTGCTCGAGGCCTTCAAGGGCCAGTACGACCTCATCCTGATCGACACCCAGGGTGCTCGCTCGGTGATGCTGGAGATGGTCGTCCTGGCCTCGCAGCTCTGCATTTCCCCCCTCCCCCCGAACATGCTCACCGCTCGTGAGTTCAGCCGCGGCACCCTGCAGATGCTCGATGGTCTGCGCGCCTATGCCCGGCTCGGCCTTCCCACTCCACCCGTCAAAGTCGTGGTCAACCTGCTGGACGAGACCGCCGATGCCCGAAAGATCCATGACCTGGTGCGCAACACCTTCCAGGCCGCCGAGGGCATCGAGGTGCTGGACAGCACCATTCCTTCCGCCGTCATCTACCGAGAATCCGCCACCCAAGGCATCCCCGCCCACCGCCTGGAATACCGCCAGCCCTCCAACCGCAAGTCGCCTTCGGCGCTGAGTGTGATCCGAGGCCTCGCCATCGAGCTGTTCCCGCAATGGCGGGACCGCTTCGAAGCGATGACCGAAGAGAACGTGCACGCCCTGGTGAAAGGAGGGCGCTGAGATGGCTCATACCCCTTCCGACCGGCCTACTGCCGCCTCCATCACCACCGAGCAAGTCCTGAACGTGACGCGTTACCTGACGGCGAAGGAGCTCCGCGCCTACCAGGGAAAACTCACGGCGACCTCGAAAGAGCTGGACCGTCTGATCGACAAGACTGGGCTCGGTCGCCTGATGGGCCTCGAAGAGCAGGAACTGATCAGGCAGGCCGCCGGCCTCGTCCGCACCATCAACTTGCGGATCGAGCACGCCAAGGAGAAGAAACAGCGCGAAGAGAAGGGGCGTGCCGATCGCTTCCGCGCCCTCGATCAACAAGCCCATGAGCTGACCCAGCAGGCCCATCCCTTACCGATCGAAACCCCCGAGCAACAGCTCGAGGTCGTGCGAACTGCGCTTGTGCTCAATCAGGCCCGGGTTCTGCAGATTTATTACTCCCCCCGTGAGTTCACCGCCAAGCTGCGACTGAGCGCAAAACCCGATCCGCAAAAAGCACACGACTGGTCGGCTAGCCGTGAGATCCATTACCTGCGCAGCGAGATCCACCAATCGGTCAGGGATCACATCAACTCCTCGCTGAACTTGGAGACCTTTTCGCACGACATTCCCACCAACCTCGCCACATTGCAGGCCAAATGCGACGAGCTCCGTCCGCAGGTGCTCGCACAGGAAGCCGAGACGATTCGGCTCTGGTCCGAAGCCCTGGCCAACCCGCAAGGGGGGACGCGCTGATGGACCGAAAAAGGATCTTCGAGAAGGTCGCCAAGTGCTTCGCCCTCGCCCACGCCAAGGGGGCCGCTCCGAACGAAGCGGAAACCGCACTCCGCCAGGCCCGCAAGCTCATGGAGCAGTACAACCTGGACGATAGGGAGGTGAAAGCCTTCCTGGTCAACGAGCATTGCATCCCGACCGGCACCCGACGCCAGCCACCGACCTGGATCTTCGCGTTGGCCAACACCTGCGCGACGGCGTTCGATTGCGAGTATCTGGCGTTCCCGGTGCCTCGTGAGGGCTGGAGTCTGAAGTTCGTCGGCCTGGGCGTCTCCCCCGAGCTGGCGGCCTACGCCTATTCGGCCTTGAACCTACAGTTACAGACCGCTCGCCGGCATCACGTGGCCCAGCAGCACCGCTGCAAGCTGTCCACCAAGCGCCGGCGCGGAGCAATCTTCGCCGAAGCCTGGATCTCGGCCGTGGCCGAGAAGGTCTGGGAGTTCGCCCAAGGGCGGTCGACCGAGACCGAGCAAGCCATCCAGGCCTATCTCGAACGGCATCATCCCGGCCTGAAGACGAACGACCTCGACTCCACCCAGGCCAAGGGACACGACCAGAAGTCGCAGCGGCAAGGCTGGGAACAGGGCCGGAAGGCCCGGCTCAACCCGGCCCTTCGCCAGGATGCCCCCGCACAGCCCTTGCTGGGAGGTGGCGCATGGTGAGTCTCGCCGACCTCTCGCCCCCGCACTCCCAGGAAGCCGAGCAAGCCGTCCTGGGCGGGCTGATGCTCGACAACAGCGCCTGGGATCTGATTGCCGATCGCCTCACGGAAGAGGATTTCTTCCAGCGGGAGCACCGCCTGATCTTCCGGGGCATCCGGACACTGGCCTCGACCAACGCGCCGTTCGATGTAGTCACTGTCTCCGAGTCGATGAGCGACCTCGAGGAGGCTGGCGGACTCGCCTACCTGGGCGAGCTGGCCAAGAACATTCCGTCGGTGGCCAACCTCGAGCACTACGCCGAGATCGTCCAGAACCGAGCTCAGCTGCGCCGCCTGATCCAGCTCGGCTTCGCCTGCAGCCGAGAGGCTGCCGCTCCGCAAGCGCAAGCCGAGGCGGTTCAGCAGTCGATCGAGCAGCAACTGTTCGCCCTAGCCCAGACCCATCGGGTCAACGAGTTCAGCGACATCCAGAAAGAGCTGCTCAAGCTCGTCGATCTGATCGACGAGCGCTTCAACAACGGCACCGAAGTCATCGGCGTGTC
The DNA here is from genome assembly GCF_042643485.1 of Azotobacter bryophylli. NCBI lineage: Bacteria > Pseudomonadati > Pseudomonadota > Gammaproteobacteria > Pseudomonadales > Pseudomonadaceae > Azotobacter > Azotobacter bryophylli. The sequence goes on along the minus strand of NZ_JBHRSJ010000034.1, from coordinate 205,608 downwards.
CACCGGCCTGGATGACCTGGACCAGATCACCTCCGGCCTGCAGCCAGCCGACCTGATCATCCTCGCGGCACGCCCCTCGATGGGCAAGACCAGTCTCGCCCTGAACCTGGTCGATCCCGCCCTGCGGAAGTACCCCGAGCAGAGCGTCCAGGTCTACAGCCTGGAAATGCCGACCCAACAGTTGCTTTTCAGGCTGCTCGCCCTCCTCGGCGGGCTCGACCTGCAGAAGCTCATGAAGGGACAACTGGACGACGAAGACTGGCCCAGGCTGCAGGCGGCGATGCACAAGCTCAACAGCTACGGCGATCGCTTGGTCATCGACGATACGCCGGCACAGACGCCAACCGCCCTGCGCGCCAAGGCGCGGCGGGCGGCACGCAAGTATGGTCCGCCGGCCCTCATTCTCGTCGACTACCTGCAGTTGATGAAACAACCCGGCAAGGAGAACCGGGCCAACGAGATCGCGGACATCTCCGGCGCCCTCAAGGCGCTGGCCAAGGAGATGGCGTGTCCGGTCGTGGCGCTTTCCCAACTGAATCGGGACCTGGAACGCCGCCCCAACAAACGGCCCATCAATGCTGATCTGCGCGACGGCGGAGCCATCGAGCAGGACGCGGACGTGATCCTGTTCGTCTACCGCGACGAGATCTACCACCCCGACACCGAACACAAGGGCATCGCGGAAATTATCGTCGGCAAGCAGCGCAACGGCCCGACGGGCACCGTCCGCACCGCCTTCATCGCCCATCAGACCCGCTTCGTGAACCTCAGTGCCAACACCGACTGGCAAGGAGCCCGCGCATGACCACTGCTCATCCGACCCATTGGTGCGTTTCCTGCGGAAAGCACTACACCCGGCAACAGGTTCGTCAGACCTTGCCTGCCGAGCACACGCCCGATGGCGAAGTCGAACTGCTGATCTGTCCTCACTGCGGCAGCGATCAAGTGGAAGAACTGCAGGAGATCGGCCATGACGAATGACGCCATGCCCTTCCCCACCATCCGCGCAGACGCTGCGTTCGAGGCTTCTGCTCTCGTGCATGCCCATCGCTCCGGGGTGAATGCCACCGAACTGGATGCGCTGGCCCAGAGCATCAATCGACTGGCACGGGATCACAGCACCGTGGTGCCGGCCAGCATGGAGGCGGTCCTGGCCGAGTTCGAGCAGCTCGGTTACGTGACGCTGTCACCGACGCCTTGCGGAACCCTCTCGGTGGAGCTGCTCTGCCCGAGCGCCCTCCTGTCCACCTACTTCTGGTCAATCTGGGTGCCCCGCCATCTGTACGCCAATGCCCTGAAGGTCGCGGTTATTCCCCTGCTCGACGATCGGCAGGAAGCCCAGCACTGCACCGTGGTGTTCCGTATTCCCGGCACGCGTGAAGCCGCCCGCGAATTCCTCGCCGACCTCACCACCCAGTTCCCCGGCCTCGCTCCCGAGATCGTGGCGGTCCAGGCGGGCAACGCACTCGCCCGGCAAGCCAGCCCAGCAGAAGGAGCCCACTGATGGAGCGCTATCACGATACCCGGAACGACCTGCCGACCCCGGCCGGCCGCGAAGCCGCCCGTAAAGCTCTCGACGAGGCCGTCGAGGCCTTCATGTCCCAGGGCGGCGGAGTCTCGCACGTCGCCGAAGGGGTGTCTTCCCCGACCGACAGTGGGACCCCGTCGGGCTTCGTGCAGACGAGTAAGACGAAACGCACGGATGCCCAGCTGCGAGCAGAGCTACTGGTCAAGGCCAAGCGCGGCAACCAATCGCTGGGCGCGATCGCCAAGGAGCTGAAGGAGCCCCTGAGCCGCTGCCAGGAGATCGCCCGTCGCTACCGCATCGAGATCCGGACCCAATGTTTCCAGAAGGGGGGCCGGCCATGATGCAGAACGAGACCGTGAGCGAACGCCACCTGACGCTTCTCTGGCACACGCTCGGCGTGACTCCCGAACGACGCGAGCCGTACCGTAACCACTTCGTCGCCGATCCTGGCCATTACGCCATGCCGGATCTGCAGGGGCTGGAGGCCGAGGGGCTGATGGCGCGCGCCCGTACTCCGGCCTTCTGTTGTCCTGACGACGTGGTGTTCACCGTAACCGATGCGGGTCGCCGCTTGGCTCTGCGCCTGCTGCCAGAGCCGCCAAAGCAGACCCGCTACGATGAGTACCTGTGCTCGGAGTACAGCGAATCGTTCGCCGACTATCTCGGGATCAACGTGCCGGAGTACGAGAGTCGCGGCGACTGGCGGAATCGAGAGTACCGCATGCGACGCTGGGTAGGCTTATCCAGCTATATCGACGTACAGGGCGAGTGGGCACGCACCAAGAAAGAGGCCAAGGCCAGCTACAAGGCCGCGCTGAAGGCGAACTGGGCCGCCAGAAGGAGCGTCGCATGACTCCGCCTGCCCTGCCTCGCGGCCTCAAGAAGAAATTGCACGACCTGGCCTGCTTCGCCATCGGGCAGGGGTGGAGCGTGAGCCGCACGAACGGCGGCCATATCCGCTTCACCAAGGCCGGCTGCGCCCCCATTTTCACCTCGTCGTCGCCCAGCGACCACCGCGCCGAACACAACGCCCGCGCCCAGCTCCGTCGCGCCGATCGACAGCCCAGTTCGAGAGATCTCCATGACACTCACTAACCACGTCTCCTCTGCGCACGACGAGAAGTTCGTCGTGCGCTTTCCCCATGGCATGCGCGAGCGTCTCAGCGCCTCGGCCCGGGACAACCAGCGCTCCATGAACGCGGAAGTCGTCTTCCGCATGGACCATTCCCTCGCCCTGGAAGCGGAGATCACCCGCCTCAAGGCGGTCATCGACCGGCTACTGACCGCCCCGTCCCCCGCCCGCCCCGAAGGAGCCTGAACATGAGCAACAAGCTATCCCAAGAGCAACTGGCCGGGCGCATGCTGCACGGCGGCTTCGAGCGCAAGGCCCCGGCTGTCCAGCGCCTGCCGGACCCCGTGGCGGACACGCCCATGTACCTGACCCTGGACGACATCGCTCCCTACGACACCAACCCGCGCACGACCCGGAACGAGAAGTACGACGAGATCAAGCAGTCGATCCGAGAGCGGGGCCTGGACCATCCGCCCTCGATCACCCGCCGCCCGGGCGCGGACAAGTTCATGATCCGCGACGGCGGCAACACCCGGCTCACCATCCTGCGCGAGCTGTGGCAGGAGACCAAGGACGAGCGCTACTACCGGCTGCACTGCCTGTTCCGCCCCTGGAACGCCGAGCGGGGCGAACTGGTCGTCCTGACCGGCCACCTGGCCGAGAACGACGTGCGCGGCGACCTGATGTTCATCGAGCGGGCCGTCGGCGTCGACCGGGCACGCCAGTTGTACGAGCAGGAGAACGGCGGCCAGGCGATTTCCCAGCGGGAACTGGCGCGCCGGCTGAAAGCGGACGGCTATCCGATTTCCCACTCGCACATCAGTCGGATGCAGGAAACCATCCGGGTCCTGCTGCCGGCGATCCCGACCCTGCTCTACTCGGGCCTGGGCAAACCGCAGATCGAAAAACTGCTGTCGCTGCACTCGGCGGCCGAGCAGGTCTGGAACGATTGGCTCACCGAAAAAGGACCGGACGCGGAGGTCCCGAACACCGAGTTCGAGCCCCTGTTCCAGAACGTGCTGAGCACCTTCGAGAACAACGACACGCAGGAGTTCGTCTACCGCTCGGTTCAGGACGAACTGATCGGCCAGATGGCCCTGCTCACGGGGGTCGGCTACGAGTCCATCCTGCGCGCCCTGGACGACAAGCAGAAGGGGCTGCGGCGCAGCAACCTGATCCCACTGCCCGAGGCGCTGCCGGAAGAACTGGCGGCGGAGTCCATTCAGACACTCCCGGCGCCCCTGGCGGGCGAAACCACCCCGCCCGCGGTCGCCACGCCGACGCGGGAAGCCCGCGACCGAGCGACGCCCACCACTCCGCCGTCACAGCCGAAGTCGGTCCCCGCTCCCACCGATACCGGAACGGGAAACGCGGACGCCGCCTCGACCGAGCACCTGTCGGACGAGGAGCGTCAGGCCCGGATCGACGGTCACATCGTGACGCCGGTCCAGACCTCGGCCCGCGTCGAGCAGATACGCCGGCAGATCGCCGCGGCCGACGGGGAGACGCTGCCGGACTTCAACGCCAATGCCCTGGTCTCGATCCCAGTCCAGGCCGGCGGCCTGCATCCCATCTCGGATGTCTGGTACATCGAGCGGGTGAACAACTTCCCCCATGAGCTGCGCCCGATCTGTGCCGACCTGGCTCGCGAGATCGCCTCCCTCGCCGGCCTGGACCCGGCCCTGATCCAGTCGGCGGCGGGCGGTCTGGGCTTCACCTGCGAGGAGCCGGCCGAGGACCAGCTCGATGCCCTTAGCGATGCGGCGTTCCATGCCAAGCTGCTGTTGCAGAGCCTGAGCGGAGTGTGGCTGGTCGCGCTCCAGGTCGACCCGGAGCAGACCCGCGCCGCCGTCGTCGAGTTCGAGTTCGCAGCCCAACTCGGCGCCCTGCTGCTGGGTCAGCCGGCACGCGCCGACCAACCCGCACAGCTCGCCGACCGGCTGAGCGACGCCGCAGTGGTGAAACTCTTCCGCTTGATCCGCCTGGGGCGCCGACTCGTCGAACTCGAAACCGAGGCATGATCCGTCGACAGGACATACGTATCAGGAAGTCGCTCATGTCCAAGAAGCAAAATCCTTTGAATGAAGCGATGCTCGCCCAGATCCTGCACAACCTGCGCATCGGCGATCTGCGCCGATGCCAGGCCATGGGCCTGGACCACGAACTCATCGCGCTAATCCAGCATCCAGCCGCGGCCAGCCTGCTGGTCAACTCCTCGGCGCTCTGGTGTCACGCCGCGGTCGACGCGGAGGCCGTGAAGAACCTGCTGAACAGCCGGCAACGCGACAGCGAGGAGGAGCGCCTTGTCCAGCGCGCCATCCGACTCGGGGCGACCGCCAGCATGCTCAAGCACTTCTTCGGCCTGACCGCCCAACAGGTGGCCCAGCAGCGCCTGCTGCTGAATCTGCCGGCCCGCTCCGGCCGCTTCGCCGAATTGCCGGAGTCGCCGGAACTCTGGTATCGCTTCCTCGACCTAATGGAGGAGCACGAGGGGGATCCTAGCGATCCCTACGCCCTCCTGGACGTGGCGATGATGCTGACCGAGGAAATCAACGGTCCGCTGGAGGAGAGCGAGGAGGCCCCCGAGACGAGGGAGCGCATCCCGCTGGCCGCCGTCTGGGCACGCATCCAGTGCTGGGTCCGCGAGGGGACCTATCCGCCCCGACACGCGCCCGCCCGATCGTCACTGCGTCTGCTCGCTGCGCCCACACCGCCCTCCCCACCGGAACCCCAGGCATCCGCTGACAGCGACCGCGCCGCGGGTTCGCCATCCCCTCATTCGGTAGAAGGCGATCGGCTGTGACACCCCGAAGAAAACGCTTCACGGCCCCCCTGGAGGGGGTCATCAATCAGGCGGCCGGGATGCTGCACAATCATCTCCAGCAGCAACAGGCGAGAAAAGCTGCAGGCCTGTCGATGCCGGCCGAGGACATGGCCGGCATCGTCTTTAGTGGCAACCCGCACGAGACCGTGCCTCGACGACTGCTCCTGGACGATCGCCTGTCGCCCCTGGAGCGCAACCTCTGGCAGGTCTTCCGGCTGCTGATCAACGCGGACGGAGTCACCGCCTTCCCCACCTATGAGCAGTTGCGCCCCTACCTCGGCAATACGCCGGGCAAACCCGCCTCCCGGGAAACCGTGGCCAAGGCGCTCACCGTCCTGCGCCTGACCCGCTGGCTCAGTCTCGGCCGCCATGTGCGCGACGCCGCCAGCGGACAGATGCAGGGCAACGTCTACATCCTCCACGACGAGCCGGTGAGCTGCACCGAGGCGATGGAGATCGACCAGGACTACATGGCGCTGGTCGGCCAGTCGCTCGAGCACAGCAACAAGGCAGTGCGTCAGGTCGCCGGCCGGGCGCTGACCGACCTGGCCAACGATCCCGACCTCGGCGAGAGACTGCCGACCCGGCTGGAAGTGCTCGAGCAGCGCCTGTCCCTCACTGAGTTCGGAATCCGAACTCAGGTAGCCGTCGTGCCCGAAGAGCCGAGTTCGGATTCCGAACTGAGCAAAAACGAGGGGATAGAAAATTTCGCGGCCCCGAGTTCGGAATCCGAACTCAGACGAAATCCGGGGCTTCCAGACCGAGTTCGGAATCCGAACTCATCTAGTACGTATACGAATACAGATACCTCTGTATGTAAAAGCTCTGTACCGCGCCCGAGGCTGCTGGAAGAGCTGACCCTGCCCGCGACCTTCCACCGCCTGGACGAGGAGCAGCAGCGAACCGCCCTGGTCATGTTGGCCAAGGTTGACGCCGAGCTTCGCCAGCCGCTGTTGAACCAGTGGCACCATCGGTGCAGCACCGGGGCGGTGCGCACCCCGTTCGGCTACCTGCTCAGCTGCGTGCAGAAAGCGGTGTCCGGCGAGTTCAACGCCCACTGGCAGGTGCCCAAGGACCAGCCGGCACAAGCCACGTCGGCTCCGGTCGCACCGAGCGCACCGCAACCGCCGCAACCTGATCGCCCCCAGACACCGAAGGCCCTGCCGCCCGCGATCACGGTGAACCCGCCGAGAACCTCGCCCAGCCCGGAGACGGCCACCACTGCACGCAGCGCATTGGCAGGGATGAAGAGCGCCATTCTTCGAGGGCGGGGACTGGGTGATGCCAGTGGCATCACTCCGCAGGGAGAGCCAGGGTGACGCCTTGGGCAACACTCCGGCAGGTCGGCTCCGGGTGGTTCCCGGGGCCCTCCAGCAGCCAGGTGGTGTTCAACATCGACAGCAACAAGTACCGGGTTATCCTGGCAATCGATTACGAACGACAGCTTGGATTCGTAAGACTCGTAGGCCCCATGTCCAGTACGACCAGATCAACACGGAGACCGTGTAATGAACATCAAACCGATTCGTTCCGATGATGACCTGGCCGCGGCCTTTGCGCGCATGGAACAACTGTGGGGTTCCGAGATCGGTACGCCGGAGGGCGACGAGTTGGAAGTGCTGGCGGTGCTGATCGAGAAATACGAGGACGAGCACTATCCGATGCAGCCTTCCGACCCCATCGAAGCCATCAAATTCCGTATGGATCAGCAGGGGCTGACCCCACGCGACCTAGAGCCGTACATCGGCTCCAGCGGCCGGGTTTCCGAGGTTCTGAACCGGAAATGCAAATTGAGCTTGGCGATGATAAAACGCCTTCATGATGGGCTGCACATTCCCTATGAAAGCCTGCTAGCTAGCAGGCGCGGCCTAACAACACCTTTTCCCGAATACCCAAGTGTTGCCACTGACTCCGACAGGACAGCCAAGGTGGTTCCCGGGGAAACACCCCAGCAGGATGGCCAAAGGTGATTCTCTAGAATCACTCCAGCTGGAAGCCCGCAGAATCCGGGAAAATCGTACGCCCAGACCATTAACCAAGTTGCCAAATACAACCTAATAGGTTAATACTGCTCATATGGAAAAAAGAACTCCGCACTGCAAGTTGCCAGTCGTCAGAGCCTTGATTGAGGCTGGCAAGGTGCGCTCAACCATGTCTGCACTGGCTGGCGGGGCATCGTTGGGGTACGACTTTGAGAGGATCGTCGGCGTTGTCATGGCACTGACGCCGGCAGACTTCTACAAAAGCATGACGACGCATGCCGACCATACGGTTTGGCAAGATGTGTACCGGACTAACACGGAGGCCGGAGAGATCTATCTGAAACTCACGGTCATTGATGACGTGCTCATCGTGTCCTTTAAGGAGCTATGAACATGAAATGTCCATCTTGTGCAGCGGCGGAACTGGTGCATGACACCCGCGATATACCACATACCTACAAGAGCGAATCGACCATCATTCCGGCAGTAACTGGCGACTTCTGCCCAGCCTGTGGCGAGGTAGTCCTTGATGCAAACGAGTCAGCCCGTATCAGCACGGCGATGTTGGAGTTTAACAAGCAGGTGAATGCCTCGATTGTCGATCCTGGCTTTATCGCCAGCGTCCGCAAGAAGCTCTCACTTGACCAGCGCGAAGCTGCCGAGATATTCGGCGGTGGCGTGAATGCGTTCTCGCGTTACGAGAATGGCAAAACAAAGCCACCTCTGGCTCTGGTGAAACTGCTCAAGGTGCTCGATCGCCACCCCGAGCTACTGAACGAAGTCAGAACAGCATAGCCTCCCCCGTCCGGTTGAAATAATCCCTAACCGGGCGTTAGCAACACCCCGCAGGACGGCTCCAGGTGATGCCACTGGCATCACCCTGCAGAGAGCAAGCCCAAGTGTTGCCACTGGCAACACTCCGCAGAGAGCCGAATCCGTGTTGCCACTGGCAACACTCCAGCAGAGAGCAAGCCCAAGTGTTGCCCCGGGCAACACTCCAGCAGGAAGCCGAACCCGTGTTGCCACTGGCAACACTCCGCAGAGAGCCGGCCCCGTGTTGCCACTGGCAACACTCCGCAGAGAGCCGAATCCGTGTTGCCACTGGCAACACTCCGCAGAGAGCCGAATCCGTGTTGCCACTGGCAACACTCCGCAGAGAGCCAAATCCGTGTTGCCACTGGCAACACTCCGCAGAGAGCCAAATCCGTGTTGCCACTGGCAACACTCCGCAGAGAGCCAAATCCGTGTTGCCACTGGCAACACTCCGCAGAGAGCCGAACCCGTGTTGCCACTGGCAACACCCCACAGGGAGCCGGCCCCGTGTTGCCACTGGCAACACTCCGCAGAGAGCCGAATCCGTGTTGCCACTGGCAACACTCCAGCAGGACGCCCAGGTGATTCCCCGGGAATCACTCCGGCAGGACTGCCCCGGTGGTTCCAGTGGAATCACTCCAGCAGAGAGCAAGCCCAAGTGTTGCCCCGGGCAACACTCTGCAGGACGCCAATCCAGTGTTGCCACTGGCAACACCCCACAGGGAGCCGGCCCCGTGTTGCCACTGGCAACACTCCGCAGAGAGCCGAACCCGTGTTGCCGCTGGCAACACTCCGCAGAGAGCCGAACCCGTGTTGCCACTGGCAACACTCCAGCAGGAAGCCGAACCCGTGTTGCCACTGGCAACACTCCAGCAGGACGCCCAGGTGATTCCCCAGGAATCACTCCGGCAGGACGCCCAAGGTGATTCCACTGGAATCACTCCGGCAGGACGCCCCTAGTGGTTCCACTGGAAACACTCCGGCAGGTCGGCCCAGGTGATGCCCCGGGCATCACTCCCAGCCTCCTCACCTCCCTCAGAAAAACCCAAACCGACCAAATAAGGGTTTCCTGCTGACCCGCGCCCTACCGCGTGGGCATGCTGGCCGTGCGTGATCCACCCCTCTATATAGAAGGAATCCCCTGCATGGCTGACAGCTTCCAGCTCAACCTCGGCTCGTTGCGTAGCAGCGTCCAACTGACCCTCCACACCCACCATGCCTCCCGTCTCTGGTTCGGCCGTCCCCGCGGCGAGAACGGCAAGCCCGGCATGATCGGCCTGAGCGGCTTCGCCAACATCATCAACCGCATCAAGCAAGGCGCCGCCCAGGACGATCCCTACTCCGACTGGTTCCTCCTCATGATCGAGGAGCGCATCGAGGAAGCCAGCCAGCAGCTCAAGGACATCGACAGCAAGCTCGACGAGGTCATGGCCTGCCTGCCCGCCCAGCTCAGTGTCAGCAACAATCTGTCCGTCCAGCCGATGACCCTGCCGCTGTATCTGACCTCGCCGCTCGCCTACAAGGGCGTCTACCTGCTGACCAGCTACGACGAACTGGTCCGCCGGATCCTGCTGGCCAACCATATCGGCCTCATCGACAACCACACCAAGGAGGCTTGGCTCGACGAGGGCTCGGCCATCCTCCGTCGCCTCTTTGGCCTGGGCCAGCGCTACAAGGGCTTCTCGGGAGCCAGCCGCGACGACTTCGCCGCCAACAACGCCCGTGCCCAGGCAGCTCGCGAGATGTACGCCTTCCTCGGCGAGCTACCCGCCGACGTGCTCGACGGCTCCCGCCGTTCCAAGTACGCGCCGGACATCACCCGGGCCAACACCTCGCGGGCCGTCGAGGATGATGAGGACGATGCCCTGGACCAGCCCGCCCCTGACTTCGACCAGGACGAGGCCTGAGTCCGATGATCAGGAAGCTGGCTCAGCCCACCGAGCACGATGCGCTGCAACAGGGCTCCTTCCAGCCGCTGCAACAGACTGACTTTTCCAGCCTGCAACATGCGCCCTTCCTAAAAGGCCTTTTAAAACCCTTTAAGGGTAAGGGGGAGCTGGACCTGCTCGCCGAGCAATGCCGGGTACTGGAGGACAGCCTCAAGGCGCTCGCTCAGGACCGGGTACTGGCCCAGGCCACCCGTTATCCCTTCACCCTGCTGCCGGTCCGGCTGACCAAGCAGGCCACGAGCGCCGGCCCCGTGTTCCTGCGCTGGCAGCAGACCGGAACCCGAGCGATGGGCGTTCAGCTGTGGCGCGATCTGGTCGCGGCCGCCCGAACCCCCACGTCCCTGCTCCAGGACCTTCATGCCCTGGAGCTTCAACGCATCGCATTGAACATGCAGATCAGCCTGGTTCACACCATCGGCCGCCAGGCCGCCGAGTGCGCCGAGAAGATGGCCCAGGCCGACACCGCTTACAGGGAGCGGCTGCAACAGATTTCCACCAGCGACAACACCGCCAATCGAGAGGAGGCCTGATATGGGCACTGCAGTGGTATGGGAAGGCAACATCGGCTCCGCCCCGGAGTTCAAGGAGTTCCCCAACGGCAACAAGGATCCGCGTCGGCTCTGCCGGCTGAACGTGTACTTCGACAACCCGGTGCCCAAGGGCGATGGCTACGAGGACCGCGGCGGGTTCTGGGCCAACGTCGAGATCTGGCACGCGAACGCCGAGCAATACGCCTCGCTGTACCAGAAGGGCATGCGGGTGGTGGTCCAAGGCCGGGCCATCATGGACACCTGGACGAATGCGGAAGGTGAGGAGCAGTCCGCGCTGAAGGTTCAGGCGTCCCGCGTGGGCATCCTGCCCCACCGGATCGAACAGGTCGTGCTGGGCCAGAGCAGCAACCCGTCGCGGCAAGGCACGGGGCAGACGCCCCGGGCGAGTGGCGGACCACAACGGTCAACTGATCAGGACTTCGACGACGACATTCCCCTGTAGTGACCGGGCGGAAAATCGCGCGCCCCATCGTGAATCTTTCGGTGGAGACGAGGCGACTCCGCGTCTTGCTCCACCTCGAATCAAGCTACTGGAGAGATCGAAATGACCACTTCCCAAACCAGCGTACCTACCCCGGTAACGACCGACACTACCGAGGTCTCGGTCGAGGTGTTCAAGGGCCAGGTGACTACCACGAGCCTGGATGTCGCCAAGCACTTCGGCAAGCGGCATGACAACGTGATCAAGGCTATCCGGAGCCTTGAGTGCCCTGCCGAGTTTCGTGTCCTCAATTTTGAGGAGACGTTAAGAGAAGTCCCGGGGCCTCAAGGCGCGACTCGCCAAGAAGTCTTCTACCGCATGACCCGCGACGGCTTCGTGCTGCTGTGCATGGGGTTCACCGGCAAGCAGGCCGCACAGTGGAAAGTGGCCTACATCATCGCCTTCAACAAGATGGAGCAGGCCCTGCGGGCGCAACCGGCACAGCAGGACGAGCGGGCACTGCTGCGCTTCGCCATCAGGACGCTCGAACTGATGCGGGATCGGCAAACCAACCAGTTGCCGCGCCTCTCGACCGAGGAGATCGTGCAGCACTACCTCAATGTCGAATCGCTCGACCGTGCCACACCTGAGCAGGTCAAGCAGGCCCTGACCTTCATCCAGGGCCAGATCATCGGCGAGGGGAATGCGGCCAAGGTACTGCCCGGCATCGCCGGCTCCTCGATCGCCAAGGACCTGCTCTACGGTCTGCTGCGCACCTCGCATGACGCCGAGATTCTCTTCAACGCCCTGTACGACCAAGGCCTGGAAGTGCTGGCCAGCGAGCACTTCAAGCAGAACATGGCCGGAAAGCTGGCCGAGACGTCGCGTCAGGCCCGCGACCTTCTGGGCTACATCGCCAGCCACGCCGCTCGTGATCCCTTCCAGCACCGGGCGAAGCACTGAAAAAAGCGCCCTCATCGTGAGACTTCCGCGTGGAGACGAGGCAGCAGTGCGTCGTTCTCCACCACCGGAAATGCCTCTCGCTGGATTTCCAATTCCACATAGCCCATCGCCAGTCCGGGGCGGATGATCGGCATGCCTTGTTCCCTGCCTCAACTCTCCCGGAGTGCTCATGAAACCGACCTTACTCGTTGCCTTGCTCCTGACCGCCATAACGCCTTTTGCCCTGGCCGCCAAGAAACAGCTCGAAGCGGGCTCCACCGTGACCGCGACGTTCATCTCCCCTGCCGCCCTGAAGGGATATCGCACGGGGGGGTATGAGCTTCTGACGCTGGATCAGGGGCCGGGTTGCAAGATCATCGCGCTGACGGAGCGGAAGCCAGACGGTTTCTTCTACTCAATCGGCGTGATCACCCCTCAACACCTGGTCTGTCACAATCCCGACCTGAACACCGATATTGTCGGTAAAATTCTTCCAGCTCGCATCGCAACCGAGCCCAAAACGGCCCGAAAGGTCGAATTTATCGTTGCCGAGACCGTGTCACTGTAAGCACCGTCAGACGCACTCGCATGAGCCGTCCCCGGCTGATGAATCGGCCCCCTAGCCTGCTGAAGCGAGTCGTCTTCGACGGCTACGACTTCGGCCTGCAACTGCAGTACGTCGAGGGGGCCAATCGCCTGCTCTTGGAACGGGACGGCTACTTCATCCGTCGTGCCGAACACCCGCTGTACCGCTATTGGCGCCTGTCCAAGAACAAGCTGTTCGAGGAACCGGACCTGCTGTACCAGCAGCTGATGGAGCTGGCCGACGGCCGCTTCACCGAGTCCTGGCAGAGCTTCAACCGGAAACTGGAGCAGGCCCAGGCATCGCCCGATCGGCAGGCCTTCACCTGGGGGATGGTCTTTCGCATCGCCCCGCTCGCCCAGGGCGGCGTGCTGCTCTCCGGCGACTACCACCCCGGCATGGTCGCGGTGGCCCGGCGGATGCGGGGGACCTTCCTCGGGCCGTCGCGCTCTTGGCGGATCGATGCCAGCCCCGAGCTGGTTCGCAGCAATCTGATTCTGGAACTGGGGCTGGCCGAGGAGCAGTTCGAGATCCTGGATACACTCCAAGAGCTGCTGAGCGATGGCTCCGTCGCCTCGGCCGAGGCCATTACCCGAATCAACCTCGGCGGCGCGCCGGCCGAGCGCCAGGCGGTCTCCCTCGAGGATAGTTCAACCGACCTCTACCTGGCGGCAGTCCCCTCCATCGAGCGCACCAAGTACACCGAGGCCGAGATCGAGCAGGCCCTGGCGAGCCATTCGCTGCTGCCTCACCAACCCGCGGGCATCCGCCACCTGCTACAGCGGACCAGCGCCCTGCTGGCCGACGACATGGGGCTGGGCAAGACCCGGCAGGCGATCATCGCCGCAGCGATCCGGGCGGAGGGGCATCCAATACTGGTCGTGACCCTGTCCTCGCTCCTGATCAACTGGCAGCGGGAAATCCAGGCGGTCTATCCCGAGGCGCGGATCGGCCAGCAAACCTTCGACGCGTCCGTCCAGTGGATGGTGATCAACTACGAGCGCCTGGCCGACTACGTCCTGCAGGCCGAGCACTTCCGGGTCATGGTCATCGACGAAGCCCACCGGCTCAAGGAGCCCACCGCCCAGTGCACCCGGCATGGGTTCGACATCGCGGCCAAGGTTCCCAACCGTTACCTGCTGACCGGCACCCCGGTGCTCAACCGCGAGACCGAGCTGCACACCCTCCTGCGGCTGTCCGGTCACCCAGTCGGCCAGTTGCCGCTGAAGGAGTTCTGCGAGCAATTCGCCGGCAGCCCGGAGTTCCGCAAGAACCTGCGCGACGCCATCGGCGACTGGATGCTCCGCCGGCGCAAGGACGTCCTGCCGGGGCTCAAGGGCAAGCAGCGACAAACCGTTCCGGTCGTGCTCGGCGAGGAGCAGCGTAAGGAATACGACGCCATCCGGGCCTGCGATCAGCAGCCCTTCGCCCGCCTGGGCGCGATGCGTCGCCTGCTCGAACGGGCGAAGGTGCCGGTCGTCATGGAGCTGCTGGCCGAGCTCGATGTCGCCGACAAGGCGATCCTGTTCTGCGAATACAAGGAAACTGTCGGGGTGCTGAAACAGCTCTGCGAATCCGCCGGGATGGGCTGCGTCACCCTGGTCGGCTCCGACAGCGTGACCAAGCGGCAGAAGGCGATCGACCGCTTCCAGCAGGACGACGAGACCCGGGTCTTCATCGGGACGACGTCGGCCGCCGGAACCGGCAACAACCTGACCGCCGCGAACTATGTGTTCTTCCTCGGCCTGCCCTGGACGCCCGCCCTGCAGGACCAGGCTGAGGACCGTGCCTACCGCAACGGTCAGCGGCGTCTGGTGGTGGTCAAGATCCCCCTGGTCGAACACTCGATCGATCAGCAGCTCTGGCAGTTGCTGCTGGACAAGCGTCGGCTGTCCCAGGAGCTCATCGAGCCCGACCCGGTTGCGGCGGCCAAGGCGATGCAGACAACGCTCGTGAAGGTGCTTTAAGTGCGATAGCCCAAGAAACCGTGATGCATTCACGGCCTTGTCAGACACGTCGGTTTTACTTGAAGGGCGAAGAGAATCCCACAAGGTCAATCTGATGCCGGGGTCTTACATGAACAGCAAAAAACGCGTGCTTTTCATCTGTGCCCACAATTCCGCCCGCTCGCCGATGGCCGAGGCTCTGCTGCGGTATATCGCTCCCGAACAGTTCGACGCCTTCAGTGCCGGCATCCAGCCAACTCCGGTCGACTCCCGTGTACTGGCGGTACTGTCGCAGCTGGATATCCCGAGCGAGGGGCTGCACAGCAAACCGCTGGAGGCGTTCGCCGGCCAGCAATTCGATTACGTCATCACCTTGTGCGACAAGTCCGCCCAGGAATACCAAATGATGCCGAGAGGCGAGGAAGTGATTGCCTGGAATGTCGAAGACCCACAGGCCAGCAGCAAACCGGACGCTTTCCGTCATGTCCTGAGCGAAATGAACGAGCGCCTCAAGATATTCGTCCTGCTCAAGACCAGACCGGATCATCAGGGCGCCAATCATCTGCCTCTTGCCTGAGGCCTTGCCGCCTCATCGACTGTGCCAATGATACGGGGGGACCTGCCCGGCCTCGCCGACAGCCGGGTTGGAAAGCGGGCGTGAACGTGGTCAAGCCACTGGAAAATCCTTGAGAAGCCGTTTCAGCACCTGGTCCGAATGCCGCTCGGCACTGGCCATGGCTTCGCGCCAGGTCTCGCACAAGGGCTGGAGATCCAGCTCCTGCTCAGCCCGTTGCAGCCACTGCACGCAGTCATGCCAGTCCCCCAGCACCGACTGAGCTGCCCTCAAGCGCTTGGGGGCCTTGTCCGGCAAGTCGGATAGTTTGGGATAGACCTCGTGGGCATAGCGTACCCGCTTGATCAGCACCCGTAGCCGATGCCGGTCATGGGCCGGATTGCGCAGCCCCTCAGCCAGCTTGCGCTGCTGCTTCGCCAGTTGCTTGCGAATGTGCTTGCGCAGGCCTTTGAGCTTGCCTTTCCTTGCAGCCTCTCGACAGATGGCCGGCCACGTTGCCAGAGCATTCCGGAACAGGAGCCACTCGGAGCTGGCCAACAAGGCATCGCGCCCGGCCTCCAATTCACGCCGGCGAGGCTCGACCAGGTCGGGCCGCTCGTGGGCTTCCAGTTCCTGGATCAAGACCTCGGTATCGCGCAGCGGCGTGCTCCGCCGGCCCACCTCTGCGGCGACCAGCTCCAGCGCATTGATCTCGGGTAGGCCCCGTAGAGGGCGCAAGATGCTGCGTAGCCGGCGCACGCCGATACGCAGATCATGCAGGGCCTCATCGTCGCTACGCTCCTGCAGTCGGGCACTGCACGCTTGCAACTCGGTTTCCAGGACCACCACGTGCTCGATCAGCTCATCGATCATTATTGCTTCTCTCCTTGAATACCGACTCGACCAGATGGTGTGGTGCAAGGCCCTGGCCAACTGACTCAGTTTGCCCCGAGATCGAGCGGCAGATCCGGGCAGGCTTCATAGATCTCCGGCAGGAGATGAGGTGCATTCAGTCGCACTCGTAGACGCTCAGCGAAGGCTTCTGCTTCAGCCTGGCAAGGGAAGTTCACGTGGTAGGCCCCGTCCATCTCCACCTGCCAGCTGCCTTTTCCATTTTCAGCTACTTCGACGTTCATCCGTACAATCCTTCGGGCATCAGCCAAATCGCGATAGTAACTGCTGGCCCTAAGCCTGACGAGTTGCATCCCAGGCGAACGACGGCAACTTCAATACGCCCTGATAATCCCTCTGCGACCAAAATAGGATTTTCCGCTGATTTAGGCGGATCGTGCTGGCACCGTGCTCCCATCAGTACATGGGGCCTGCGCATACATGATCCGGCAGTTCACGACTCACTCCTCTCTTCTCCTGCTCCTGGTCGGACTGGTCAGCTGCACACACGCGCCGTCCAAGCCGTCCCTCGACAGCAGCCGCAATCCCGAGCTGCTGTCGCCGGACCTGTATCCCTCGGGTGCCCCTTCGGAGCGCGAAGTGCGCTACGGACGCTACACCCTGGTCAACACCGCGCCGGGGATCGAGCAACGGGACCTGATGGCCCAGATCATCGACATCAACATCCCGGCCAACCTGCGCCCGACCGTGCGCGATGCCATGCAATACGTGCTCAACCGCTCCGGCTACAGCCTGTGCGGCCCCGAGACCCCGCACGTCAACATCCTCTTCACCCGACCGCTCCCAGCCGCCCAGTACAAGATCGGTCCCATGAGCCTGCGCAACACCCTACAAGTGCTGGCGGGTCCGGCCTGGCAGGTCAAAGTCGACGAGGTGATGCGTAACGTCTGCTTCGTTCTGCGCCCGGGCTATCAGTTGCCCGATCCGCCAAGGTCGGCCTTGGCTACCCTGCCGCCGGCCACCGCTCCGGCGACCTCGCCAGCCCCCACGCCCACCAAATCGACACCGACCGCGGTCGTGACGACCGCCGTGCCCAGTGCCAAGCCACTGGTCGCTTCGAAAACGACTGCCGGGACCAGCGGGGGCCAGACTCCAGCCGCCCCGGTCAGCCGGGCCACTGCCGCCAAGCCGGCCCCGGCCCAGACGTCGATCTCGGCTCCGGCTCCCGAAGCCGCAAAAACGACCGTCGCCGCAACTCCCCAGCAGGAACCAGCCAAGGCGCTTCGCCCCACGGCCCCGGCTTCTCCGGTCGCCCAACGCCCGGCCACGAGTCTGCCCGGCAAGCCGGTTTCGAACCCGCCCGCCACGTCGGCCCTCCCGCTCCGGGCGCCGCTGAAGCCCGTCTGGGAGGCCCGGGTGGGTTCCACACTGCGCGAGTCGGTCGAAGCCTGGGCTCGCTCCGCCGACTATCGGGTGATCTGGGAGTGCGACGACCTGGACTACGCCATCGAGGCGCCGTTGCGCTTCAGCGGCAGCTTCGCCGAGGCGGTCACGGAAATTTTCCCTCTCTGGGACAACGCCCGTCGATCTTTCCTGGTCGACGGGAACCCCGACCAGCGGATCGTCCATGTTTCCGAACGGAAGAAGAAAAAGTGATGAATCCCTTGCTTCGCCTGACCAGCCTGGTACTGGCGGTCGCCTGCGCCGCCGGCTGCACGATGCAGCGCATCAACGAGTCCATGGCGCGCACCCAATCCGAGACCGATACGGCCTCGCAGTACACCGCCTACCTGCGCAATCAGCAGCAGGAGCCCAAGCGCAACACAGTGGTGTTCAGCAAGAAGCCCTGGGTGTCCACCCAGCCCATCAGCGCCAAGCGCGGGTTGCCGATGGCACTGGACTGCGAGTTGGCCTATCGGCCGGGCGACAGGGTCAGCATCACCGAGATCGCGCAATACATCACCTCCGAGTGCGGCCTGCCCGTCCTGGTCTCCCCCGATGCGCTCAACCCGGGGCTGGCGGCCGTCACTGCGCCCCCAGCGTCCGGCGCCGCTCGGCCCGCCGGGGGCGATCCCGATAACCTGTCCGACCTGCTCCCGGCCGGGGTAGTCGGCGCCGCGGGACAACCAGCGAGCGTTTCCCGGGGGCCGAGCCTGACCAGCTTTAGCAGCTTCGGACAGACCACGCAGATCGCAAACCTCACCTACAAGGGCAAGCTATCCGGTTTGCTGGACCTGGCGACCGCACGCCTGGGGCTGACCTGGCGCTACTCGCCCGCCGAGCGCGCCGTGCGCATCAGCTACGTCGACACCCGCGTGTTCGAGGTCTGGTCCTTCGGCGACAGTCAGGTTATCGAGAGCGTGGTCAAGTCGGGGATGACCACCAACACCGGAACCAGCAACGGCACCTCCGGAGGCGGGGGTGGAGGCGGCTCCGGCTCCTCCAGCTCCGGAGCCTCGGGACAGTCCGGCAGCAACCAGAGCACGACCGTCACGCTCAGGTCCACGATCCTCACGGACGTCAAGAACAACGTCCAGGCGATGCTCAGCCCCGCGGGGCGCCTGTACCTCTCGACTTCGACCGGCACGCTCACGGTCACCGACCGGCCCGAGGTACTGGCCCGCGTCGAGGCCTACCTGAACGAGACCAACCGCAAGATCACTCAACAGGTCTTGTTCAACGTCCGGGTACTGGAGGTCACCCTGACCGATCAGGATCAGCTCGGTCTGAACTGGGACGTCGTCTACAAATCGCTGGCCAACAAGTGGGGACTGTCGCTGGTTAACACCCTGTCCGACATCAGCACCAACGCGATCTCCGGCTCGGTCGGCATCCTTGATACCGCCCACTCGCCCTGGGCGGGCTCCAATCTCATCGTCAAGGCACTGGCCGAGCAGGGACGCATCTCGACCGTGCGGGAGCCGTCCTTGACCACCCTCAACCTGCAGCCGGCCCCGATCCAGATCGGCAACGTGAAGGGCTACATCGAGTCCAGCAGCACGACCACGACTGCCTCGGTGGGCTCCAACACGGCCCTGCAAGCGGCAACCATCACCAGCGGCTTCAACATGACCCTCCTGCCGCGGCTACTGAGCCAGGACGAGATGCTGCTGATGGTCTCGATCAACATGAGCTCCAAGCCCACCTTCGACGTCTTCCAGAGCAACGGATCCAGCGCCCAGACGCCCGACTACGACACCAAGGTCCTGTCGCCGAAGATCAAGCTGCGCAGTGGCCAGACCCTCATCCTGTCCGGCTTCGATGAATCCCGGGAAGACGCTACCAAGATCGGAGCGGGCAAACCCGGCTTCCTCGGCTTGGGGGGAAGCCAGTCCCGAACCTCCACCCGCAGCGTGCTGGTCGTGCTGATCACTCCCATCGTGACGGGCTGACGCCATGAAGCTGAGCCTGTTGAAGCGGTTGAGGCGCCCTCCCCGGTCATCGCCTCTGGCAGAGAACAACGCGGGCAACTCCAAGGTCCAGGTACTGAGCTACCACGGCAACGCCTTCGTCACCGGACTCCTCTGGCATCCCCTGGGCAGCCTGACCGGCTACATGAAGGAAGCCCGCCAGTTCGGCCGTCAGGAGTCGATGGACATCGTGGCGATCCGCCGCACCGAGTCCATCATCCAGGCCGGCTTCGTCTCGCGCAGCGACGGGGCGGTCAAAGGCATGTACTCCCTGGCCGCCGCCTTGGCCGGCCAGTTGGGCAAGTCCTGGCTGGCGGCCTGGCGGATCACTCCGGACGAGGACCGCTATGCCCTGGTCGCCGTGCTCAAGGGCGCCGTCATCCCGGGTTGCGACCTGGTCGGCACCGCGGAGACGATCAAGCGCAAGGTCGCCCAGCAGCTCAGTCGGGAGATTACCTTCGAGGAGATCTTCCTGCCCGCCGAGTTCGAGCACGGCGGAAAGCCGATCGACATCGAGCAGTTGCTGCGGCCCGAACGCCTCAAGCGTGAGTACCGCCTGCGTCCGCTGGCCTTCGGCCTGTCACGCGAGGAGCTGCTGAAGCTCGGGGCGCTGGCCGCCCTGGGGCTGATCGCCCTGGTCGGCTTCCAGCGCTGGCAAGCGCATCAGGCCGAACTGGCGCGCCAGGCCGCGCTGGAAGCGGAGCGCCGACGCCAGGCCGAACTGGCCGAGCTCGCCCAGCGCTCCGGCGAGACCCAGCCGGCCCAGGCTCTGGAGCACCCCTGGGCCAAACAGCCCAGCGTGGTGGCTTTCGTCGAGGGCTGCAACGCATTGATCGATCAGTTGCCCCCGTCGATCGCCGGCTGGCTGTTCAGCGCCGCCCAGTGCGACGGCACTCTCGTCTCCGCGAACTACAAGCGAACAGGCAACAGCACCGCCGCCGAGTTCAGCCAGGCGGCCGAGGGCCTTTTCGCCGAGGCGCCGGCCTTCTACGACGAGGGCAACAGCGCCGCGGTCAAGACCAACCTGGTGTTGCCCCTGGCCGGTGACGAGCCCCTGCGCGATGCGAGCACGGCCCTAGCCGACCTGACGTCCTGGCTGCAGCAGCAATCCCTCGTGCCCGCCATCAAGGAAGTGCCGGTTGCCGTCCCCGCGCCGCCCGCCATCCCCGGGCAACCCGCGCCGCCGCCACCGCCCCCACCCGACTGGAAGCACTTCGAAGTACAAACGAGCAGTCCCTTGCCGCCGGCCCTCTTCCTCAAGGGGATTGAGGGGCGCGGGCTCCGTCTGCGCGAGATCACCACCCAGTGGCAGGGCCACGAATCGAAATGGTCGATCACAGGAGACCTGTATGCGAAATAGCCATCGAAGAGTCCCGCTCCTCGGCCTTCTGCTGCTCGGTGCGACCGCTGCCCAGGCTGCAGAGCCCTACGCCGGCGTGAGCGTCGGACAACTGTCCCAGGTACAGAGCGAGACCCTGCTGTACCAGGCCATGGCCGAACGGGCCAAGGCCAAGAGAGCCTTGGAGGCCGAGGGCGGCAGCCTGACATCACCGACGCCACGCGCCCAGCCCGGAGCCGCGCCGGTCTCCGCTCAGGCCCCCGAGACCCTGCCGGTGGTCAAGAGCATCCTGGGCTCCCGCGGGTCGATGCGCGCCGTGCTGCTGTACAGCGGCGGCCTGGAGGTCAATGCCTACCTCGGCGGCGGGGAGCTGCCGGGCGGCTACACGGTCTCCGCCCTGACGCTCGACCGTGTCGAGCTGACCCGCAACGGACAACGCTACCCCCTGGGCTTCTCGAATCAGGAGCCGGCGGCCACTGGCACTCCATCCACCACCAGGAGCGGGGTGCCCGTGGCCCCCGGCCTGCCTGGGAGGTTCTGACCTGTGAACATGAAAAGCGAAGACGCCGAGGCGCTACCGACGCCGCTGAAACAACGGGTGCTCACGGCCGAGGGCGCCGAGTGGGGCGACCTCAAGCCCGAATTGCGACAGCTGTGCGCCCTGGTCGACGAGGGACAGGCGCACCCCGTGCTGTACGTCTCCGGCCAGCATCGCACCGACCATTTCATCCTGGCGTTCATGGATCGGCTCGATCGGGCGGGCGTCGCCTATGAGGTGCGCTCCTCGACCATGAGCGAGATCAAGGCGCTCTACCAGCTCGACGACTCGCCGAAGGGCACGGGCGGCAGCGACACCACTCATCGCCAGCGCGAAATGGTGGAGCTCATGGGGCTCGCGCATGAGCGTCAGGCCTCGGACATTCACCTGGTGGTGGGACACGACATCACCAGCATCCGGTTTCGCGTGCATGGCCAGATGGCCGAGTTCGGCCAGATCCCGAGCGCCAACGGCATCGAGCTCTGCTCGGCCCTCTACAACAGCATGTGCGACGTGGCGGACGAGCATTTCCAGCCCGAGATCAAGCAGGACGCCCGGGTCAGTCGCCGCTTCGTGGAGCAACTGGGCCTTTTCGGCGCCCGGGTGGCCACCCGCCCCATGGTCAACGGCCTTCTGATGGTTCTACGGCTGCTCTACGACGACCAGGGCAAACAGAGCCTCGAGGAGCTCGGCTTCCATGACCAGCAGATCCAACTGCTCAAACGGCTACGGAGTCTGCCCTATGGGGTGAACCTGATCACCGGGCCGACCGGCTCCGGGAAATCCAAGACCCTGCAGATCACCCTCAATCTACTGGCCCGCGAGACCCGCGGCACCAAGCATATCCTCACGGTCGAGGATCCGCCGGAATACCCGCTGCTGGCCAATCAATCGCCGCTCGGCGCTGACGAGTCCTGGGATGACGCCATCTCCAACTCAATGCGTCTGGATCCCGACATCCTCATGTACGGGGAGGTGCGGGATCTGGCCTCGGCGCAGGCCGCCTTCCGCGGCGGGATGACCGGGCACCAGGTCTGGTCCACTCTGCACACCAACAACGCGGTCGCCGGCCTGCAGCGCCTGATCGACATGGGAGTGGATCCGAGCCTGGTCACCGATCCGGCCCTGATGACCGCCGTGATCAACCAGTCGCTGCTGCCGGTTCTCTGCCCACAGTGCAAGGTACCGGCCCGTGAGCAGGTGTCGGCGCTACCCGACGACCTGGTGAAACGCCTGCGCGACTTGAGTCTGCTGAATACCGCTTGCCTGGTCGGTCCCGGCTGCCCGCATTGCCGCCAGTTGGGCGTCGTCACGCGGACGCTGGTCGCCGAGATTCTGCTGCCGACGCACCGGTTCATGCAGATCTTCCGCAAGGACGGCGCCGGCGCGGCGCGCAACTACTGGGTCCAGGAGCTGGGCGGCATCACCAAAATAGCCCACACCGGCCTGAAGGTGCGCCGCGGTGAGATCGATCCTCGCATGGCTGAGCCCGTGGTCGGCCCCCTGGACTTCGACCTGTATGTCCTGGAGGACCGTCATGCTGGCTAGGCTGCTCGATGGTTGGTCCTCGCTGGTCGAGAGGTTCTACAGCAAGCAGTTCGGCAGCACCGAGCGCATCCAGTTCTACGAGAGCCTGACGGCACTGCTGGAGAACGGCGTCGGCGTGGACGACGCGCTGAACGAGGTCCGGAGGATCTATAGCGACGACGGCCGCCAACGCTACCACCCGGTCGCCCTGGCCTGCGCCAACATCGGCAAGAAGGTCGGCAACGGCAAGAAGCTGGCGGAGTCCTGCAGTGTCTGGGTGCCCTACCAGGAGATGGCCATCATCGGTGCCGGCGAGCGCTCCGGCAACCTCACCCAGGCCTTTTCCGAGTGCATCCGCATCATCGAGGCGCGCCAGAAGATCCTGTCGCTCATTCTGAACTCGACGCTCTATCCGGTGCTCATCTGGTCGCTGATGGCCTACCTGCTCCATATCATCGCCACCCGGGTAGTGCCGGCCATGGCCCGACTGTCGCCCCCCGAAGACTCGTCCGGCGCCCCCTACCTGCTGTACCTGATCGCCACCTATGTCGACCATTACGGGCTGATCACCCTCATCGCCCTGGTCATCCTGCTGGTCGGCTCCCTGGTCAGCCTGCCCTACCTCACCGGGCCATTGCGGGTACGTCTGGAGCGGCTGCCGCCCTGGTCGATCTACAAGGCCCTGCATGGCTCGACCTTCCTGCTCAACATCGCCGTGATGCTGCGGGCCAACATCAACCAGATCGAGGCCCTGGACACGCTGATGGTCAACGCCACGCCCTGGCTGCGCGAGCGTCTCCTGGCCGTCAGCTACGGGGTCGAGATCGGCAAGAACTTCGGCGTGGCCCTGAAGCTGGCCGGCCATGAGTTTCCGGACAAGACCGCCATCCATTTCCTCTGCGTCCTGGCGACGCGCAAGAGCTTCGCCGACGCCATCCACCGCTTCGCCAACCGCTGGCTCGACACCTCGCTGAAGAATGTCGAGCGCTATACGAAAGGCTTCCTGCTGTTCTCCGGCATTGCCATGGGGTCGCTGATGATCCTGGTGTTGATCGGGACCAACAGCATGCAGACCGCCGTTTCCACTCCCCTTGCACGTTGATCACGAGGCTCTCCCCCATGCACCGTCAGATGAACAGTTCTCTCTTCTCCCTACAACCGGGCAAACGCGCCCGCCCCCGACAAGCCGGATATATCGACTTGTCGATGATTTTCGTGCTGATCTGCATCGCGATCGGCATCGGCTACGCCCTCTACAACGGCGGCAGCCTGATGAACAGCTCCGATGTCGGCAACGAGCAATCCAATATCGGCCAGCTCATCGCCAATACCCGCAAGCTCAAAGGCAGCGCGGGCTACGGCAGCTCCGGCACCAACCTGGTCCCGCAACTGGCGACGATCAAGGGCCTGCCGAACATGAGCGTCTCCGGCTCCACGCTCTACAACGTTTGGGGCGGGACCGTGACCGTGGTCTCCAACGGCATGACCTTCGTCATCACCGAAAACGGCCTGCCCCAGGACGCCTGCGCCACGCTGGCGACCAAGATCAGTCGCGGCCAGAAGGTCATCACCGCGATCAACGGCGGATCCTCCACAACCGGCGAGGTCACCTCGGCCACGGCCACCAGTGGCTGCAGCAACGACTCGACCAGCAACACGCTGTCCTGGACCGTCTATTGAGGGGCGCGGATGAGCGTGATCAGCGAAGCCCAGTTCGTGGATCTCTACCTGGGCGTGGATTTCTGCGACGTGAAGGGGCTCGATGGCGCCTCCGCGCATTACATCGAGGCCCCTGCCGCCTGGCAGGCGGCGCTCGAAACGCTGCGCCTTCGGTGCAACGAGCGCTTCGCCGCCGATCAGGATCCCGAGTTCTCGATCATCGAAGATGGCGTCGTCCTGCGGGTGACCCAGTTGCTCGATGCCCACGGGCAAACCGTCTTCGTCCTCAACAAGTCGAGCGCGGTCATCCGCAACTTCCAGTACCTCGGGTTTCCCGACGAGGTCGTCGCAGCCCTGCTGAACAAACAGCAACGCGGCCTGGTGATGTTCTGCGGGGAATCGGGTACCGGGAAGACCTCCAGCGCGGCATCGCTGGTCGTCGCCCGCCTGCAGGCCTGCGGCGGGATCGCCTTCGCCGTCGAGGATCCGCAGGAAACCAACCTGCACGGCCCCCATGGCCAGGGCCGCTGCATCCAGGTGCAGGTCTCGCGCCGCACGGGCGGCTACGAGGAGGCCCTGTTGCGCTCGCTGCGGGCACGGGCCGACCAGATCCTGATCGGCGAGATGCGCGATACACCTACCGCGGCCCAGACCGTCCGCGCCGCCATCAATGGCTACTTCATGATCACGACCCTGCATGCCGGCAGCATCGAGCAAGGCATCGAACGGCTCGCCTCCACCGCCCAGCCCGAGATCCCCAATGCCCGGGAAATCCTCGCGCAGGGGCTGATCGCGGTGATCTGGCAGACCATCGAGAGCGGAGTCGATGGCCGGCGTCAGCTCAAGTCGAAAAGCCTGCTGCTCACCGGCCAGGACGGACCCGGCATCCGCGAAAAGATCCGGACGGGCCATATCGAGCTGATCGCCCAGGACGTGGAAAACCAATCCAAGCGGAGCTTGTGGACATGAGCGGGACTCGACCCATCGCTCGGCAACGCGGGTTCATCGCCATCGAGATGCTCTTCGGGCTCATCGCCCTGGCGATGATTGCCAGTACGGGGCTCAACCTGATGGCCCGGCATATGGACTCGGTGAACTACCAGATTGCCGCCGACCAACAGCAGCAGGTGGCCGAGGCCGCCGCCCAGTACCTCAAGGACAATTTCGCTGCGGTCTATGCCGCCGCCGGCCCCACTGCCCCGGTCACGATCACGCCGGCCATGCTGCGCAATACCCACTATCTGCCGGCCACTGTCGCGGACACCAACGCCTTCGGGCAAACCTTCACCGTGCTGGCCAGGCGGGTGGCGGCCAACCAGTTGGAATCGATCGTGCTGACAACCGGCGGCGAGTCGATCGACGAGATCGGCACGCGGGAAATCGCGGAGAACCTGGGCGCGCCGGGCGGCTTCATCCCCACCAGCGATCCCGGGATCGTCCAGGGGGTGCGCGGAGGCTGGCAGTTGGCCTTGAGCAACTATGGGATGAATCCCGGGGTCGGCCATACCGCCAGCGCGCTGTTCCTCCAGGACGGCACCCTGGCCAATGACTACCTGTATCGCAATGCCATCCCGGGACGCCCAGAGCTGAACCGGATGAACACCACGCTGGACATGGGCGACCAGGACCTCGTCAACGCCGCCTCGATCACCGCCTCGGCGGATGTCTCGGCCGGTCAGTGGTTCCGCTCGCTCGGCAATGGCGGTTGGTACAGCGAGCAATGGGGTGGCGGCTGGTACATGAGCGACTCGGACTGGGTCCGCGTGTACGGCAACAAAGGCGTGTATACCGGCGGACAGGTCCGCGGCGGCAGCCTCACCTCCGAGGGACGCACGACGGTCGGGGAATACCTGCAACTGGACGGCGTCGCGACCGAGGGGAGTAGCTGCCCTCGCACCGGGCTGTTCGCCCGTGATGTGAACGGCCTCCCGCTGTCTTGCCAGGATGGGAAGTGGACTGGGAACGTCGGGATAGGCTACGGCCAGACGTGGCAACTCGTTTCGCGGGCATTGAACGAAACGTATCTGAATGACACCACCAAACCGATCATGATTGCCCCGAGCATCTACTGCGATGGGGTCAATAACAACTGGAAGCGCAACTACCTCTATATCGGCGGCGTGCAGGTCGGACAGTTCAGCTTCTACGACTACGACGGGGGCGATGCGAACACCGAAATACAACCAGCCACATACATCGTTCCGCCAGGGCAGACGTATGGCGTGATGAGCGCAGCCACCAAGTACTGCGACATTGATCAATGGGCAGAACTGCGCTAAGAAAATCAAAAAACCTAATGATGATCAGCCGTGACAGTGTGTTAGCTACCGTTTCAAAATATGACAGCACCATTGAAAGCGCCAACAATCGCCCTACATCTGATGTGACTTCGGATCAAACCTGCAGGGGAATGGCTCGGAGCTAATCTTGTAGTCTGAAAGGGAACTGAACATGACCATGCGAAATGATGTGACAGACTCGATGGCCCATTTGGCGATTAGGGACATTAACGAGAAGTACCGCTATGAAGATACCAACCCTCAAGGAAAACGCGACCCTTCGCTGGTTTCATGTGGGCAGTGCGGAAACTACAACGAGCTAATACACATCTATGACTCCAAGCTAAAGCCCCACGTCGAGAACGGGTCTATTACCTGTACCCAAGCAACAGATGCACTTGATGAGTGTTGTAAAGAGTTACCCTCCCCACGAAAGAGAACTGTTTTCTATAAAAAACTGAGTGAGAAGCTTGGGATCGAGATCAGTTGATCGCATGCCCCATCCAGTCAGTCCAGATGGTTCCCCATACGGGAACCATCTTCAGAGTGAGTTCTAATTTCCACTTGTGGACGACTAGCTCATCCGCTCACATCTCCTCGACAGTCTACGAATGAAGAGGTTGATTGATGGGCATGTACGGTGCCGTTTTCCTAGCCTTGGCCCTGATGCTCGGCCTGCTGCTGGATCTCGATGACCAGGCGGCGCGCTCGAGCGAAAGCACCGACCTGTCGGTGTTGGCCCACAGCCTACTGGTCTATCGCAACGCCCTGGCCGAGTATGCCGTGGCCCATCCGAGCGTTACCGGCGCCGTCGCCGACTCGGCCCTGAACCTCCCGACCTGGTACGTGAAGGCCTCCGGTGTCCAGGGCTATATCGCTGCCGGCCGGAGCTACACCTACTGCAGCGATCCTCCCAGAGGACTGGCGACGCAACTGGGCAAGCTGACCGGGCGCTCCCTGGCAGTGGGCTCGGTATCGGGCGGCCAGTTGGTCAACCCGTTCGCCGGCCAGGTCGGCGTGAGCGTCCCCACCGCCATTCCCCAGGGCTCGGTCGTCCTGTACCAATGAGCAGATCAGGGAGACATTGAGATCGGAAAAATGGATCTCTTCCACATATGGGGCTGGTCCGCTGCCAGCGCATAGTCTTATGCAAGCAGAACGGGACGCCACGCGTCCCGTTTCGTTCTACGCCTATCCCTCTCAAGGATGCGAGGCCAGTTCCTTGCGCAGCTCTCGTGCTGCCGCGACCATGTTGGCCAACGCCGCTTCGGTTTCCGGCCAGCCACGTGTCTTCAGGCCACAATCGGGATTGATCCACAAGCGCTCGGGAGGAATCCGCAGTTCGGCCTTGCGAATCAGCTGGACGATTTCTTCCTGGGTGGGAACACGGGGCGAGTGGATGTCATAGACGCCCGGACCGATCTCGTTCGGATACGCGAACTTCTCGAACGCCTCCAGCAGCTCCATATCCGAGCGGGACGTCTCGATGGTGATGACGTCCGCATCCATGGCGGCGATGGCCTCGATCACATCGTTGAACTCGCTGTAGCACATATGGGTATGGATCTGCGTTTCATCACGTACGCTACTCGCGGTGAGGCGGAAAGCCTCGGTGGCCCAGCGCAGATAATGTGCCCAGTGCGCTTGGCGAAGGGGTAAGCCCTCGCGGAAGGCGGCCTCGTCGATCTGCACGATGCGGATACCGGCCGCTTCGAGATCGAGCACTTCGTCGCGAATGGCCAGCGCCAGTTGGCGGGCCTGAACCTCACGCGATACATCCTCCCGTGGGAACGACCACATCAACATGGTCACCGGGCCGGTCAACATGCCCTTCATCACCTTGTCGGTGAGGCTTTGCGCATACGTGATCCAATCGACGGTCATGGGCTTCGGTCGGCTCAGATCGCCATAGATGATGGCCGGCTTGACGCAACGCGACCCATAGCTCTGCACCCAACCGAAACGGGTGAAGGCGTAGCCATCGATCTGCTCGGCGAAATACTCGACCATGTCATTGCGTTCCGCCTCGCCATGCACCAGAACGTCCAACCCTAATCGCTCCTGGACTTCGACCGCATGACGGATCTCGCTCTGCATGGCCTCGATGTACGCGGCCTCGTTGAGCTTGCCCTGCTTGAACGACTGACGGGCCAGGCGGATCGCCGGAGTCTGCGGGAACGAGCCGATGGTGGTCGTCGGAAACTCCGGCAGATGCAAACAAGCCCGCTGTTTAACGATACGCTCGGCGAACACAGAATGGCGTTGGCTGTCGGCCGGCTTGATGGCGGCCAGACGGGCCTGCACGGCCGGTTTGTGGATGCGCGGCGAGGCGGCACGGCTGTCCTGAACCGACCGACTCTCGGCCAAGGCGAGCACGACGTCGTCCGCGTCGGGCTGTTCGACAGCTCGGACGAGCAGCGCCACCTCCTGGCATTTTTGCAATGCAAAGGCCAGCCAACCTTTCAGCTCGGCATCCAGCTTGTCTTCGCTGGTCAAATCCACGGGGCTGTGTAGCAGGGAACAGGACGGGGCGATCCAGAGACGCGCCCCCAAGCGCTCATGGGCATGACGGGCGACCGCCAAAGCCCTCTCCAGATCGCAACGCCAGACGTTGCGGCCGTTGACCAGCCCCAGGGACAACACCTTGTAGGCCGGTAAGCGGTCGAGAATAGTCGGGTACTGTTCCGGTGCACGCACCAGGTCGATGTGCAGGCCGTCCACCGGCAGACCGGCGGCCAGGCCGAGGTTGTCCTCCAGTCCACCGAAGTAGGTCGCAACCAGCTTCTTCAGCGGCTCTTTCTGCAGCAGGTTGTAGGCCCGCTCGAAGGCGCTCTTCCAGCCCAGCGGCAGGTCCAGGACCAAGATCGGCTCGTCGATCTGCACCCACTCCACGCCCTGGGCAGCCAGGCGCTGGAAGATCTGCCCGTAGAGCGGCAGCAGGCGGTCAAGCAGATCCAGCTTGTCGAAGTCGGCGCCCTTGGTCTTGCCCAGCCATAGATAGGTCAGCGGGCCGATCACCACCGGCTTCACGGCATGGCCCAAGGCTTTCGCCTCCTCGACCTCGTCGAACAGTTGTTCCCAGCTCAGCTCGAACTGCTGGTCGACGCTGAGTTCGGGGACTAGGTAGTGATAGTTGGTGTCGAACCACTTGGTCATTTCCTGGGCATGCGCACCACCGCAGCAGCCGGAACTCACGCCGCGGGCCATCGCGAACAGGGTATCCAGGGTCGGCTGGCCATCATGCGGACGGAAACGTTCGGGGATCACGCCAAAGGTCAGCGAGTGGGTCAGCACCTGGTCGTACCAGGCGAAGTCGCCGACGGGCAACAGCTCGATGCCGGCGTCCTTCTGCATCTGCCAGTGTGCGGCGCGCAGCTCCCGGCCGACGGCCTGCAGTCCGGCCTCATCCAGTTCGCCCTTCCAAAAGGCCTCCATGGCCTTCTTCAGTTCTCGATTGCGCCCGATACGCGGGAATCCGAGGTTGTGTGCCAATGCCACGTCGTGATGCTCCACTGAGAATGATGAAACGTATTCTCGGGGCCGAAGCAATCATGAGACAAATTCAATATTCTCTCGAAGAACTTAAGATATTCTCATGAAAGAAGCATCGAGTATGTTCGTGTCTCGATCCAGAGACAGCGGCTTGTCCTAGATGAAGGCCGACATCGACATTCTAGAGAGGTGCAATCTTGCGCAAACGAAATCCAGAAACCATCGAGCATGTGAAGAGCACGCGCTACGCGGTGGCGCGTCGATATGGACGGGTCACCATCGGAGGAGACCTGTACCTCTATAACTCGCCGAGCGACACATTGGTACGTTTCGATATCTTCAAAGAGCGGCGGCAAAACCCCCAGCAACTCAGATCATCTGAAAGCGGGCGGAAGCCAAGTATTGGCGACGCAGCTCCAGGATAATGTCAACTCGTAGCGTCGACCGAGCGGCTCCTAGTGGTGGGCTCTGTCTCGGGCGGCCAGTTGCTCAACTCGTTTGCCGGCTTGGTCGGCATGAGCGTCCCCACCGCCATTCCCCAGAGCTCGGTCGTCCTGTACCAGTGACCGGATCAGGGGACTGTTGAGGCCGGAACGATGGTTTGCTCCCACATATAGGGACTGGTTTGCCGCCAGAGCATGGTCGTCGAGTGATCGACCACGGTGATGCCCGGGTTCGGCTGGGAGGTACATCCGGCAAGGACGAGCAGCAGTGTTGCCGCGAGAAGCTTTTGCATAAATCGAATCGAACGGCACTGAATTAGGATTGACTGCGGCTCGTCGGCCGGCGAGCTGGCAGGGTTCTTCCGGACAACCGTCAGGAGAACCGCTTATGCGTCTGTTTTTATGCGAGAAGCCCAGCCAGGGCAAGGACATTGCCAAGGTGCTGGGCGCAACCCAGCGCGGCGATGGCTGCCTCGTCGGCCCGGGAGTCACCGTCACCTGGGGCATCGGCCATCTGCTGGAGACCGCTCAGCCCGAGTCCTATGACGAGGCCTATAAGCGCTGGTCACTCCAGGACCTGCCCATCGTCCCGGCCCAGTGGAAGATGGAGGTCAAGTCCGCGACCGCCACCCAGTTCAAGATCGTCAAGAAGCTCCTGGCCCAGGCCTCGGCGCTGGTCATCGCCACCGACGCCGACCGCGAGGGCGAGATGATCGCCCGCGAGCTGGTGGACTACTGTGGTTATCGCGGGCCGATCGAGCGCCTCTGGCTGTCGGCCCTCAACGAGGCCTCGATCCGCAAGGCCCTGGCGGAACTCAAGCCCGGCGCCCAGACCTTCCCGCTCTATCACTCTGCCCTGGCGCGTTCGCGGGCCGACTGGCTGATCGGCATGAACCTGTCCCGCCTGTTCACCCTGCTCGGCCGTCAGGCCGGGTACAGCGGCGTGCTCTCGGTGGGTCGCGTACAGACGCCGACCCTACGCCTGGTGGTGGACCGGGACCGGCAGATCGCCCACTTCGTCCCCGTGCCGTTCTGGAGCCTTGAGGTGCAGCTGTTCGCCAACGGCCAGGCCTTCACCGCGCACTGGGTGCCGGACGACGCCCTCACCGACGACGAGGGGCGCTGTCTCGATCAGGGGGCGGCGGCGGCGGTGAAGGCCCGCCTCGCGCCCGGCCTGACGGCGATCGCCATCACGGTGGAAACGAATCGGGTGAAGGAAGCCGCGCCCCTGCCGTTCGACCTCGGGACACTGCAGGAGGTGTGCTCGAAGCGGCTCGGCCTGGGGGCCAAGGAAACCCTCGATGTCGCCCAGGCGCTGTACGAGACGCACAAGGCCACCACCTACCCCCGAACGGATTGCGGCTACCTCCCGGAAAGCATGCTCCAGGAGGTCCCCGCCGTGCTGGCCGCCGTGGCGGCGACCGATCTAGCCATCGCCCCGGTGCTGCAGACCCTGGACCGGAGCCTGCGCTCCCGGGCCTGGAACGACAGCAAGATCACCGCCCACCATGGCATCATCCCCACCCTCGAGGCTGCCAACCTCGCCGCCATGTCCGAGAAGGAACGAGCGGTCTACGGCATCATCCGGGCGCATTACCTGGCGCAATTCCTGCCCCACCACGAATTCGACCGCACCGTGGCGGACTTCAACTGCGAGGGCGTGGCGCTGCAGGCGGTCGGCAAACGGATCGTCGTGCCGGGCTGGCGGGCGCTTTTCGGCCAGACCACCGAGGAAGACGACAGCGCGAGCAGGGGGCGCTCCCAGCTCCTGCCACCGCTGCAGAACGCCTCGCGCTGTCAGGTGCAGGGCGTCGAGTTGAAGGCGCAGCAGACCCAGCCGCCCAAGCCCTTCACCGAAGGGGACCTGGTCAAGGCCATGAAGAACGTGGCCAAGCTGGTGGAGGATCCACGGCTCAAGGCCACGCTGAAAGAGACCACCGGCATCGGCACCGAGGCGACCCGCGCCGGGATCATCCAGGGGCTGATCGATCGCCAGTACCTGGTGAAGAAGAACAAGGCCGTGCGCGCCACCGAGGCCGCCTTCACGCTGATCGATGCCGTCCCCAAGGCCGTCGCCGACCCGGGCACTACGGCAGTCTGGGAGCAGGCCCTGGACCTGATCGAGAGCGGCCAGCTCAGCCTGGAGGCGTTCGTGGCCAAGCAGTCCACCTGGATCACCAGCCTGGTGAACCGCTGCAGCACGATGACCCTGTCGATCAAGCTGCCGCCCAGTCCCGCCTGCCCGCTCTGCGGCGCGCCGATGAGCCGGCGCAAGGGAACCAAGGGCGAGTTCTGGAGCTGCTCGAAGTACCCCGACTGCAAGGGAATCCAGGCCATCGACGGTGCCGGCAAGAGCAAGCGCCGCCCGGGCAAGGCCAAGGAAACCAGCCCGGCCTGAGAGGGGCGTCCCTTGCGTTCCCCCCTCCGCCCCCCACATAATGGCGCCGTAACGTTGTTCCACCCCGTTGGTCACTGGCGGTCATCAGTGACAACCCCGGTCGCGGCAGATTCGTTCTGTGGCGGCCACCCCTAGAGCACGATAAGCATCGGGAAGGTCGTGCAGATTTTCGCGTGAATTCTCCCTGTGTCTCCCTGTACTAGCAGACACGCAGCTGTCTTCAACTCTCGTGAACGCGAGTTTATAGGCACATAGGGTTCACAGAAGGTTCGGTGCACACTAGTCTTAGGGCCGCACTGGTGTTGCGGCCCACGCTTTTCAGTTCTAGCTTGCCCGCTGGGTAACCAGGTGCTTCCGGATCGTCGGACGTACCCGGTTACCCTTCGGGTAGCCGCTTTTCCTCGCCGGTGCCCGCCGGCGACAAAACGGGCTCCCTTTGTGCGCGCATGCGTGCCTGACGATAGCTGGCCCCCGCCACGATGACGGGCCAGGTGATGCGACGATCGCTCGATGGACCAATGCCCAGGGGTCTGGACGAGTGGCTCCGCTCACAGGTGGCACACTTCTCTCCGTTCGCTCCCCCTTCACTCCCAACCTAGTCTCGCTCTGCCTCGCCAGTCGGACTGTCGTCGGACAGGCCCCTGGCGAGTATTCCGCCCCGCCCATCGCCTGCCCTGCCCCTTCGCTTGATAGCCCCTTGAACCCGAAGCGCTGGTCGCGTGTGCTGCTGATTTCGTCAGCGACAGGCCCGAAGCAGTTAGGATCCTGTGACTGCGACAGTTTCCGCACGGAGCCGTCCCAGGATTGCACCGTATTGGGTAGTGTGAGCGGTCAGGCCAGCCGCTCGGAGGCCTTCTCGTAGACAGCCGAGCGCTCCCGTTTGTCGACGGCTACCACAAAGACCACCACCTCGTGATCGAGGACCTGGTAGACCAAGCGGTAACCGGCGCTGCGTAGCTTGATCTTGTAGCAGTCGGGCAAGCCCTGCAGGCGGTTGGCCTCAATGCGGGGATGCTTCAGGACTTCGGTCAGTTTCTTCTTGAACTGCTGCCGGACCGTATCGCCCAGCTTGTGCCACTCCTTCAGAGCACGCGCATCGAATTCGAGGCTATAGGTCATCCAGCGATACCTTCACGCGCTGCGGGGCGGCCAGCCGTTCGCGAACGGTCGCCATCAGGGCTTCGTCCTCTTCAGTCAGCAGCACCGGGCGGAAGGGTAACTGCCCACGTTCGGCCACGTACTGCAGGGCCTGACGCATCAGCTCGGAAGGGGTGACACCGAGTCGCTCCAGCTCCCGGTAGGCGCGGGCTTTGAGGTCGTCATCCACGCGAATATTGATCGAGGCCATTGTCGGGCTCCAGTAAAGACACTTGTCATTACACTGGCAGCCTGAGAGCTATTTTGCAAGCAGATCTAACCCCGCTCCGGGCCGTGGATCTGCCCTGTGCAGAAACTCCACCATGCCCATCATCCTGTGGCCACGAACAGAGGCGGCTAGCCGCCCCTCTGCCGCAGCTCAACGACATTCCTATACCAGCACGGATGCAAGGGGCCGGGAATAATCTCGAGCACCGTCAGAGACATCTAGACATCTTCTCTGAGCGTTACCCGACGCTCCTGCTCATGCGAACGGGTGGCCTTGCAATCCCCCCTTCCGTGAGCAGCGAGGGCTGAGGGCGAGCGTAGTAGAACCCCTGGAGAAGGTCCGCCCCAGCACTCACACAGTGCTGATGCTGCAGCTCCGTCTCGATGCCCTCGCACACCACCCGGGCTCCCAGATCGTGAATCATCTCGATCAGTTTCGGCAGGATCAACCGCGCCCGAGGATTGACCTCGGCTTGTTGAACCAGATGGCGATCCAGCTTCACCAGATCCGGAGTCAACTTCCACAGTCGATCGAAGTTGGAGTGCTGGCAGCCGAAGTCATCTATAGCGATGCGAAACCCTCGTCCTCGATAGGCTTTCACCGCCGTTTGTAAGAGCTCCAGTTGATCCACACTGGACTCCAGTATTTCCAACACTACCTGTTGGGGCGTCAGACCGCACAGCTCCAGCAGTTTTTCGAAAGCCGAGCCATGCTCTTGGGCCACGGCGACCAAATGACGACCACTGACATTCAGGAACAGCAATTGCCCACTCGGCCGCTGACGCACAAAATTGGCCGCATGCACCACACGGCAAAGCCGGTCCAAGTAGATAGCTTCCCCCGGCGTTTTGGCGCAACCGAACGCTGCAGACGGAGCATGACACTGAAGGGTTTCGTGATCGACGGGGCGCAACAGCGCCTCGTACGCTTCTGGCAGAAGAGTTCTGGCATCGAACAACGGCTGAAAATGGCTGTGCAGGACAAATTGGGCAAAATGGCCCACCACGCCATCGGGAGTCGCCATCAGCGGCACAGGGCTCCCCCAAAGCCTCTCCTGTTCTCGGCGGAAGTGCTGTTGTAAAACATCCATTGCAATCATGGGCTTCGCCTTATAGAAGGTCTGTATTGGCTCGCACGTGTTATGTCCTTATTCCGGCAATCTAGATCGAGCCCTTCCTGCGAGGCCGACTACGAAATGCACGCGATATAGAGGCCATATGCCAGCACCCACTTATAAGGCTATTCGCCATATAAAACATTTTCTAATTCTATTTTGTTATTAAATAGATCCCGTCAGAAAGACTGCCCAGGGAGACATGATCCTCGGGTGAGCCGAGCAGATCATAGGATTCGTTTCAGGGGTTGACAGCGCCCCTCGGCGCCTTCGATTCTTGAGGCGTGTCTCGCTGACGTCGTCAGCAACAGGCCCGAGGCAATCCGGATCTCGTGATTGCGACGCGGTTTCCGCGTAGATCCAACCCAAGATCGCCCAGCATTCGGCAGCGCGATCGGTCGATTGACCATCAATCGATGAATGCACACTTCACTCAGCGTCATCTCACCCAGCGGGGAAATCACTCCCCGCATAGGGCCAGTGTTTCTCCGCATGATCAATCTGCAGGAGAAACCTCATGTCCACCCCATCGCTCAGCTTCCGTTTCGGCGCTGCCCTCGGCACAGTCACCCGGGAATTCCTCCGTGCGACCCGAGAGCAGCCGGACTCGCCCTGGACGACCTATGACGACAACCGGAAGAAGCCCCACAAGGCCGAAACGCCGGCTGTTGGCCAAGGCCGCATCCTCCGCGAATTCGGACCGCTGCTTTCCACGACCGAACTCAGCAACCTCGATCGCACACCGGCGTTCGTCCGCAAGACCAGCGCAGACCTAGGCCTCTGGTTCCAGAACAACACCCGGGAAGTCGTCGAGGCTAAGAAACGGCCCCGCCGCCGCAAGGCCCAACCGGCTCAGGCCGAAACGCCCGTGCCCCCGGTGATCGAGCCGAAGCGAGGATCGCTGGATCAGCTCATCGAGCCGATCGAGCCGGCCTCCTGCTGAACGCCCCACCAACGCCCCTCCTCGGAGGGGCTTTTTTCATCCCCGCGCTTGACAAGACGCCGAGCTCTTCGGATTCTTGAGACGTGTCTCGCTGACGTTGTCAGCAACATGCCCGAGGCAATCCGGATCTCGTGATTGCGACGCGGTTTCCGCGTAGATCCAACCCCAAGATCGCTCAGCATTCGGCAGCGCGATCGATCAACCGGCAACGGTCGATGAATGCACCTTTTTCCCACCCACGACGGGGCTTTCCCGTCCGGGCAGGCCTCGTGACCAATGAGGCCTACATGAAAGCGAGCTTAGCGCTGTACCAGGCATTGCGCTCCATCAATGTCGAGGAAAGCAAAGCCACTGCTGTTGTCGATGCTCTGGAGTCGGATATGCAGAATGTCCTGGCCACAAAATCCGATCTGCTGGTTGTCAAATCAGACGTCAAATCGGACATTGCTCAACTGAAATCTGAGCTTCAGGCCCAGATTGCAGCAATGGAGCTGAGACTCACCATTCGCATGGGCGTCATGCTGTCCGCCTTTGTCGGTGTGATACTGACCGCCATCCGCTACATGCATTAACCCTTCACCGATTTGCCCTACCCTCGCGGGGAATACTTCCCTGTCGGGCGAGGTGTTTCTCCGCTTTCAACCTTTTGAAATTGGAGAATCACCATGAGCAACGCCACCGAAAACAAGTTCTTCGACCTGCACACCAGCGGCATCGGTTATCTCAACCGCATCCGCGAGGTGAAACCACGTAAGGGGGCCCCTTTCCTGGCCACCACCATCGCCGCCCTCCGGGGATCGTCCGATGACGTGGAATACTGCTACATCGACTGCAATGTCGTCGGCGCCGAGGCTGAAAAGCTGGTACGCCGCTGCGAACAAGCCGTCACGGCCGGCAAGAAGGTCCTGGTGTCCTTCCGCATCGGCGACATCTGGGCAGATGCCTTCACCTACGAGAAAGGCGAGAAGAAAGGTCAACCGGGCGCAAGCCTGAAAGGTCGACTGCTCTTCATCGGCTGGATCAAGGTGGATGGCGAAACCGTCTACGAGGCCAAACCCAAGAATGCCGACCCGCTCCCGGTGCCCCCGCAAGGGGAATCCGAAGCCCCGGCCCAACCCGAGGAGCCCGCAGACCGCCCGCATCAGCGCCGGACTGCTTGATTCCAACTCAAGGCGCCCCTTCGGGCGCCTTTTATTCATCACCCCCCCCGGGGACACCATTCCCCCTCGGGGCATGGTGTGCTCCAGATACGTTCGGAGACCACCATGTACGGACAACTCGCTCTAGCCCAGTTCCACACCGAATCCCCGCTGCAGATCCTCCAGAGCGCTGCGGGCTTCTACATCGGGACTGCCGATGAACTCGGCCCCCTCACCCGGGAGTCCGAGGAGTACTTCCCCACGACCGAGGCCGCCGCGAAAGCCCTGGAGACCCACTCCTGGACGCAGCGCCACGATTCGCTGTCCTGAGCCTCTGCGCTCAGACCCACCTCGGAAGGCTCTGCCTTCCGACTCTTTTCCCCCAGGGGCTACCGGCCCTTGGGCGTGGTGCCCCTCTCGCTACGAGGTTCTCACCATGACTCACCCTGCAGACAACCCCTTCGTCCGCGGCTATGACCGTCTGCGCATCCGGCGGATGCTGCAGATCACTTACGAAGACGATTGCCCTCCCTGCTATCGCCCCCTCCATCCCACCCAAGCCGATCTTCCGGATACCGAACTGGCGTGCTTTCCCTGCGTCTTCAATGACGACTTCGTGTTGATCAGCGAGGGGCAGGTCATCGCAAACGAGCTGGATGATCAATGCCCGCATCGCGGCATCGTTCGCCAGGTTCTCTATACCCTAACGGGTGAGGAGAACGGCCAGCCTATGTTCGTCGGCGATGTCTATTCCGCCGAACAGGCCCGCACCGTCGTGCAACGGCTGACGTTCGAGACCGGCCACTACAGCCGCTGCTGGGAAATCAGCACCGGGCACCTGCCCGCGAGCGCGCGGCAGCGTCTACGCGTCTTATCAGGTGCCGGCGAGCCGGCCCCCCAGACCGGCGCCCTGGTCGAGTTCTTCTGCCTGGATGCCGGCGAGGGATTGGGCTGCAAGTTGCTCCTGACGCCCTGGGACGACCAGAACCTTACCGCGCTGCGTCAGGAACAGTTGGACAAGGGCCTACCGGCCGAACTGGTGGACATCCTGCATCTGGCTGCCCAAGCCGATGTGCGGTTCCTAGTGTTCGATCCGCACGCGTGCGTTCTGGCTGGCCTGCCGGTGTTCCCGGGGTGAGGACTCGACCATGATCACCATCCCCGGCCAACTGGCGATTCGGACCATCAACGGACGCAACGGCGATTTCAACGTCGGTCGCCTCGCCACCTCCATCGGCGAGTTCGTCATCAAGGATGCCCTCCTGGATCAGTATCACGAGGGCAAGTACCGGGGCGACTTCGTCATCGCGGAGATCCGGCCCTCCTACTACTCGACCGGCGGCCGCCTGGTCGTCGAGATCCGGGCGAAGCTCGACAGCATGACCCTGGACGACCTCGATCACCTGACCGCCGAAGAGACCGCCACGTTTTCCAGTACGGAGCTCGATCCCCTGGAAGAAGAACGGTCGCAGACGCCACCACCGGAGCCGGCCCGCAAGGCCAAGGCCCCGACACCTACGCGCTCCACGCCGAAGCCGCCCGCCGGTCCGACCGCCGAGGCGCCGTTCGGCATGAACGACGCGAAGCCCGCACCGACTACCGATGCCGCCAGTGGGGACGCCGAACTGTTCGGCACCGTCTGGCCGCTCGGCGAGACGGTCAAGCTGGATACCACGGTCGACCGCCAGCGGTTGCGTGCCCAGTGCGCCCGTCTGGGCGAGCTCGGCTACAGCCTCGACTTCCGGCAACAGGTCTGGAACCGCACCTGATCGCACGATCGCATCACCTTCACGACCACCCTGCCGGGGCCACCCGACAGGGGGCCCGGCCATCACCTGAGGATTCATCCATGGGCTGGCTTTATACCCATCGCAGCAAAGAGGCGCTGATCGCGGAGCGGTTGGCGCCGACCTCCAGCTTCACCCGTGACCGGACCGTGCTCGCGCACCACCTGGTCGGCAACGAGCTCTGGACCGTCGTGCAGTGGAAGATGAGAGTGGCGCAGTTCATCGAGGGCAATGCCATCGGGGACGCGATCACCTTCATCAACCTGGACCTGCTCGACGGCAACCAGGGTTACTGGGGCTACAAGGCCATCCCGGAAGAGATGGGGCCGTATTACTACGGCTGCCCCCTGCACTTTCTGGACATGGCCACCTACGGCCTCAACCCGGCGTGGCGCGAAGCACTGCGTCGCCATCATGGCGACACCGCAGCCTAAGCGCTCTCGACTCACCTTTACCGACACACCCCGAGGGGCACCCCTGCCCCTTCGTGGGCAGGCCCCTATTCAGTGGAGGCCTATCCATGCAACCCCACGCGCTCTACCCGGTCGCGGAGTGCCCCGACCTGTATGTCGACGCCTGCGTCTGCGACGAGCAGCGCAACCTGGTCTTCCTCTCCGCCTGGGGGCGCGACACCGTCGTCCAGGAGTTCCTGGCCCGGCTGACCCTCGGCAGCGCCGAGAACGGCCTGGAGCACGTCCACCTCGAGCAGGACGGCCGGGACCTGCCGGTCTTCGCCAACGTCGACCTGTTGGAAAAGCGGACCACCCGGCAGTACCGCGGCACGCTGTTCGGCAGCCTGCTCCATCTCTGGCTGTTCGACCGGCGCTGTACCCAGCCCGATCGGGCCCACCACTTCGCCTATGCCCTCCTCACGGAGGATTCAGCACCACTGCAGCACCTATGGCCCCTGGTCGCCGACACCTGTCCGTTGCCGCTTCTGGCGCACTGGCGGGAGCCGGTGATGGAGGTCCTCACCCACCACGGGATGCTGCAACGCCTCCCCGGCGCGCTGGGCCGGGTTCACGCCTGGCGGCTCGCCCTCCAGCTCGACGTCCTGGAGCCGGCCCTCGGCGATCTGATCCGCCAGGGACGACTCACCCTCGAGGCTCGGGCACCCGCCTGAGCCCCCGACTTCGCGCCTTCGGGCGCCCTCATTCACTTCTTCACAGGAGGCCTTCATGGCTCTGATGTTTCCGCGCCTGGCGCGCAACTTCGCCCGCAACGGCTATTACCCCACCGACGAGGCCACCCTGGAGCGGGTGCTGCAGGCCCTGGAGCCCGCCCCCACCGGCACGATGCGGATCCTCGATCCCTGTGCCGGCGAAGGCGTCGCCCTGGCCGAAGCCGCTCACGCCCTGGGGCGCGAGCGGGTCGAGGCGTTCGCGGTCGAGTACGACCGGGAGCGCGCCGAGCATGCCCGATCGCTCCTCGACCGGGTGCTGCACGGCGACTTGATGGACACCCTAATCGGTCGGCAGTCCTTCGGCCTGCTCTGGCTCAATCCACCCTACGGCGACCTGGTCGCGGACCATGCCGGGGCCTCGCAGTACCAAGGCAGCGGCCGGCGGCGCCTGGAGAAACTCTTCTACCAGCGCACGCTGCCCCTGCTGCAGTACGGCGGCGTCCTGGTCTTCATCGTCCCGCACTACGTGTTGGACGACGAACTGACCGGCTGGCTCTGCAACCACTTCACCGCGCTGCGGATCTATGCGACCGTCGATCCCACCTTCAAGCAGGTGGTGATCTTCGGCATCCGCATCCGTCGTCAGGACCTGGCCAAGCCCCGGGAGGTGGCCACCGTGCGCGCTCGCCTACAGGCGATCGGTGCCGGCCAGGAAACGGCGGAGGAACTGCCGGCGTGTTGGCCCTGGGAGCCCTATCGGGTCCTGGCGGCGACCCGCGAGCTGGAACACTTCTACCGCGTGAGCCTGGAGCCGGAGCAGTTCGCCCAGGAGGTCCAGCGGCTGCGAGGCCTCTGGTCCGACTTCACCCTCCACTTCGGCCAGTCCGGGGTGCAGCCGCGTCCACCCGTTCGGGAGCTCTCGCGCTGGCACCTGGCCCTCGCGCTGGCGGCCGGGGCGATCTCCGGCGTGGTGCGATCCCGGTCCGGGCGCGTCCTGGTCCTGAAGGGCGACACCTACAAGGATAAGGTCCGCAAGACCGAGTTCACCGAGGACGAAGACGGCAACGTCTCCGAGGTGCGGATCCTCACCGACCGCTTCGTGCCCATCATCCGGGCGTGGGAGATGACACCGGGCTCCGCCCACCTCGGTCGCGTGCTGACCATCAGCTCGTCCGGTCCGCAACCGGAGGAGCCAACGGCGCCGCCCGTTGCCACACCCCCGAGCAGCAGCCCTGCGCCGCGGTTCGAACCTGGCCGACTCGTGCAGACACGCGCCGTCCATGACCTGGTCGCACGTGGCCTGCTCGACCCGCTGCCCTACCTCCAGCGTCATCTGGCGGGCGATTGGGGCGAGCGGTGCGAGGAGGATCGGCGGAGCAACCAGCAAGCGCTGAAACAGGGCGACCGGCTGTTCTCCAGCTACGACATCGAGGCCGGAGACGAGTCCCGGCTCTGGATCATCACCGAAGCGGACCGCAGCGCGACCACCGTCCTGCTGCCCAGCGACTACTGACCCCGTCGACACCGAGCCGGTGTCGTTTAACCAACCCGCAGGGTATGTGCATACCCGCCGGGGTGTCGTGCATGCCCTGCTTCATCTCTTCCAGGAGAAGCGACATGAACGATATGACCGACCTGTCCCAGGGCCTCTCGGCCTCCCTTTCCCCCTTGTCCATCGGACTGACCGAGTTCATCGACGAATTCGGCGACGAGCTGCTGGACTCGCTCAACCGCTCCAACCCGCCGGTCTATACCGGCCAGCGCGATGCCGAACGGCAGCGCGTGCTGGAGGGACTTGCGCGCTCACCCTTCCCGGCCCAGGCCGAGGTCGTGCAAGCGGCCGCAGCACTGTTGCTGGATCGTCACGAGCAGGCCTGCGTCCTCAATGCCGAGATGGGCACCGGGAAAACCATGATGGCCATCGCGATCGCCGCCGTGATGCACGCGGCCGGCTATCGCCGCACCCTCGTGGTCTCGCCGCCCCACCTGGTCTACAAGTGGCGGCGGGAGATCCTGGAGACCGCTCCGGGCGCGCGCGTCTGGGTCCTCAACGGCCCGGACACCCTGGTCAAGCTGCTCAGGCTGCGCGACCAGCTCGGGGGGCCCTACGACGGTCGTCAGGAGTTCTTCGTCCTCGGTCGCGTGCGGATGCGGATGGGCTTCCACTGGCGGCTGGCCTGCTGGCCCAAGCGTGCCGGCGGCGGCCGCCTCCTGGCGGGTTGTCCCGACTGCGGCCGCCTCCTTGAGGACCCGGACGGCAACCTGCTGACGATGGAGCTGTTCCGCAGCGAGGAGCGCCGCCGGCGCTGTCCCCACTGCGGCGCCGCGCTCTGGACCCTGATGCGCCCCGGCCAAGCCGACCCCAGCGATCGTCGCACGACGATCCTGAAGTCCATGTGCCGGATCCCCACCATCGGTCCGGTGCGTGCCGAGCGCCTGCTCAACGACTTCGGGGAGGACTTCCTCGCCTCGATGCTGGTCGACAACGTCAGCGAGTTCGTCAACCTGATGGACGCGCAAGGCAACTTCATCTTCAGCGACCGCCAGGCCAAGCGCATGGAGCGCGCCATGGCCAACCTCGAGTTCGGCTTCGGCGAAGGCGGCTATCAACCGACCGAGTTCATCAAGCGCTATCTGCCGGATGGTTGCTTCGACCTGCTGGTGGTGGACGAGGGGCACGAGTACAAGAACAGCGGCTCGGCCCAGGGCCAGGCCATGGGGGTACTGGCGGCGAAGGCACGGAAAACCGTGCTGCTGACCGGGACCCTAATGGGCGGCTATGCCGACGACCTGTTCTATCTCCTGTTCCGCATCCTGACCCGGCGCATGATCGAGGACGGCTACCGGCCGAACGCCCGTGGCAGCATGGCCCCCGCGGCCATGTCGTTCATGCGCGATCATGGCGTGCTGAAGGACATCTACACCGAGCGCGACGGCGAATCGCACAAGACCGCCCGGGGCAAGAAGCTCTCGGTGCGGACGGTGAAGGCCCCGGGCTTCGGCCCGAAAGGCATCCACCGCTTCGTACTGCCGTTCACCGTGTTCCTCAAGCTGAAGGACATCGGTGGCAACGTGCTGCCGGACTACCGCGAGGAGTTCGTCGACGTGCCCATGGCGCCGAAACAGGCCACGGCCTACCAGCGCCTGGCGGCCACGTTGACGACGGAGCTCCGCCAGGCCCTGGCACGGCGGGACACCACGCTGCTCGGCGTGGTGCTCAACGTGCTGCTGGCCTGGCCGGACTGCTGCTTCCGCACCGAGGTGGTCAAGCACCCGCGGACCCGGAACACGTTGGCCTTGGTGCCGGCGCTCTTCGGCGACGAGGAGCTGATGCCCAAGGAGCGGGCCTTGGTCGACCTCTGCCTCGCGGAGAAGGCCAAGCAGCGCAAGGTCCTGGCCTACACCGTGTACAGCGGGACGCGCGACACCACCAGTCGACTCAAGCGGATGCTGGAACAGGCCGGCTTGAAGGTGGCGGTGCTGCGCGCCTCGGTGGACACGGCTCGGCGGGAGGACTGGATCCTCGATCAGGTCGACCGCGACATCGACGTGCTGATCACCAATCCGGAACTGGTGAAGACCGGCCTGGATCTGCTGGACTTCCCGACCATCGCCTTTCTGCAGACGGGCTACAACGTCTACACCCTGCAGCAGGCGGCGCGGCGGTCGTGGCGGATCGGACAGAAGCATCCGGTACGGGTGGTGTTCTTCGGCTATGCCGGCAGCTCGCAGATCACCTGCCTGCAGCTGATGGCCAAGAAGATCGCCGTGGCCCAGAGCACGTCGGGCGACGTCCCGGAGTCGGGGCTCGATGCGCTGAACCAAGACGGGGACTCGGTCGAGATGGCACTCGCCCGGCAACTCATCGCGGCATGACTTTCAAGGCCACCTTCGGGTGGCCTTTTTGTGTTGCATTGAATCACGAACAATAATTGTAACCGGGAGGGACTCTTGGGCCTGCTCGACGCTGAGACGCCTGAATTCCGCTCATCAAAATTTTCCGTCTATGGATTTTATGTCTGAGACTGCAGAGACGGATAACTTTCAGCTATAAGGAAGGTTTTGTGCAATTGGTAACTCCCTCCAGGTTGACACCAAACCAAAATTTGAGTACCAAATGAAAATTAACAAAGCGGAGCCTCATCCAAGAGTTAGTGCTCCAAGAAAAGAAGAACACAGTAGGTCGGGAGCCATTGAGATGACCTCAGCTGCAACTCTTAGAAAGCCAAATCCACTAGGCGATACTACTGCAGAAAATGATGGTCGAATGTTGTCCGATGCCTTTATTGAGACAGCAGATTTTCGCACACTTATTGAGTCCGACGACCGAACTGTTGTAGTTGGTCGGCGAGGAACCGGAAAGAGTGCACTATTTATTAATCTCAAGAAATATTGGGA
This sequence comes from Azotobacter bryophylli, assembly GCF_042643485.1. NCBI lineage: Bacteria > Pseudomonadati > Pseudomonadota > Gammaproteobacteria > Pseudomonadales > Pseudomonadaceae > Azotobacter > Azotobacter bryophylli. The sequence continues at coordinate 160,637 of NZ_JBHRSJ010000034.1, read as the reverse complement.
AAGAGACAAGAAGGTTATAACTCTATCATTCTCCCCCGAAGATACCGAAATAATTGGCTTTAGATCTCTTCTAAGACCATTCGCAGGCTCTTTTAACCTTGCAAGAGCCGCCACTAGAATGCTGTGGCGATATGCAATGCTTATGGAAATGGCAAACTATATAGCCGGCCACTATAAGCTATCTTCACTTATTGAGCGTGATGAGTTACTCAGCAGACACCTTACTCACTGGAATGAGTCAAGAGGTCCATTTCTTACCAAATGTCGCGCAATAGCAAAAAGGTTCCTTTCGCCCGACTCTCCAGAAGAAGCAATTGGCGACCTACCAATAAACCTAGATCTTACAACTGTTGAGGAGCGAGTTCTAAACCTCTTCAAAAAAGCAGAACGCCGAGTTGTAATTTTAATGGACCGCCTAGATGAAGGGTATGAACCCGACGCCATTGGAATTGGAATCATTGCGGGGCTAGCATATGCAGCGATTGAACTTAATCAAAAATCCGACTTAGTCAGACCAATTATATTTTTACGAGACAATATATTCAGGGCCTTAGCAAAAGAAGACCCTGACTACTCACGAAACATTGAAGGCCAAGCAATTAGGCTGCATTGGGACTGGGCACAGTTATTACTACTAGCAGCAACCAGAATGAGAATCTCTTTCAATCTAGACATTGAAAAAGACCAACGCGTATGGGATCGATGCACCGCCGGAGAACTACAAGGACGAGATGGATTCAAGAAATGCCTACAATTTACGCTATATCGACCACGAGACCTTCTTTCCCTCTTAAATGAAGCTTTTTTTTGTGCTTTCCGCCATGACCGGACAACCGCCGTACTTGATGATTTAGAGCATGCTGCAAAATCCATATCCGTAGCGCGCTTAGAGGACCTCTGGAAAGAATATCAAAAAATCTTCCCACCAGTTCAAGCTGTAACAAGCTCATTCAAGAATAGCGAACCAGAGCTATCCGTACTCGTTGCACTTTCAAAGATAGAAGGTGCCGTGAACTCTCTTGAAGACTCCGGCGACCAAGCAGCGCTGTCAGAAGCGAGGCTACTCCAACCAAGTGGGCTACTTCAATCTCTCTATAGTATCGGATTCATTGGAGTTCACGACCATAATACTTCATCATTTTCATATTGCCACGACGGGAGGACTCCGGATAAAGGATTTGAAAACTCTGACCGAATCCTTATTCACCCCTGCTACTGGCTTGGGCTAAACCTCAGCAAAAATGCCCTATCGCCGGATGAAGCCGAGGAAATAAATGATGAATACGATATCAAGGTTGAATCACTCAACCCAAAGCTGAGAAATACAAAAATTGGTCAAGTCGTTTCTCATCTAGATCAAATTCCGCCAGGCCGAGAGGGAGACAGAGAGTTTGAACTATGGTGCCTCGAAGCACTAAGGATAGTATTCGCCGCTCACCTTACAGGGCTACAACTCCATCCTAATGGAGCAGCAGTACAGCGTCGAGACATTATAGGAACCAATAGAAGCAAATCCGAATTCTGGACGAGAGTACTTCATGACTACAAAGTAAGAAATGTTGTCTTCGATTCAAAAAACTACCAAGATCTCGGCGCAGATGAGTACAGACAACTTCAATCATATCTAACCGGCAGCTATGGAAAACTTGGCTTCATAATAAACAGAGATACAGATGAACACCTCATCAACGGGAAGGATCTTGATTGGACGCGCGAAATGTTTCAATCACACCAAGCCCTAGTTATTAAGCTACCAGCCAAATTTCTATGCAAACTACTTCAAAAACTTAGAAACCCCGAAAAACATGATGCAATAGATAGACAAATGTGGAATCTCTTAACCACATACGAAACAAACTACCTTGGAATTAAGAGCTCTAGGACCCGTAAAAAGAGCCCTAAAAATTAAACCGATAAAGCTTATACTGCAGGCACCCCCAACCTGCAGTACTATCGCCCACAAGATCTTGTATAGCCTCTCCATATTAAGCACCCACAGGCCAACAGTATTTAGACGGCCACAAACCAGCAATCGAAAGATCAACATACTAGATATAGCCACATTCCAACGATGTGGTTATGACATTACGAATCATCGCCTTGTCCTTACCATACACATCTGAATCACACTACTGCAAGCTCGAGCAAAGCAACACATAAGCCTATACAGACCACCAACTACAACCCGGCGATTAGCTGCTGGACGCACATCTATCTCTGCTACCTTTGTACTCGAGTTAGCAACCTTCCCACCCACCATCACTGAGACCAAAATAAAATATAACCAGCGTTGATTTTTATCACGCTTATCATTAACAACCAAATTTGAAAGAATTGCAATCGATGGTTTCCTAGCTACTAAAGAAGGGATAATACATTCACTAGCCAATGCTACAGGTTGAGAGCCGATATGCTTATCTACCAGCCCATCAGGCCCATCAGGAAAAGCTGTGCAATACCCAAACGGGGCTACTTCACAGCTACTTGAAACAGGAGACATCCGAGAAACACCATTAGAGAAATGCCTTACTGGACATACTGCCTGATTGTATACTGCGATCTCTTTCCGAATTTCCAAAACATCACTTTCCGAGACACCAGCCCCCACTCCAGCATAAAATCCAAGACTAGAATCAGGAGCAAATTCAATGAAATACCCCCCATCATATCCAGCAATATCACTCAACACTGGCTGAACATCATAACTCCATTTACACGACTTCGAGCCCGACATCCCATTGGAACTACAATAGTCCTGATAACGCCTTACCTGCCCTAGCAAATATTGACTGGACTGCCGTACTTCTCGCACCCCCTCACTTAGCATCGACGAGTCCTGAACTGCACCATTATCTTTAACAAAGAAAACTGCAGCAACCAACGCCATTGGAAACCACAAGTGATCGTAATACTGCCTAAATTTATCAGTTAAACTAAAGCTATCGTACAACAAAACAACAATAGCCCATCCAGTCATTACACCAGCGATTAGCAGAGGAATCACCCCGACTTCGCTACCCAGCACACCTGTTCCATGAATTACAAAGCGCTCTGGCAAATAGTGAATATCTGGAAACAACCCCAAGCAACTCAGAGCCCCTGGCACGCATAAAAGTACTAGAAAAATCAACACCCCCTTGCCTCTACCAAGAGTATATGCAGCCATACTGACCAGCACTATCAGCAATGGTATAACTATTACCAACCCAGCAAAAGTTAAAAGCACAGCCTTTTCTGGAGACCAGTAACCGGCAACTATCTGACCAACAGAATTGCGCTCTATAAAACCTGAAGAAGTTACATCCAGCCCTTCTAATACCTGATGCAAGCTATAAGCCGCACCATATAGAAAATCAAAATACGGCCTAATGAAACTATTAACAATAGGGCTCAAATTTCTATCTCCGACCCAGAAAAGCACTCAAAATAAACCAAAAGCAAAACAAATAGCCCAGCACATCACTCACATTAAACCCAAGAACTTATTTCCACCTTTCATCGACGATACCAAACACTCCCCAAGTAGCTTTAAAAAAGGAACCGTTCCAGCTCTGCATATAAAACTCCACGCAAGTCATAACCCCATAGCCAAATAGGTCGTTTTTAGGCTAAGCACTTAAGATCGAAGTGATAGAGTGAACGACAAGCATAATCGAGATACGGTATCCGCTGTCAGCCGCTGTATCAGTCTCCAGAAAAACGAGGCAGATCATTAGCGACCTCGAACTAAGGCAATCTAAATGAGCACCAGATATGCCTTGTTGGCACCAACCGCTCAGGCTGGTCCAAGGTAATCGTATTAAGGTTGATGGAGTCTCCGCCGGCCTGGCGATATTCCAAAGGTGAGCCACAGGATTGGCAGAAGCGGCGTCCCCACCTTGAATGCTGGATCGAAAAATCGCAGGTTCGCTTCCCAAGTAATGCAGAGCCTTCAATGGAACGGTCGCCTATGGCACAGCAAGTGCTGCACTGATTTTTTGGCATATCCGACAGTGAAAGTACCCTGTCTCGCTCGGCTCAGCATCCAAGCGGTAACGAATAGATCCACAGGCGCATCCTCCGAAGAGCGGAAAGGTAGCTGGCCCACTCCACAACTCATGACTATGTCCTTCAAAGTGAGTCGCGAAAGCACCATGCACCGCATTCTGATTGCGCAGTATCACGCATTTCCTAGCAGCCCCCTTAATCCATTTCATGCAGTTTCCGTGCCCCCAAAACCCTAACCGACCCAATTAGGGTTTCCTGCTGACCCACTCACCCCCTCTTTGCCATGGTGGCCTCACGTCGAGTGAGGTCCTCCATGAACCGTCCCAAACTGCCGCTTCACCTGCCCCTGCGCTCTGCCGGTATCGCTCTGCTGTGGGGCGCCCTCATCCTGTCTGTCGCTTGGCTGTTCTGGCAGCTTCACCAGGTCCGGGCCGTGCTCGAGCACGCCGCCGACCTGGACAGCATCGCCGCCCTCAGCAAGCGCCTGAGTGCGGCGGAGACCCGTCTGGAAGGGGACGGTGTGGAGCAGCCGGTTTCCGATGCAGACTTCCGCGCCGCCCAGCAGGCCCTGTCGAACCGCCTCGACAGCCTGACGGGCTCGCTCCAGGAGCTCCGCCGCGGCGCGGCCGGGCTGAACGACGTGGTGATGCTGGAGGTGAAGGTCGAGCAGTTGACCACCGATTTCCAGGAGCTGCGCAAGATCCGGCTCGCGCCGTCGTCGGTCCTGCCGGTGAAGCCCAAGCCCCGCCTCACGCCGAAACCCCGCCCGGCCGAACCCGCCCAGGTCGCGGAGACGACGCCGCCCTTCCACGTCATCGGCCTGGAATACCGCGGCGGGGAGCGCTTCCTCTCGGTGGCACCACAGGGCAGCACGAGCCTGAGCGACATCTACCTGGTGAGGCCAGGCGACACCGTGGGCGGCACCCGCTGGCGGCTCAACGGCATCGATGGCAACCGCGCCAAGTTCGCGGTCGACGGCACTTCCCGCTCCCTTTCCCTGACCCCGTGAGGCCCCCATGCGTGTTCCTTTCCTGACTCCCCTGGCCGGCGCCTGCCTGGCCCTCCTGCCGGCTATCGCCGCTGCCGACACCGCCACCGCTCGCGCCCAGGAACGCGAGAGTCAGCTCGTGCAGTCGGACGCTCGCCTCAGCGGGGAAGCCGCGGCGCGGGCCTGGCATCTCACCGACCAGGAGTGGCAGCGCTACCAGACGCTGATGCAGGGGCCTCGCGGGATCTACTCTCCCGGCCTGGATCCGCTCACGGCGCTGGGCACCGAGGCGCGCTCGGACGACGAGCGCCGCCACTACGCGGAGCTGCAGGTGCGGGCCGAGGCCCGCCGGGTCAGCCAGGAGTTGGCCTACCAGCAGGCCTACGACGAAGCCTGGAAGCGCCTCTATCCGGGCATGGCGGTCGTGCAGCTGGGTGGCGCGGCTGCTTCGCCGGTCACCGCCCCCCGCGGCAGCGGACGTTTGGCCGTCTTCGTCAAGGACGACTGTCCCCGCTGCATCGAGCGGGTGAAGGCGCTGCAGGCGCAGAAGACGCCGTTCGATCTCTACATGGTGGGCAGCCAGGGCGCCGACGAGCAGATCCGACGCTGGGCCGTCCTCGCCGGCGTGGAACCGGCCCGGGTGCGTACCCGGGAGATCACCCTCAACCACGACGGCGGCCGCTGGGCCAGCCTCGGCCTGGGCGGGGAACTGCCGGCCGTGGTCCGCGAGGTGGATGGGCAATGGCAGCGTCAGTGAGTCGCTACTGGCTTCCTCTCGGGCCCCTGGTGGGACTACTGCTGGGCGCTGTCGCCCTCACGGCCCACGCCGCCGAGCTGCCGCCACCGGCCTACCAGTTGGCCGCCCACGGGGCCGGCATTCCCTCGGAGGTCCTCTACGCCGTGGCCCTGCAGGAGAGCGGCGCCAAACTGCGGGGCCAGTTGGTCCCCTGGCCCTGGACCCTGAACGTGGCCGGTGCCGGCTACCGCTTCGCTACCCGCGCCGATGCCTGCACCGCGCTGCTGATCGCCCTGAACACGGTGAGTCCCAAGCGGGTCGATGTCGGCCTCGCCCAGGTCAATATGGGCCACAACGGCCACCGCTTCGGCGGGGGACCGCCCTGCGAGGCGCTCAACCCCTACAAGAACCTGGAGGTGGCCGCCCGGATGCTGGCCGAACTGCGGGCCGACGGCAGCGACTGGATCACCGTCGCCGGCCGCTACCACCGACCGGCCGGCGGCAAGCCGGCCGAGCGCTACCGCGCCGCCTTCGCCAAACACCTCAGCCGGGTCACCGGCCTCAACCTGTTGGCCACCACCCCATGAATCGATTTCCGTGCTGTTGGCGAGGCGCCCTGCTCGCCGGCCTCCTGATCGGCCCGACCTCGGCGCCGGCCGCGCCGCTCACCGTGGTCGAGGACCGCGGCGGGGTCAGCGCGGCCCCCTACTACCAGCGGATCAGCCCGGAACCCGAGGAGCCGGATCCGGTGCCACCGCTGGCACCGCTCGAGGCGGCCCAAGGGCTGCCGCTGCGCTCGCCACGCCTCAGACCAGGGCCGGTTTCCGGCCAAGCTATCCGGGCACCCGGGCTGTCCGCCTTCTTCCTGGTCGGCGACGACGCGCTGTCCTTCCGCTGGCTGCAGCAGCGGGGGGATAGGCTACGGCAGCTGCAGGCGGTCGGCCTGGTCGTCAACGTCGAGAATCAGGAGCGCCTGGAGGCCCTACGCCGGGCCGCGCCGGGACTGCAACTGGTGCCCGCCGCCGGCGACGACCTGGCCGAGCGGCTCGGCCTGAAGCACTACCCCGTGCTCATCACCTCCAGCGCCCTCGAACAGTAGGAGTCCAACCATGGCTCAGGAACACACCCTGGAAATCCTGCTGCGCCCGGCGGTCGAGCTCTACACCGTCTACGTCTGTGCGGCCGGCGCCTTCCTCTGCCTGTTCGCCCCCTGGGCTCTGGCGCTCACCCCGCTGTTCGGACTGGTGACCGCCCTGGCCTTTCTCGCCCTCGGCTCCGTCCGGCTGCGTCAGGCCCTGCAAGTGCTGCGCTATCGGCGCAACATTCGCCGGCTGCCGGCCTACAGCATGACCAGCAAGGAGATCCCGGTCAGCAATCAGCGGCTGTTCGTCGGCAAGGGCTTTCGCTGGACCCAGAAGCACACCCAGCGCCTGATGGACACCTACCTGCCGACGTTCGCCGAGTATGTCGAACCCTCTGCCCTGACCCAGTGGGCCCGGTGCTTCGAGGCCCGTTTGGAGTTCGCGCCCTTCCCGCTGACATTGCTCGCTAAAGCGACGGCCTGGGACAGCCCGCTCAACCCGGTGCGTCCCCTGCCCCCGGTCGGCGGCCTGCCGCGCCTGCACGGCATCGAGCCGGACGAGCAGGACGTGACGCTGCCGCTGGGCGAGCGGGTCGGTCACAGCATCGTGCTGGGCACGACGCGGGTGGGCAAGACGCGCCTGGCCGAGCTGTTCATCACCCAGGACATTCGCCGTCAGAAGCACGGCCAGTTCGAGGTGGTGGTCGTGTTCGATCCCAAGGGCGACGCCGACCTGCTCAAGCGCATGTACGTCGAGTGCGAACGCGCCGGCCGCCTGGGTGAGTTCTACGTGTTCCACCTGGGTTGGCCGGACCATTCCGTGCGCTACAACGCCGTCGGCCGCTTCGGCCGCATCTCCGAGGTGGCCAGCCGGATCTCCGGCCAGCTGTCGGGCGAGGGTAACTCGGCGGCCTTCCGCGAGTTCGCCTGGCGTTTCGTCAACATCATCGCCCGCGCCCTGGTCGCCCTCGGCCGCCGGCCGGACTACCTGCAGATCCAGCAGCACGTGATCAACATCGAGGGCCTCTTCCTCGAGTATGCCCAGAAGTATTTCAGCGAGCAGGGGCCGAAAGCCTGGGAAGAAGTGATTGCAATCGAGGGCAAGCTCAACGACAAGAACATCCCGTTCAACATGAAGGGCAAGCCGCTGCGGGTGGTGGCCATCGACCAATACCTGTCGGCGACCCGTGTCGCCGATCCGGTCATGGACGGCCTGCGCAGTGCCGTGCGCTACGACAAGACCTACTTCGACAAGATCGTCGCCTCGCTCCTGCCGCTGTTGGAGAAGCTCACCACCGGGCGGATGGCCGAGCTGATCTCGCCCGACTACCAGGACGTCAACGACCCACGGCCGATCTTCGACTGGATGCAGGTCGTGCGCAAACGGGCGGTGGTTTACGTCGGGCTGGACGCCCTGTCGGACACCGAGGTCGCGGCGGCGGTCGGCAACTCGATGTTCTCCGACCTGGTCTCGGTGGCCGGTCATCTCTACAAGTTCGGCATCGACGACGGCCTGCCGGGCGCCTCGGGCGGCAGCAAGGTGGCCATCAACCTGCACGCCGACGAGTTCAACGAACTGATCGGCGACGAGTTCATCCCGATGATCAACAAGGGCGGCGGTGCGGGCATGCAGGTCACGGCCTACACCCAAACCCTGTCCGATATCGAGGCGCGGATCGGCAACCGCGCCAAGGCCGGCCAGATCATCGGCAACTTCAACAACCTGTTCATGCTGCGCGTGCGCGAGACCGCGACGGCAGAGCTGCTGACCGGCCAGTTGCCCAAGGTGCAGGTCTACTCGGTCACGCCGGCGAGTAGCGCGAGCGATGCCGCCAACGGCAACACCGCCTTCACCTCCAACACCCACGACCAGATCGGCGCCGTCAGCGTGCCGATGATCGAACCGGCCCATGTGGTCGGCCTGCCCAAGGGGCAGTGCTTCGCCCTGATCGAGGGCGGTAACCTCTGGAAGGTGCGCATGCCCCTGCCGGCCAACGATCCCGACGAGGTCATGCCCGCGGACCTGCAGGCCCTGGCGGCGAACATGCGCCAGACCTACGAGGTCGGCCGCGCCGGCGACAGCGGCTGGTGGGAGACGCCGGGGCAGCGGGCGCTCAACGAGGCGCTGCCGGACGACCTGGTCGACGGCTTCCGCCAGCTCGCCGCCACCGATGAAGGGGCCTGACGATGAGCGATGTGGCCGACCGCGCCCAGCAGCAACAGGACCGGGAAACGACCTTCCTCGGCTCGCTGCTCGGCTTCCCTTTCCATTTCATCGGCGTGATGTTCCTCTCCCTCGGCGGCGCCATCCTGGTGGAATGGCTGTGCCTGTACTGCTTCTGGCCTGAAGCCCGTTGGCATCACGCCAAGGCCATGCTCAATCACGAGCTGGAGTGGCTGTCCCAGGGCTTCCTGCACAGCGCGCTGATTCAGGAGCCCGGTCGGACTGCGACCTGGCTGGTCCAGACGCTCTACGACTGGGGTGTCGTGAAGACCGGCCTGGCCGAGTGGTTCGCCCGCCAGTCCGGGATCGCCGCCCAGGGCCCCCAGGGTAACGGGCTCGACTTCCGCTACCTGGCGGGGATGGCCACGACCCAGTTGGCCGACTACGGCTTGGCCGCCCTGTTCACCGTGCTGGTCTTCTGCGTGCGCCTGGTCATCCTGACGCTGGCCATCCCCCTGTTCGCCATGGCGGCCCTGGTCGGCTTCGTCGACGGTCTGGTCCGCCGGGACCTGCGCAAGTTCGGGGCGGGCCGGGAATCCAGTTATCTCTACCACAAGGTGCGGGGGACCCTGGTGCCCCTGGCGATCCTGCCCTGGACCCTGTACCTGGCCCTGCCGATCAGCGTCAGCCCGCTCCTGGTGTTGCTGCCGTGCGCCGCCCTGCTCGGCTTCTCGGTCAGCCTGACTGCGTCGACCTTTAAGAAGTATCTCTAACAGTGGAACTTGGCAGAAACAGATGTTGTGTATCGTGCCATGGTCACCACCCCCTGCCCCTCTAGGAGGATATTGTGAGCACCTGTTGGCTAGCCTAAAATCCACCACCTTTTTCAGAAACGGAGTTTTCTCTGTGGACAGTTCCAGTAGTCGGTATCGCACCGGTAAAACACTGGCAAGGTAACCAAGGGATCACTTCCTATCGCTACCTTGCCGCAATGGCGGGGTAGTGGCATCAAGCCGGTCGGTTCTCGACCCTCTTTTTCTGCTTCCCATCTGACTGATTAATGCCGATTTACGGCAAAAGTTCGGCTCTGCATCGCACAGCATGCCGAGCTGGGGAGCAGCAATGCATTTCGATTTCATCGAGCTGCCTCGTTCGGCACAAATTCGCACCGGATTGCCGGCACTGGTCCGTGCGCTCGCAGTTGGTTGTGCGTCTTCCGCCCACGCTGGTGGGGCAATGGTCACCGACGATGCGGGAGTCGTCGACGCCAACGCCTGCCAACTCGAAACCACGATCAAGAGCAATCGGAGCCATACCGAATACTGGGCGCTGCCGGCCTGCAACTTCACTGGCAACCTTGAGCTGACAGTAGGCGGAGCCCTCACGGGCGATAAGGAGACTACTCGAACCAGCGACGTACAGGTTCAGGGCAAAACGCTGTTCAAGCCCTTGGAGACCAACGGTTGGGGGATGGGGCTAGCGGCGGGTATCGACCGGCATCTGCACGCATCCTCAAGCGCCCTGGACTGGTATGCCTATGTCCCGACGGGCTTTTCATTCCGCGATGACCGTGTGCTCTTGCATACCAATTGGGGCTGGTTGCGCGAGGGGGAAACCCGGCGCGACCACCTGACTTGGGGGGTAGGCTCGGAAACGCAGTTCGCATCGAGCACCTGGTTGATCGCCGAGACCTTCGGACAGGATTGGGATCGTCCGTACTACCAAGTGGGCTTACGCCACTGGCTGGTGGCCGACAGTGTGCAAATCGACACCGTCTACGGAAACCGGCTTGACAGCAATGCACAGGAACAATGGGTCTCTATTTGCCTGCATGTGCACCTGCCGTTGCCGAGTATCTGAGTGTCTGAGTGTCTGAGTGTCTGAGTGTCTGACGATAGATTTCTCCCCTGACATCAATCCGGGCAAGCGAGACGACCAACTGAACTTGCTATACGTGACCGGGACACGGGACACGGGACACGGGACACGAAGATCCTGGCGATCAATTCGCTGGTCCTGCAGATCATGCAGCGCTATAAGGACGCCCACCCGTCGCCCTCCAGGAGTTGAACATGAACCCGTCCCTTCCCGCCCCGGTCAAGCAGTCGGAACTGGAGTGGCTGGAGCGGATGCGGGATGAGCTGCGTGCGGAGCGGAGCCGCCCCCACCAACTGATGCAGCATGCCCGGCTGAATGCCGTCTGCACGGCCCACCGGCGGACGGAGCTTTTCACCGCAGACGAGTGCGAGGCGGAGATCGTCAAGAACGACGAGGCGCTGCGCGAAGTCTGGGGGAAGAAGGGGGAGGCTCTATAACTTTCAGAAGCGCATCACAATTCCCGAACTCTTATTCAGCTGCAATGCCGAATATGAAGCAATAACCAAGCGCAATCGCCAAACGACTGACACAAATCAACAGCCAAGCGCACATAAATCTTCCATTATCAACAAGCGCAGTAAAACCAAAAACCAGCAAACTAAATTCCAAGAAAGAACCATACCCATGAAGGAATTTCTAAGGCTTGCCAAAATTACACTTCTTGCATCCACAGCCCTAATTACAGATTACGCTGCCGCTGGATATCTCTGTCGCAATGGAGTCGTATCGGCAGGCGATTCTTACGAGGCCGTTGAAAGAAAATGTGGAAAGCCTGACCGAAAAAGAATCTTACAAATAGCCCCAAACGCCCCCCAAGACACTCAATATCCACACGCAGCAATAACCCTGTGGTTTTACGGCCCCGCAAATGGAGCCGTAACGCAAGTAAGATTCTCGAACGACCAAGTTGTCAACACAACAACTTATCGACCACACAGCCGAGACGAACAAGAGATCTACCAAACAGACCCTTAAACCAATTCACCCCATCAGTGCAAGGAAGTAAAAATGAAGCTTAATATAAGCTGCCAAGGCAACTACATAACCGTTAACCAAATATCTCAACTGATGCAGGCTGCTGGAAGCAATACAACAATTTCAGTAGCAAACGCCAATGGAAGACCTCAATCCGAACTTGTGTCCGCAATCCAGTCTGCAAGCGCTAAAAAGATATCAATCGACATAGATGGAAGCGCTGCATCAGTCACACAGACGTTAGCCTTATTCAACGCCTGCAGACCCAATCCAAACGCTTCACTTTCGCTTCGCGAAGCCAACGCATATTCCTCGCTACAAATCCAATCTATTTACTCAGCAGTAGGAGACAAACCATTTTCCGCACAAATTAATGGTGCAGCCACTAACGAGTCTCAAATACAATACTTGCTAGGCTACGCAAACGGACTAAACACTAGCCTGACACTAAGCTCGATTACATCGATGACCGATTCAGGGATAGCGACTGCTATCAACGCAGCAGGAAGCCGTAGACTTCAGGCTCAAATCGACGGGAAACAGGCCTCACCGGCCAAAATTCTTTATCTTTTAGATCGCCCCAGCGGCGCCAACATTTCACTCTCCTTAATAAATAGCGAATACATCTCTACGAATTACTTTGGACAATTCCTATCCGCTGCAGGCTCGCGCAACTTCACAATCAGCTTCGATGTCACAAAAGTCAACTTTGACTTCATCAAACAAACCATCGCAGCATCCAATCAGAATACAAGATTTAATTTAATCTCCGCCCAAGCTCTCACAACCCCAAACCTAAAAACACTACTACAAACAGCGAGCAACAGAAAAATCTCCATCAACCTGAATGGAGCACAATTCTACTCTGGCCAGCCATTGTCAACGGTACAACTTGGCAACTTGAACAACTTCTTCAACATTAACACAGCCCAAGCAACCAATCTGGTCGACATGCTTGCCGCAATCAAAGCCTCAGCCGGTACAAATCTAGCCCTTGAATATAATGGAGCTCAGCTTGTAGTGACGCCCACTGACGGAAACTATGTAGTAAGAGCTATTCAGGTTGCCCAAGAGGGCACGGAGTTCAGCGTTAACTCTGTAGGCCAAACTCAGTTCAACCTGAATATCGTGCTGGATATTATATACGCAGCGCATTAGAGTCATGACCGCTGAGGGCATCATCAAAATGCCCTCACTCTCGCTCAGTACGCACCTCAACAAGCTCCCCCTCAATAAATCGAAAATACCTATAGGCGCCACCATCTGGGCCATAGACCAACGTTTCCTCACTAACAGCCCCTTTTTTGGGAACACCATTGTTTCTCAATGCCGGTCCCCATGCCTCTCGCCTTGCGGGCTTACCGCACTTAGCCAAGACCTGATCAATCGAATCTCCGGTACTAACGATCTCTGTTCCACAGCGGACAGTTGAAGCATAAACCTCGCCAAAAGAGAGCATCAAAATACTCCCCATAAAAAGGTAAACACAGGTTTTCATAAAGCATTCCGCCTAGAAATTGTCGGGCCACTACATTAGCGCATTACGAGCATCTACTACGACTTCACTATTGCTCCGCTCTTCCTCGACATCAATTCGAGCAAACACAACAATGAACTGGAGTGGCTGGAGCGGATGCGGGACGCGTTGCGAGCGGAACGGATCAGTCCCCATCAGCGGATGCAGCATGCTCCGCTGAATGCCGTCTGCAACGGCCCACCGGCGGACGGGGCTTTAGTCGTGAGGGAGCAGTCGATTCACCGACGCTCAGTGCCCGAGGTGACCTGTCGGCTCATATCGGGCTGTCATCCAAATGCCAGCCGGCCAGGGTACTCAGTTCGAGGGGAGCGAGGATGTGCACCTCCTTACCCTCCGCGGCGATCAGCCTCATTTGCTGAAAACGGGTGAAAACGCGCGATACCGTTTCCACGGCCAAGCCGAGGTAACTGCCGATCTCGTTGCGTAACATGGGCAGGCGGAACTGGTTGGCGGGCAGGTCGCGACTGCGGAAGCGTGCGGACAGGTCGATAAGAAAGGCGGCAATCCGCTCGTCCGCGTTCTTTTTCGACAACAGCAACCTCATCTGTTGGTTGTCGCGCAATTCGCGGCTCATGCATCTCATCAGCCGGCGACGCAGATAGGGGAGCTCCAGGGGCTGCTCGTCCAGTTGCTTCAAGGGAATTCTGCAAACCTGGGTTTCTTCCAGTGCCAGCGCCGAAACCGGATAGATGTTGCTGCCCATGCCTGAAAGCCCCACCAGTTCACTGGGCAGGTGAAAGCCGGTGATCAGTTCCTCACCATCGTCGCTCAGACCGAAGGTCTTCAGCGCCCCGGAGCAGACGGCGAACACACAATTGAATTGGTCGCCCTGTCGATAGAGATATTCGCCTCTTTTGAGCGGCCTGCTCCGTTTGACGATCTCGATTGCGGCCCCGCCATCATCGAAGTCGGACGAGTTCGGCAGGCATAAGGTGGCGAGACTGCAATCCTGGCAGTGAGTGCGAGGCAGGCTGGTTTGGCATGGCTTGGTGTGCTCACGAGCGCTACTTCTTTGTAAGAGTTGTACTGCTTGCTCGTCATGCTCCATGGTGGTTCTTCCTTTCCCTGAAGTCGCTTGTCCCAAGGGGTGAAGTCGCGACCAACTACGGTACGGTGAGTTGTGAACTCTATCACAGGCATGCGTGCTTAAGACGCCTTGGTCTGGCGCTCCTGCACCGTTAGTAAAAACCGAGTGCAATTCAGTTCTACGGCTGTCCGGCGCATAGCCAGCAAAGCAGGATGTAGACGGCAAAGAAGGCACACCATGAACCGATAATGAGCGAGGCGGGATGCATGACCACCCATTCATTCAGACGGCGCACGAGGCCGCTATCCGTTGTTGCCGGCATGAATGGCTTATTTTTCCAGCGCTGCTGGTCGATCACACCGCAGACCAGCCATACCGCCACTGGCAACAAGACTGCCAATCCTATCCATAAGGGGGGAAACACTGCTTCCGTGCTCAAGATACTGCTCCAGCTACCGCTACTTTGCGGACGGTCTGATTTCTATATTGCAAACAAGTTCACAGATATTTCCATGGCATCACGCCAATACGATGGCAGTTCTAACTTGGCGCAGCGTTGAGTTCTATCGCTCTAGAGGGAAATTGAGACTGAGCCAGCGGCCTGCATCAGGTGATAGATAATCTTTTCCGACACAAACAAAAACGGCGGGGGATTAGCCTCGCCGTTTTTGTTTTGCCCTATGATCCGTTTGCTCATCGTCCTGACGAGCAGCCGCTTATCCTGCGACTTCTCCCTGGCCGCCATTCTTGGTCAGCCTGCGTCGTTCCCTCGACGTCTCGGTGCATTAACTGTACCCAGGCGGCTGCTTTGAGCACATTGGAAAAGATCCCGATTTCTTGTAGGTCGTAGCTTACAGAAGGTGAATAGGTGATCGAGTAGGCTGGCCTACTGCCCAAGGGGGCCCGGGGGGCAGACGCAACGACTGCGCACCGAGCTCGCCTCGCTCTCGATCAGGCTCGCCCTCGGAACGCCGCGCCCTTGCCGATTCCCGCTGGCAGAGACTGTTTGGATCGGTGGGGCTACGGTGACCGCTAGAACCATCGTACGCCGGAATCCCCCAGATGCACATTCTAGAATCGCCACTCTGGCAGGCTCATACTTTATAAAAATAGAAACTGACGGAGCCTTGCTGAATCCCATGACTCGAATCGGAAACAATCGCCGTATTACCCTCTGGATGGCGCTGATGATGCTGACCTTCGGCACGTTGATCGCCAGTCTTGCCAGCTACCTCCTTGCCGAGAAAAAAGTCGAACGGGCGAACGCGCAGCGCTTACGCTCGCTGCTGCTCGCTGACGAACTACGCCACTCCTCGGACAGCCTGAGCAGGATGGCGCAAGGTTATATAGCCACTGGGAATCCAGCCTACGCACAGCGCTATCAGGAAATGCTGGACATCCAGGCTGGCCGCAAGCCGCAACCGGAACAGGGTCGCCCCTACTGGGAGCGCATGCCCGGCGATCCCCTGCCAGGCGAGAGCCGGGGCAGCCAGACATCCCTGCAAGACAGGATCGCGGAAGCCGGCCTGGGAGAGCAGGAACGGCTCCTGCTGAACCAGGCCCTGCTCGCCTCGACCGCCTTGGTCGAAACGGAAGAAGAGGCGATGCGGTTGGTCGGAAGCGACAACCCGAATGCCGAAGAGGATCGGCAGCGCGCTCGCGACATCCTGCTCGACGAAGCCTATCTGCGCGCCAAGCAAGCGCTCCTGCGACCGCTCGATGACTTCGCAAAGCTGACGGACCAAAACACGGACCTTGAGCAAGCGGCCTTCTATGCCGGCATGGGCCGCTGGGCATTCGTCGGCCTCAGCCTGTTGTGGCTATCCCTGCTGTGGCGCAACTACCTGTCACTACGCACGCTGCTCGGTGCCTCACCCGAAGCGGTACGGGCGGAAATCGAGCGCATTGGCAAGGGCGACCTTTCCCCGCCCGCTCTTCCCGTCCCGGCGAAGCCCGATAGCGTGATTGGCTGGCTGAATGAAACTCGCCAGCACCTGCAGACCCTGACCGAGGCACGCGAACAGAGCGAGGCCGCACTCGAAGAGCACAGCCACTATCTATGCATCAACAACCGGATCCTCCAACAGATCGGCGAGAACACTCCGCTCACCGACATCCTGAATGAGCTGATGCTCAACATCGAGAAACGACACCCCGACACCTGTTGCTCAATCCTGCTCGCCAGCGAGGATGGCCGCGCGCTTCTACACGCAGCAGCCCCCAGCATGCCCTCCTTCTGGAGCCAAGCGACGGCGCGAGTGCCAATCGCCGAAGGCGCCGGTTCCTGCGGCACCGCAGCCTTCCGCGGCGAGCGGGTGATCGTCGAGGACATCCAGGAGCATCCCTACTGGAAAGGCTTTCGTGAACTGGCCCAATGGGCCGGACTCGGCGCCTGCTGGTCACAGCCCTTCAAGAACAACCAAGGCAAGGTGCTCGGGACCTTCGCGATCTACCATCGCCAGCCGGCCATACCGTCCGACCAGGAGATCCGCCTGATCGAGGACTACGCCAAGCTCGTCCAGCTGGCAGTCGAGCGCGCACGCCTGGCAGAAGCGCTGCGCCACAGCGAGGAGATGTACCGGCTGATCGCCGAGAACTGCAACGACGTGATCTGGATCGTCGACCTGCCGGCACTGACCTTCAGCTACATCAGCCCGTCGATCGAACGGCTGCGCGGCTGGACGCCGATGGAGATTCTCAGCCAGCCGCTGGACGCACTGGTCGGAACGGAAAAGGCGGCGAACTTCCGAAGCGCCCTGCGCGAGCTGGCCGCACGATTGGCAGCGCCGGAATGCCCGTCGCGCCATGAAACCTTCGAAACCGAACTACCGCATAAGGATGGGCACTCGATCCCCGCTGAGGTAGCCGCCACCCTGCTGCTCGACGCGGCCGGCCGTCCCTGTCAGATCCTCGGCATCAGCCGCGATATCAGCGATCGCAAGGCAGCCGAGGAAGTCATCCGCCACATGGCCTACTACGATCGCCTGACCAACCTGCCGAACCGCCGGCTGATGGAGGACCGCCTAGCGCAACTGGTCGCCCAGGCCCGGCGTGGCCAGCGCAGACTGGCCTTGCTGTATATCGATCTCGACAAGTTCAAACCGGTCAACGACCAGTACGGCCATGAAACCGGCGACTGGCTGCTACAGCAGGTCGCCCAACGCATGCTGGCAGTCCTGCGCGCATCGGATACGGTAGCGCGC
Organism: Azotobacter bryophylli; assembly: GCF_042643485.1. Lineage (NCBI taxonomy): Bacteria > Pseudomonadati > Pseudomonadota > Gammaproteobacteria > Pseudomonadales > Pseudomonadaceae > Azotobacter > Azotobacter bryophylli. Next base: position 143,061 of record NZ_JBHRSJ010000034.1, on the reverse strand, counting down.
GTCGGCGGCGACGAGTTCGTCGTCCTGCTGCCGGATATCACCTCGGATATCGATGCCCTGTGCGTCGCGGAAAAGATTCGTGCCGGACTCGAAGTACCGTTCGTCACTGCCAGCGGCGATACCCTGCACATTTCCTCCAGTGTCGGCGTAGTGCTCTACCCTGACCACGCCAACACCCCACGCGATCTGCTGCGCCTAGGCGACGAGGCCATGTACCGAGCCAAACAATCCGGTCGCAATGCGATTGAGATCTTCGCCCCGGTCGCCATGGAGTCGTCGACACCCACCAGTCCGGCCTGACAACACGAGCAGATGGGATCTGCTCGAATATGACGATCTTGGTTGCGGCCTCTGCTGTCATCGCGGGCGGGCGAGCTCGGAAGGCATAAGGCGGCGAGACTGCAATCCTGAAATCCTGACAATGAGTGCGATGTAGGCTGGCCTGGCATGGCTTTGTGTGCTCATGGGCGCTGCTTTTGTGAAACTTGTACTGCTTGCTCGTCGTGGTCCATGGTGGCTCTTCCTCTCCCTGAAGTTGCTTGTCCCAATGGGCGAAGTCACAACCAACTACGGTGAGCGGCAAGCGCTATCACAGGAATGGTTGCTTAAGACGCCTTGGTCTTTTACCGAATAGACTTGGTTTGGGTATGCGATTTGCAGCAGGAGGCGACGGTTCGGGGTATCCTCCTGCCCGCTTCTTTGTCACTTATCGGAGATTGCAGTCTTGGTACATCATTGGCTCGTTGTCGTATGCGAGTGGTTGCTCGTGGGATCGTTCCTGTTCACGGTCGCATCGACCGCGCAAGCGTCGTCCAGCAAGGGGAAAGCCAGCGCCTACCCTCATATCCCGGAGCCAATGGTCTTTGACATGATTCGCCCGCTCGGTGCGCACCAGGGCGAGTTCGAGACCAATGCGCTGGCCACCTCCCCATTGTCCGGATCCGATCGGGTGACCCACTGGGCGCCGGAAGCGGAATTGGCTTTCGCCGATGGTATGGCCATCGAGTTCGAATTTCCCTTTCAGGATGACCGACTGACCGAATACAAGCTGGGACTGCAAGGCACGTTCGGCACCTTCAATCATGGGCGCTCCGTCCATGGCGCCCAGTATCTGGGCATTTACGATCGTGAGCGTCACACCTATCTCAACAGCCTGGTCTATATGCTGGGCAACCGATTCAGCAGCCGCTGGAGCACCATGAGCATGATCGGACTTGCTGATATCAGCTGGTCTCGCTCCAGCCAGCGCAATGATCTGATCCTCAACCATTCGACCTTCTACGATGCGACCGACAGCACCGTTCTTGGGCTGGAGGTCAATTATCTGACCGGCCATGATAGCCATGTCCTGTTGATGCCCCAGATCCATCAACGACTCACTCGGCTGGCGAATATCCAATTCGGTCTCGGAGTCAACAAAAGCCGCAGCGAGTCAGCGCGTCCCGAGGTCGGAATGCGCCTTATCCACCAATTTTGAGCGATCGATAGCCTGATAGGGGCTGAGGAAGCCGCTGCTGGAGAGGGCAAAGGCTCACATCAGAAGGCTCGCATCGAAACTAGGACTTCGGTTGAGCAAACTTTCCAGCAGCCCAGCGCCGATCGAATTCCTTTCTGAATTGAGCTTCTCGAAGCACACAGATCTCAAAGCGGTCTTCAGCATCAGGATGCTTGCAGGCTTCTGGCGGGATATAGAACCGTTTCCAGGCTGTATCCTTTAATAGCTGCTGCTCAGCCGTCTGCTGAACTTGATTTCTCGGCATTGGCTGGCGCTGTTGGAGCTCGTATTGCCGGATCGCCTGCCGGGCTTGAATCTCCCGCCATATGGCTTGACCACGTGCCTGGACTGCATGGATCTTGGTCAGAACACCTTCATGTACGATTGCGAGTGAGCGGGTGATTGCCGGGGCGGCGATGAACCCAATGAAAAGGGCTAGGCCGGCCGCTAGGAACAGGTAAAGAAAAGAATGGGCGATGCGGCGCCTTGTCATCGGGCGCTCCTTACTGCTGGAGACAAAATGCTATCGCAGAGGGGCGCCTGGGGAAAAGGCAGAAACAAAAAGCCCCGCCGGGAGAGCGGGGCTAAGCACAACATCACGACCCTTTCAGGCTAATGGCTTGCATGTGAACGTTTCGTCATGCGGTCGTCAAGAAAACGAAAAGCCCCGCGAGAGCATTGGCCGATTGCGGCCTAAGGCCAAACGCCAGCAGCGCGACTGGCCGGCCTGGACCATGAATAGTTTCTTCAGGGGCTCGCCATTGAGCACGGCGATCACCACTTGACCACTCGCCGGACGCAAGGATCGGTTCACGGCCAGAATGTCGCCGTCGTAGATCCCCACGCCGGTCATGCTGTCGCCGATGGCCCGGACCAAGTAGGTGTGCGGCGCTCGGATGTCCAGTGCCTCGTCGAGGGAGATCTGCCGTTCCATGTGATCCTGGGCTGGACTGGGAAAGCCAGCCGGCACACGAAACGAGAAGAACGGCAGCGGTGTGTCCGAGCTGCCCGCTGGCCCGATGAGTTCCGCATTGACCATGGAATGCCCCTAGAATAACTGTCTGTTTATACAGCAAACAGACTAGTACCCATTGGGTCAACGGGTGAAAGACGCCAGAAGAGTGGCGCGTCGAATGCTCGAAAAAACCCTAACCGACCAAAAAAGGGTTTTCTGCTGACCCGTCCCGATCGGCTCGTCATGCTCTGGACCACACCCCGAACGGTAGTCCAAGGCCCTCGCCGTGAACATGCACGATCGCCCCTCCCTCCTCCGCCGCCTCCTCGGCCTCGTCGCCTTCGGCGCCCTGACCGTCGCCGGTTCGGCCGGCGCCGCCGGCACGGCCTCCGAAGCGGTCAACCTCGAGGTCATGATCCGCCAGCTCAACGCGGTCGAAGCCGTCGCCCGCCGCAGTGCCGACCTGCCCCACGATCCCGGTGAGCGCTACCACTTCGATTACCAGCGCCTGGCCGGCGATGTCGCCCGCATCCGCCAGGGCCTGCAGGACTACCTCGCCCCCTCCCGCGCCCAGCCTCGCGACCCCGTGGAGCTGTCCGGCCGCTACCGACAGGATGGGGAGCGTTAGCCATGCCCATGAGCGGCGCCCAGGTCACGGCCTTCCAGGCCGCCAGCGGCTTCACGCCGAGCGCGGTCAGCCTCCTCTGGCTCTCGCTCACCTTCGCACTCGTCTTGCTCTGGGGCGCCTGGACCCTGCTCAGCCTCTACCGGGGCTGGGCGAAGCGTTCCCTCGACGGCCAAGCGGCCGCCGCCTACGCCGTCCGCTGGATAGTGCTCTGCATGACGTTGTCCTTCCTGCTGCTTCATTGACCCAAGGAGTTTTGTCCGATGCTGTCTCTCTCCCGTCTGTTCCATTGCGCCCGCCGCCCGCTGACGCGCTTCGCGACCCTGGCGCTCGCCGCCCTGCCGGCCAGCGTCCTCGCCGCCCTGCCGCAACAGCAGGCGCCGACCCGGGGCGAGGGCAGCAACTGGCTGCAGACCATGCAGAACTATATCTACGACGGCGCCATGCTGATCGGCGTCGGCCTCTGCGCCTTCGCCTTGTTCATCGTCGGCCGTCACTCCATCGGTATCTATCACGATATCCACCTGGGCAAGGCCAAATGGGCCGACCTCGGCGGGACCGTCGCCGTGGGGGTGACCCTGCTCGGCGCCATCGTGTTCCTGGTGACCCAGGCCACCAAGATCTTCTGAACCATGGGAGCCGCCGGCATGTTCGATGCATTCGACGATGGCACGCTGCGCTTTCTGCCCAGCCGCCTGAACCATCAGCCCGTGATCATCGGCGGCCTGACGGCCGATGAGATGTGGCTGACGATCGGCCTGTCCGCCGGCGCCGGCCTGCTCGGCGGGATACCGCTGGCGTTCGTGGTGACGCCCGCCATGCCGCTGCTGGGGGCCCTGGTCTGCGGCGCCCTCGGCCTGTCGGTGGGTGCCCGCGTGCTGCGGCGCCTGAAGCGCGGCCGGCCGGAGACCTGGCTCAACCGCCAGTCGCAGCTCGCGCTGGCCGAGTACGGTCCGACCTCGTTCAACAGCGCCCGACTGGTCCTGCGCTCGGGCGCCTGGCTGTGCAAACGCAGGAGGTTCGCATGAGCCGGGCCTGGAAGCTCTCCGACGCGCAGCGGGGACACATCCGGACCCTGCGCGGCGGGATCGCCATCCTCACCCTGGGGTGCCTGGGCCTCGGCTACGGCTGGTGGAGCGCACCCCGCGATCTGACCATCCACGTGCCGCCGGATCTACGCTCCGGCAGTACCCGCAAGTGGTGGGACGTGCCGCCGGAGTCGGTCTACACCTTCGGCCTCTATCTCTTCCAACAGATGAACCGCTGGCCGACCGATGGCGAAGCCGACTACGAGCGCAACCTGCACACCCTGGGCAGTTACCTCACGCCCGCCTGCACGGCCCAACTGCAGAGCGACTTCGAACAGCGGCGCAATGCCGGCGAGCTGCGCAAGCGGGTCCGTGGCGTCTACGAGATCCCCGGTCGGGGCTATGGGGACGATCCCACCCTGCATGTCCGCCAGCTCTCCGACAACGACTGGGTAGTCACCCTGGACATCACCGCCGACGAGTATTACGGCGGCGAACGGGTCAAGCGCGCCCTGGCCCGCTATCCGCTGCACATCGTGCGCCACGACGTGGATCCGGAGCGCAACCCGTTCGGCTTGGTCTGGGACTGCTACGCCGGCACGCCGCAGCGCATCGAGGCCACGGCCGAGGTGCCGGTCGGGGGTGGATCATGAGCCGGAGAACCCTAAGCCGCTGGAGCGTTCCGGGCCTGGCCCTGCTGGTCCTGCTCGGGCTGGCCGAGGCCCGCGCCGTGGAAATCCAGCGCTGGGAGCGCATCCCCCTGGCCATTCCCCTGGTGGTCGGCCAGGAGCGCATCGTCTTCGTCGAGCGCAACGTGCGGGTCGGCCTGCCCCATAGCCTGAACGGCAAGCTGCGCGTGCAAAGCACAGGCGGCGCGCTGTACCTGCTGGCCCAGGCGCCGATCGAGCCGAGCCGCCTGCAGCTGCAGGATGCCGCCACCGGCGAGATCCTGCTGGTGGACATCGCCGCCGCGCCGCCGGCCCAGGGTCAGGCGCCCCTGGAGCCGGTGCGGATCGTGCCGGGCGAGACGGCGCCCAAACACTATGGTCGTGACCGTTCGGTGCCTTCGCGGTCCGTCGCCGAGCGTCCAGAAGCCACCCGCGAGTCCGATAACGAGGACGAACCGACACCGCCCCGGCGGGAGACGCCGATCCCCGTGGTGCTGACCCGCTATGCCGCGCAGACGCTGTACGCGCCGCTGCGCACGGTGGAGCCGGTCGAGGGCATCGCCCCGGTCAAGCTGGATCGCCGCCTGGATCTGGCCCACCTGCTGCCCGGCCTGCCCGTCGAGGCCTCGGCCCTGGGGGCCTGGCGCCTGGACGACCACTGGGTGACGGCCGTGAAGCTGCGCAACCGGAGCGCGCAGCGGCTCGTCCTCGATCCCCGCGAGCTGCTCGGCGACTTCGCCACCGCGACCTTCCAGCACCCGGACCTCGGCCGGCGCGGCGACGCCAGCGACACCACCGTGCTGTACCTGGTGACCAAGGGGCATGGACTGGAACGCGCCCTGATCCCGGCCCTGGGGGCCGCCGACCCACGCCCGGCGCCGGAGGACCGCGATGGCCACGCTCAAAGGTAATCCCCTGCTCAAGTTCCTGGTGGTGCCGGTGGTCCTGCTGGCCTGCCTGGTCGCCATCGGCGTCCTTCGGGACCGCTCCGCGCCGGCCCCGGACGCCGCCCACCCGAGCCTGACGCCCGACCAGGCCAAGGCGCTGGGCATCGAGGGCGACACCCCCAGCGACACCCTGCGGACCATGGTGGCCGAGAGCCGCCAGCTCAAGGAGCAGTTGCAACACGCCCTGAAGGACAACCAGAGCCTCAAGGAGGACAACGAGGTCTTCAAACAGCGCCTGGGCTCGATCGACCAGAAAGTGGATCAGCGGATGCAGAGCGGCCTGGAGCAGGTCCGGGAACAGCAGCAGAACTTCTTCGGCGAACTGCAGCAGCGCTGGGAACGGCTCGAAAACCGCCCGACCGCCACCGGATCGGAGCTGCCGATCGGCCTGGGCGTGCAGCCGGGCGACGGCCAGCAGTTCCAGCCACCGGGCGCGGACGTGATCTGGATCGAACCGCAGGACGCCACGGCGCTGGATGCCAACGGCAGGCCTCTGGCCTCGGGCGCCGGGCAAGCGGCGAGCGGGTTCAGCTTTCCGACGGCGTTCGGCGAGTCCGTGGAGCGAGGCCAGAAGGTGCTGAGCGCCGGCGCCGGCCAGGTCGCGGAACACGTCGAAACCGAGGAGCAGGCCCGCCGGCAGGTGCGCAAGGTCTACACCCTGCCGCAGAACTCGACCCTGATGGGCTCGGTGGCCATGTCCGCCCTCATCGGCCGGGTGCCGATCGACGGCACGGTGAACGACCCCTACCCGTTCAAGGTCCTGATCGGCCCGGACAACCTGACGGCCAACGGCATCGACCTGCCCGACGTGGCCGGGGCGGTGGCCACCGGCACCGCCTCGGGCGACTGGACCCTGTCCTGCGTCCGCGGCCAGATCCGGAGCCTGACCTTCGTCTTCCACGACGGGCGCGTGCGCACGCTGCCAGCCCCGCAGGAGAACGGCGCGTCGCAGCAGAACAACAACCAGAGCGCGGTCAACGGCCAGCCCGCGCCCGTCCAGGGCAACGGCCTGGGCTGGATCAGCGATCCCTACGGGATCCCCTGCATCAGCGGCGTGCGCCGCAGCAATGCCGCCGAATACATCGGCAACCAGGCCCTGGTGACGGCCGCCGGCGCGGCCGCCGCGTCGCTGGTCAAGAACAGCAACAGCTCGTCCTACATCTCCAACGCGAGCGGCACCCTCGGCAGCACGGGCCTCTCCGGCAACCAGGCGATGGGCCAGATCCTGACCCAGGGCGTGAGCGATATCTCCGACTGGATGAACAAGCTCTACGGCCAGGCCTTCGCCGCCGTCTACGTGCAGCCCGGCGCCCAGGTGGCCGTCCACCTGGATCGGGAGCTCGCCATCGATTACGAACTCAAGGGTCGCGCCGTCGACCATCGCACAGGAGCCAGCCATGTCTCGGCCAACTTGGATTAATGCGGTCGTGCTCGGTGCCGTCGTGACACTCCTCACCGGCTGTTCGACCAGCAAGGAGAAACTACTCCCGCACGGTCCCCAGACCATGCTGGACGTGTGGGACCAGGGCACGGTGGGCAGCGGCGGCAGCGCCGCCGGCCGCCAACTGCTCGATGCCCGCGCCGAACTGCGCCGCCCGGTCAACGCAGGCTCGCCCCTGGCGGAGAACGCCAGCTACTCGCGGACTGCCCAGAACGAGATCTACAGCCAGTTCCGCCGTCTGCCCAACCCCGACCTGGTGATGTACGTGTTCCCGCACCTGGCCGGCTCCGATCCGGCGCCGGTCCCGGGCTACACCACCGTCTTCCCCCTGTACCAGCGCGTGCAATACGCGATGCCCGGCGAGCGCGTGGAGGATTACTGATGGGATTATTCGAATGGTTCCGGCGGGACAAAGCGGCCCAGCCGGTTACTGAGGCAGAACCTGAAACAGAATCGCGTTCCACTGAGGCAGCCCCCGAATGGACGGTCGCTGAACCAGCCCCGGAACCTCCGGAAGCTGACGACGTTCCGGACGCGGACAGCGTGCCGGCGAAGCGGCCGCGGCTGTTCGCCGACGATGGGCTGAAGGCCACCCGAGAAGCCGAGCGCACTGCCGAGGAGGCCTGGCAACGCTATCTCGATCGCCTGGCCGCGCACGGCATTCCCGCCCCGGGCGCCTGGCGCGATCCCAAGCAGAAGCCCGCCACCGTCGACGACGTCGCCGCGCTGTACCGGGCCAATCCAAGCTTCGTGGAGCTGCTGCCCTGGGTCGAGTACCTGCCCGACGAGCAGGCCATGCTGCTCGAGGACAACCAGTCCCTCGCCGCCTTCTTCGAGCTGACGCCGATCGGCACCGAGGGGCGCGACCCCGACTGGCTGCGCCAAGCGCGGGACGCCCTGGAGAATGCGCTGCAAGACAGCTTCGACGAGCTGGACACCTCCCCCTGGGTCATCCAGTTCTTCGCCAACGACGAGACCCGCTGGGACGACTACCTGGCGGGGCTGCGCGACTACGTGCAGCCCCGGGCCCAGGGCACGCCCTTCACCGAGCTCTACCTGCAGCTGTTCCATCATCACCTCGCCGCGGTGTCGAAGCCGGGCGGCCTGTTCCAGGACACCGTGGTCTCCAAGCTGCCCTGGCGCGGACAGCGCCGGCGGGTGCGGATGGTGGTCTACCGGCGCAGCGTCGGCGACGGCAAGATCCGGGGCCAGGCCCCGGCGCCCTACCTGAACAACATCTGCAAGCGGCTGTGCGGGGCGCTGGCCAACGCCGGCCTCACCGCCCGCCGGATGGACGGACAGGACATCCGCCACTGGCTGCTGCGCTGGTTCAATCCCCACCCCGACATGCTGGGTCCGACCCGGGAGGACCGGGAGCGCTTCTTCGAGCTGATCAATACCCGCCTCAAGCACGAGGAAGGCACCCTGCCCCTGGCGGACGGGGACGACTTCTCCCAGTGTCTGTTCTACCGGGAGCCGGTCTCGAGTTTCGAGAAGGGGCTCTGGTACTTCGACGGCCAGCCGCACCGGGTGATCCTGCTCGATCGCCTGCGCGAGCCGCCGCCCACCGGGCACCTCACCGGCGAAACCCGCAGCGGCGGCGATGCCCTGCACGCCCTGTTCGACAAGCTGCCCGAGGACACCGTCCTCAACCTCACCCTGGTGGTCACCCCGCAGGACGTGCTGGAGAGCTACCTGGAGCGCCTGCACCGCAAGTCGGTGGGCGACAACCAGGCCTCGGCGCTGACCCGCGAGGCGGTCGAGCAGGCCCGCCAGCTGATCGGCCGCAAGCACAAGCTGTACCGGGGCAGCGTGGCCTTCTTCGTGCGCGGCGAGACCGAGCAGATCCTCGAGCAGCGCTCGCTCGACCTGTGCAACACCATGCTCGGCGCCGGCATGGAGCCGGTCATGCCGCAGGACGAGGTGGCCCCGCTGAACAGCTACCTGCGCTGGCTGCCGGCCAACTTCGACCCGAACCAGAAGCACGGGCTGGACTGGTACACGCAGATGATGCTGGTCCAGCACGTGGCCAACCTCACCCCGGTCTGGGGTCGTGCCACCGGCACCGGCCACCCGGGGATCACCTTCTTCAACCGGGGCGGCGAGACCCTCACCTTCGATCCGCTGAATAAGCTCGATCGGCAGATGAACGCCCATATGTTCATCTTTGGCCCGACCGGGGCGGGCAAGTCGGCGACGGCGACCAACATCCTCATCCAGATCCTGGCCCTCTACCGACCGCGACTGTTCATCGTCGAGGCCGGTAACAGCTTCGGTCTGATGGGGGATTTCGCCAAGCGCCTGGGCCTGACGGTCAACCGCGTCCGGCTGTCCCCCGGGTCCGGCGTCAGCCTGGCGCCTTTCTCCGATGCCGTGAAGCTGATCGAGCAGCCTGCTGGCATCCGGGTGCTGGGCGCCGACGAGCTGGAGGCCTCCGACGAGCATGTCGCCAGCCAGACGGAGGAAGACGAGCAGCGGGACATCCTGGGCGAGATGGAGATCGTGGCTCGCCTGATGATCACCGGCGGCGAGGACAAGGAGGACCAGCGTTTGACCCGTGCCGATCGCAGTGCGATCCGTCAGTGCATCCTCGAGGCAGCTCGCCAGTGCCATGCCGAAGGTCGGATCGTCCTGCCCGAGGATGTGCGCGACCAGTTGCGCCTCGCCGGCGCGGATACCTCCCAGCCGGAGTCACGGCGCAATCGTTTCCTGGAGATGGCCGAGGCGATGGGCCTGTTCTGCATGGGCGCGGAAGGCGAGATGTTCAACCGGCCGGGCTCGGCCTGGCCGGAGGCCGACGTCACCGTGGTCGATCTGGCGACCTACGCCCGCGAAGGCTATGCCGCCCAGATGGCCATCTCCTACATCTCCCTGCTCAATACCGTGAACAACATCGCCGAACGCGACCAGTTCAAGGGACGCCCGCTGATCTTCTTCACCGACGAGGGGCACATTCAGCTCAAGGTGCCCCTGCTGTCGCCCTACTCGGTGAAGATCACCAAGATGTGGCGAAAACTCGGCGCCTGGTTCTGGATGGCCACCCAGAACGTCGACGACGTACCGCCCGAAGCCCATGCGCTGCTCAACATGATCGAGTGGTGGATCTGCCTGAACATGCCGCCGGATGAGGTCGAGAAGATCGCCCGGTTCCGCGAACTCAAGCCGGCGCAGAAGGCGCTGATGCTGTCCGCGCGCAAGGAGTCGGGCAAGTTCACCGAAGGCGTCGTGCTGTCCAAGGCCATGGAGCTGCTGTTCCGGGTCGTGCCGCCCAGCCTTTGCCTCGCCCTGGCCATGACCGAGCCGGAAGAGAAGAAACAGCGCTACGACATCATGCAGGCTCGGGGCTGCGACGAGCTGGAGGCCGCCCTCGCCGTGGCGGCCGATCTGGACCGCAAGCGCGGCATCGACTCGCTGCCCATCGTCTTTACCCCCACCGCCTCACCGGAGAGCCAGGCATGAGAGCCATGGACACCCTGACCCAGAACCTGATCGACAGCCTTACGGAGCTGCTGAGCGAGCCCCAGGAGGACAGCCTGGCCGTCCTCAAGGTCTGCGCCCCGGTGCTCATCGAGAACCTGCAGACGGTCCGGCAGCGCGCCGTGGACCGGCGGGAAATCGAGGCACAGCTGCGCAGGGCGGTCGGCCGCTGGCTGGAACGCCATCCGCAACCGCAGGCAGCCCAGGAGGCCCTGCTGAAGTTCCTGGAAGCCGAGTTGCTCAACCGCCAGGGGCCGACGACATGAGGCCGAAGGCGCCATGGGGCATCGCCGGGGTGGCCGTCGCCCTCCTGGCCCTGATCGGCCTGGCCGCGCCCAGCGGCCATCCGCCCGAGGCCGATGCACTGCCTGAAGGACCCTGGGTCTACGGGGTTCCCGAGGCGCGCTTCACGCTCACCGCGTATGCCGACCTGGAGTGCCCCTACTGCCGGGACGCGTTTCCCGGCCTGAAGGCCTGGATCGAGGCGCACCCGCAGGTGAACGGGACCTGGCAGCATCGGCCGCTGCCCTTCCACGAGCCGGCGGCCGGGCGCGAGGCGCGTCTGACCGAGTGCGCCGGCCGGCTGGGCGGTAATGCGGCGTTCTGGCGGGCAGTCGAGCGGGTCTTTCGCCAGACCCGCGGCAGCGGCCAGGGGCTGCCCGGTCCCCTGACGATCCCGGGCGTCGATCCCCAGGCGCTCGAGCAGTGCCTCGCCCACGACGAGACGATCGCCCGAACCGTCCGCCAGCAGGCGGCGGCCGCCTCGGCCAGCGGCATCGAGGCCACCCCGACCCTGCTGCTCACCGACCACCAGACCGGCCGCTCGATCCGCCTGGAAGGCGCAGCCGATGCAGCCACGCTCCTGTCCGCGCTCGACTGGCTCGCCAGCGCTCTGTGAGGAAACTCGCCATGCCCTCCATCAAACCCCATCCCGCGTTTCCCTTCATCGAGATCGGCCGGCTGGTGGACTTCGCCCGCCGTGGCGGTTACGCCGACGATCCCCGTTTCATCGCTCACCCCGACGAGTGGACCTTTCGGATCGAGGGCGGGCATGTCTCGTACCTCTGTCGCAGCGAGCAGGATGCCCGCCAGCAAGCGGAGCGCACCTTGTTCCTGCACACGCCCGAGCTGGCCGAGCAGTACCTGCAGGCTGCCCGTCGCGACCAGGACCTGGAGCTGATGACCCGCCTCGCCAACGCCGGCGGGTACTGGCGGGGACGTTCGGAAGAGCGCGCCACCTTGAGCCGACACGTCACCGCCGCCATCCAGCTGCTACAACGAGCAGGGGGGTAATTACTGATTTAGGAAAAAGCGTCATGACCATAGTGCAACAGGGCGATGATCCCTCTGAATACGTTCCCCGTATCGTCTTCAACCATTGCGGTTTCATGGCCTGGAGTGGTCGCCATGTCTCGGAACTGACTGGCACGGAGGTCATTTCGATCTTGGAATTTTGCCAGCGCGAAGGTTCACGCCAGGGATGGAACGACTCTTTATATGACCGAGCTGGGGAGCGAGAAGCGGGGCCTTTTCACCAGGAGCTACTCGGCGGATTCCCCGCTCAGGAGTGGGCGCGGAGCTATCGGACCGGCGTTCAACAACAACAAGCCGTGCCAAATTGCTGATTCCGGAGGCGAACGAAGAGAGCCGGACGAACGAGCCGATGGCACAGCCATCCGGTTGCACTGCGGCACTCCGATCAGACTCGAGTCAGCCACGGTCATCCCCTCGTCCTTAACTCAGACCGTAACGGATTGCCTGCTGGGGTCTACCCTGGGTTGTGGAGCGAACCAGGCTGGATGCTATATGGCTACAAACGGCCAGAAGCGGGCATTGGAGTATAAGTTGAGCCGGTGATTACCTCCATCAGACTGCAGCCACCGTCTCTCTCGAACGAATCAGAAACTCCTGCGAAGCATCAGCACGTAGTTATAAAGAGGATCCCACAGTTGCATCGTACTGCTCCTTGAGACGCGCGCCAGCGCCACAATCTATGGCGCTTGGCCCACGAGTTCTGAGTTCGCGAGCTGAACACTGCCAATCCCGGATCGGCCTCGGACGCACTGGAGCTGGAGAACTAGATATCTCATCCATAGAACTTATCAAATGAGTCTTTTATTGTCTTTGAATAACCCCCACCAAAGACATGCACCCCTAACTCCCCCAGATAATCACCTTTAGATGACGCCGAAAGCCAATTCAGACTAGTCACAATTAAATTGTTATCGTCCCAAGTGAGAAATTTTGCATGTATTTGTGGGTCGTCCGCCTTGATGACCTCAAAACCGTGACCCTCCAGCTTCTCCTTTAGTACTCTCGCCTCCTGATTCTTCATCTCTCCACTTGATCTACCAAAGGCAATCCTTATTTTGATTAAAGGAACGGCTTTAATAGACGCCTTTAGTGGAGTAAAAATCGGCCTATCTCCGGCATAACTAACGCGATGACTACAAACAAATATTTCCCTTTCAGCCTCATCACAAGCATGTTTCGCTAATTTGTGATGTTCTGGTGCTGTAATGACCCTAACCGAGACAGAGTTAGAGTCACCTGGTGTTGCGCTTTTCTGATCTTTCGCCCATGCAGCCAGCCTTGCTGACTGAACAGCTAGGTCCCTGCTTAAGTTATTTGCCAAACCGCGACGCCCCATCGCAAGGGTAGAAGCGATGCTTAAGGCAATAGAACCTATTTTCATATCTACAATTCGAACAGATGCTTCGATCCTGTTAAAGTTAGAAGATAACCAATTACAGGACCCAAATGTAGTATGCCACTCACCACTCTTACGATCGCTGATCAAAAATTTCGAGTGAGAATTGGTTGGCTCGCGATGGAACCTCAATTGCGTAGATAGCCCTTGAGAGTCAATATAAGTTTGGAAAGACTCAATTGACTCAAGAACTCGCTTATAATTCGACAGTTTATCTTCAACTTCTGGCGGGCACTGCCCCCAAAGGATATCTATCTGGACGGACCGCCGCGCTGCGCTTATTAGATCTTCAAGAATCAGATCAATGCAGCTTGGATTGAGGAAGGTTGAGTGAATAACCAGTCTAGAGTAAGCACATCTGATCTCCGAGGTTAAATGTGCCCTGTGCTCTTCTGGAGTAGCCAGAAGATCTACACAACTAGACTTAACTAGAGCAGCTGGAAATACCTTTTCGAGTGGAGAGGCCTCATAAAATGAAAGCTGCGATCCTTTTGCTGGAGCAGAACCTAGCAAGCGAATCTGCTCACGCCTTTTTACACCAGCACTTATTATTTCCGCACGCAGCTCGTCAGAAATATCCGGCACCCCCTGCAATTTATTCTCAGAATCTACTCGCGCAATAATGTACCTTAGTGATTCGCCATAGCGTGGTTTGACGGCATCACTTTCGAATCCGCTTATTTCTTCATCATCGTGTGCAACGCAAGAATATATCTCCGAGATATCAGGATCATAGACAGGCTCTTTGATCCTAACCTCAGTCGCATAGATCCCATACTGCTCAATTACTCTATGCACTTTAGACTTTGGATATATCAAGAATGCCTGCTTTTTTTTCTTATCAACACGATAGCACTGCTGGGTCAATGGATCGACCAAGAAGCTTCTGATTCTAAGTATAGGTTCTTTGTTTACAGGAAGATCTGCCTCTGTTGAAACCGCCAAGCCGCGATGAGTGATCTTAAATTGATATCTCCCATCTATATGGGATATCTCTATCCATCCGGCTTGCATTAGGGGGATCAAAATCTCTATTACAAGCTGCTTAGGAAGACTAGTCCTTTTCGAAAGCTCGTCAGGTGTCGTCGGGCCGAAAGCAATAGTTTGTAGAATAAGATGATCGACAGCCCCCCAGCTTATCCGTTTCATAAGCTTAAACTTATGCACCCCATAACCAAATGGAACCTTAACAAATATCATCGGGCTAAGTTTTTTATCTTCCATGAAATGCTCCTACGAAATCTTGGTCAGACTCATAATCTGCTCGTACTGAATAGTTACCATCTTGCCTGCCTTCTTATGGCTCTCAAGCTTCTCTACTAACCTAACAAGGAACTCATTATCAGCATTTCCCTTCCGGATCTCTTCTTCTTTTATCTTCTGCGACCAGCAAGAAAGGAACTCATAAGACCCTATAATCATCAATTGATGTTTTGCCCTACTGAGAAGAACATTCATCCGGCGGCTATCAAGTAAGAAACCCAACGCACTCAGCGGATAGGACTCACTATTATTTCTGACTAGAGAAATAGCGACTAGATCGGCCTCCGCGCCTTGGAAGCTATCTACCGTTTTACAAAATGTAGATAAGTCGTCTGGCTTAGAAAAGTCCCGCAAGTTTTCCAGATCTCCTGCCGCTCGATCAATATCTTTCTCTAAATGCTTAACCTGAACCGCATACGGAGATAATAGCGCGAGCTTCGGTGTCTTGCCACTTGGCACTGCACGAAGCCTTGACAGTGCTCTAATCAGAACCTTGCGTTCAAGTGGGTTATTCCATGTAGGCTTCTCTTCTTTAGATTTCACCCCTCGATTAGCTTGAACATCTGGGATCTCAATCCAGATTATTGCAGCGCTATTCAACTTCCTTACCACCTTGCAATTGCCTTCAAAAAAGAAAGGTCGAGGGCTTGATAAATACTCAATCTCTTTTTTATGATAAGTTTTAAGCTTCCCTTCATAAAATGAGAATGAAATTAGGTCCGCAATATCTGGATGCATCCTATGCTGAATGGACAGCATACTTGCAATAGGTCTGTGAAAATCACTAGACCCATAGTATTCTAATGATTTCTTTGCGGCGGATATCTCTTCATTAATCAGAGACTCAAACAGCAGATGCAGGCGTAGTGCTTCAGAGCTTATCTCTCGTAGATGCTCAGGTGATATTTCACTTATCTTTTCAGATGTGAACATCTCTTTAATAAACTCCCCCTTTATCTGGCTGTTGTAGACTTCAGTGGAAATCTCTAGCGCACCTCTCAGCCTATTTAGGTCTCTTAGAGTCTGGCGCATTTGCTCAGTCGCATAGGGAGGAAGTTGCTTATGATCTCCAATCATCAATCGACGATAAGACAGAAGTAGAGGACTTAGAAGCTCGATCCCCGTAACCTTCCCTGTCTCCTCCATAATACTCCAGTCAAACTGGGATCGCGTTCTGATAAGGTCTTCTATCTGTCTGGAGTTTGTAGTTGTGAAAACTAAATTTGCCGACCTTAACAGCTGCCCCATAAAAGAGAATCGCATGGATCTATTTCCATCCCTGCACAGCTCCTGAATTTTATGCTTTGTGATATCCGCTGGAGCATTTCGGTAAGCGTCACTACTTGTCAGCCTCAAGAGTTGTTCTCGCGCAAGATCATCTAGCTGAGATATTGCATCCTTTTCATCATCTCCTGACGCATCTTTGATACAGCTAACTATTAATGGCGACGCCTTGCCTTGGGCATCTACGGCATTTTTAACCTCTTTGTAGAGATGCTGAACAGTAGAGTGACTTTGAGCTGTGAGAAGAAGTCTGGAGCTAGGTTCTGACTCAAACGCCTGCCTAACCAAGGCTGTAACTAAGTGAGTTTTTCCTACTCCTGGAGGGCCTTGAACCAAATAGAGCGGCAAGGTGCTTTGAATCCTTTTAAACACATCCTTCTTTGACGAGTCCAGTTGCTCAAAGGCAGAGTCGGCCACATAGTTTTCATGTGAGTCCATGCATTCTAGATGTGGGCGCTCAAGAACTTTTATTAGCTCAGCGTGTTCGCTAAGAGCGTCAATCGCAAACGCTCTCCTGCTCAACTGCTTAGTGGTTCCTTGCGCGGACCCTGGCACTAGATAGTAGTATTGATGCTCCGGATCAGGATTGCTTGCCTGAAATTCAAATATATCCTCTCCAGAGACCTCCTGGTGCTGCAGGAATGTAAAAATGACTTCTTGATCATCTTCAGAAAAGTTAATATTGCTAACTAAGTTCCAGTTTGGCTCCGACGCCTTAGCCCCGATTAAAATCTCTTTAAATCTTTTTGCCGGGCTATTAATTCGCAATGTCTCCGAAATATCATCGGCGACTGCGTCAGATCTGCTCTTAAGTCGAACGATGCTTTGACCCGGATCCTCTACATCTGGGGTATATGTAATAATTTCTACAGGATATATCTCTGACTTAGCATAAGCGATTTCTGCCAAATGATATGCAGCAAATCCAAGAAGCAGCGTCGTTGCCTTTTCCTCGACAGCACTAGCGCTTCGCAACTCACCTATTACACCTTGCCAAGACTTTGAGTTACAAGATGCTTGGCCTGCACGGTCATTATGCGCAAAGCATGCTATTTTTGAAGTTATTATTTTTGTTGGGTTGGTACCATCGACTTTTCGTGGTGGAGTGAGGTACGCTTGAGTGCAAAATGCACAATCCCAAGAGCCATCTTCATCCCCTCCAATCCTTTTGTTCTTCGTCAATACATAGGTAAGAGTCGAGCCTAAAAGTATGACTTCCTCAACCGCTCTATCAGTCTTAAATACAGACAGAATGGAAGTGTCTCGCAAATCATCCTCTATAAATCTAATAAACTCCGATATGTCGTGGGCTGGAATAGCTATGCCATGAGCATCGAAGAAGGTTTTCTGTATTGCTGAATACACTGGAATCCGTTTTGCTCCTGATCCTGGATTACTTGCAGGGGGAGTCAGAAGAAATGCAACACTATAACCCTCTTGTTGCGTGACGCCAAACTCATCTAGTTTTTTAATTATTGATTCCAGCTTTGGCTGTAAAACCTCATAACTCAATCCTTCAAATGGTGTGCTAGAGTCAATCCTTACAACTCCAATCAGCCCACGTATCAAATTAATCTCATCGAGAATTAACTCTGTGTCTTCGATTATGGACTTAACAGGGATGTTCAAGTCGCAGATTGAAGATATATTTATATCCAGGATCTCAGCTGCAAGCCTACCCAAGTCATGCCAATCCGTGAGAAATGAGAATATATTTCCGCTAGTGTGATTTGGAGAGGCTATTGCAACGTTGTCATCTGACATATGCTGCAGTCGGATTGACCATTCAAATCCAGTTAACTGGAAGTCATCTACTTCGCTGCTTATGTCAGTAAGAATTGAATCACAATCCAGATTTCTGTGTAGAATTCCCTGGGAGTGCAATATTTGCAGAGCCTGCGATACTCTATTTATATTCCTCCAAAGCTTAGCCCTGTTTGACCTATTCTTTAGATTGTTTACCCACTGCCTAACCCTAAGGGTTCCCTTGACACTTCTTGATGTATACAGTGAAAGCGGGCGTCGATCCTCAGTTCCCAAAACCAAATAGAAGCCGTCTTCATCACTATTGGAAGCGACAATGGGGGCAATAAAATCGCCCACACCCGGACATCCCTTAAGTCGGTGAAGCTGCCGAACCTCATAAAGCCAAATTTCTTGTAGCGTTCTTTCAGTATCGGGGCTTTCTTGGACCCAATGCTTAATCAGTACAGGCAAGCCTTCTAGCTCTGCCTCTATGAAAGCAGGCGATTGCTCTTTAGGGTCAAACTCCTTAATTAAATTTAAGTTCTCAAATTTATCTAAGTAACGACTACCGCACCTTGGCGCCATCTCTTTTTCCTTAAAAACAGTGATTACCGCGGACTCTGTTTGAGGGTCACATCCTTGATGATGAGAAGCGTTGTCAGTCTGAGACGCAGCTGGTCATAATCCTTGGTGGCTCAATGCTATCCATTCAGCGGTAGCGCCGCTCGGATTCTTTCGGATAACTGGAAATGGGGGCTATCAGGCTTCCGGATTCTCTGGATGTGGAGAGCGAGAAGGGACGTTCTCTGCCACCATGATCGCTCCCGATCAAGCATCAGCTCTTAGTCCAGGTCCGCTATCTTCGATCAAGCGAGCCGCACTTCTGGAGATCTCACAGACTCCGCATTGCGTCGCGCTCAACTAGTCGTTTGTCGCTGATTGGACGTCCGCTTTGGGGCCAGGCTGTGTGAAAACAGCGAAGTGCTAACACCAGAGCTACAGGCAGCCTTTGACCCGAGGTCGGGTGAGGTTTAGGCACGGCAGCTCGGTGCAGACCGCTACCTGAGCCGCCTGGCGCCATCTACGGCATCCTGAGGCGGGGGAACGAGTCAAAATGGGCCGCCTCAGGCCCGCAGGGCCTCTACCGCACCACGGATGCCAAAGATGTTCATCAGCCGTTTGAGGTTGTAGGCGAGCACATGGAGACTCATCTCCGTGCTCACCCGAGGCAGCGTTTTGGTCAGGAAGTGCGTCGCGCCCATCCAGTGCTTGAGCGTGCCAAACGGGTGCTCCACGGTCTGGCGGCGCACGCGCATCATCTCCGGCTGACGGTCCAGCCGCTGCTGCATGGCCTCCAGTACCGCCTCGTGTCGCCAGCGCTTGAGTCTCCGATAACTGCTATTGGGCAGCGCGGACACGCAGAACTCCAGTAAGCATTCAACTCGAGGCCGTCCTCCACTGTCGAGAAACGCTTGATCGCACGCTGGCCAGCGGGACAGCGGTACTCGTCATCAGCCGGGAGGTAGACGAAGTCCTGCTTGCCGAAGCGCCCTTCGGCCTTGCTGCTTGAGGTCATCGGCTTGGGTACGAAGGGCGTGATGCCGGCCTGCTCGCAGGCCAGGATTTCCAGCCCGCTGAAGTAGCCACGGTCGGCAACGACGGTGAGACTTTCAGCTCCGGTCGCTTCGCGTGCCTGCTCGGCCACTGCGGCTAGCGCCATGCGGTCATGACCGACGTTAGTGACTTCGTGAGCGACGATCAGGTGATGCCGGGTATCGACCGCAGTCTGCACGTTGTAGCCAACCGTGCCGGTGCCTTTTCCACTGGTGGCCATGGAGCGCGCATCCGGATCGGTCAATGACACCTGTCCATCCGGCGCTTCACGTAGCTGCTGCTCCATCTCCTTGAGCGCTTGCATCTGCTGCCGGAGCTTCTCGATTTTGTCCTGAAGGCGGCTGGTCTTGGCCTCAGCGACATCGGACTGCGTCCGGTCAGTGGTATCCATCGCTGCCAGATAACGGTCGATGCTTTTTTCGATTTGCTCCATGCGGGCGCGGAGTTTGGCCTGGGTGAAGTTGCGATCACGGTTGTTGAC